>JAXHNP010000006.1:703750-1028125 GCA_034520365.1 Desulfobacterales bacterium
GAGGCCGGAATTATTGAAAAGTATGGGTCGGGTATTAAGCGGGTTCGGCAGACAATGAAAAGGGCTGGGGCGCGTGAGCCATTGTTTGAAGGGTTGGCTGACTGTTTCAAGGTTACTTTGTATCCTATTGATGGTTCCGGAAGTGGCGGAGTAAATGGCGGAGTAAGTGGCGGAGTAAGTGGCGGAGTAACGGAAGTGTTGAACTTTATATATAACAACCCAGGTAACAATACCAGGCAGATACAGGATCAATTGGGTGTTACAAGAAGAACTCTTGAGCGCCTTTTGAAAACGCTCAGGGATCAGGGGAAAATAGAGTTTCGCGGGGCGCCTAAAAGTGGGGGGTATTATGTGAAGGGTGTCAAACCTTGAATTGTGAATTAAAGAAGAAAAGTTCAGGGTTCAGGGTTCACAGTTCAGAGTTCAGGGTTCACAGTTCAGAGTTCAGGGTTCACGGTTCACAGTTCACAGTTCGGGGATCAGGGTTCAGTCGAAGCACCAAAAAGAAAAAAGCACCAAATAACAAATTACAAATTACAAACAAGCACCAAAAACAATTAAGCACCAAATAACAAAACACAAATTTCAAACAAGCACCAAATCAAAAGCGCCAAATCACAAACAATAACCAAACCGCCATTTAAAAATCACGTTGACTTTATGTATATAATCATAGTATACACAATTTATGGTTAAACCAAAAAAAATATTGGAAAGTTGTACCGGTTTTGAATGGGATCAGGGCAATCTTACCAAGAATTGGGATCAACATGATGTTTCAAACGGAGAATGTGAACAAATATTTTTTAATAGACCTTTAATAATAAAACAGAACAAAGAGCATTCCAAAAATGAAAATCGATATTATGTGCTTGGTCGTACGAATGTAAATCGCCTGCTTTTTGCCGTTTTTACTGTTCGTAACGACAAAATACGAATAATTTCCGCACGTGATATGACAGATGCGGAAATTGAAAGGTATCTCAAATGAAAATACCAAAATTTAAAAGTGAGGCCGAAGAGCGTCTTTTCTGGCAAAAACATGATTCTTCAGAATATATTGACTGGTCAGATGCAGAAAATGTCGTTATGCCTAAGCTTAAGCCTTCGACCCGATCAATTTCCATCCGTCTCCCTGAGTCCATGATTGAAGAGCTTAAAGTGATTGCAAATAAACGAGACGTACCCTACCAGTCGCTGCTTAAAATTTTTATATCTGAGCGAATTGACGCTGAACTGCATCAGTAATTTTAGCAGCATGAAGGGTGTCAAACCTTGAATTGTGAATTAAAAAAGAAAAGTTCGCGGTTCAGAGTTCAGGGTTCAGGGTTCAGGGGATCGGGGTTCAGGGTTCAGTCGAAGCACCAAAAAGAAAAAAGCACCAAATCTCAAATTACAAATTACAAACAAGCACCAAAAATAATTAAGCACCAAATTACAAAACACAAATTTCAAACAAGCACCAAATCTCAATGACCAAAATTTCAAACAACAAGGGCGGCCGCCGAAGGGGTTTTGTTTTGAAAATTGGTGCTTGGAATTTGGGATTTGTTTGTCATTTGGTGGTTGGGATTTGAGATTTAATCAAATCCGTCTGAGGATTAAAGCAGCAGAAGGAAAAATTGATGAAGATAGAAGAAATAAAAAGAATAGCTGAGGAGTTAATTGCGAAGTTAAGGCCTGAGGTTAAAGTTGTGCGTATTTATGCCTATGGTTCGCAAGTCAGGGGAGAGGCAGTGCCTGGATCCGATCTCGATTTTTTGATAGAAGTGCCTGAGAAAAGCGCTTCTTTAAAAAGACGGATACAGAATGCAGCCTGGGAACTGAGCCTTGAAAAAGAAATCGTAATTTCAGTTGTTGTGGTAAGTGAAAGTGAATTTCACTATGGGCCCTTGTCTGTTAGCTGTCTTGCTCGAAACATTGAGCGCGAAGGAATCGAGATAGCGGCATGAGCAGCGAGGATAACCATTTCCAAGCTTTGATTCGATATCGACTGGAACAAGCTGATCAGGGTGCACAGTTCACAGTTCAGGGTTCACAGTTCAGGGTTCAGGGTTCGGCTGAAGCACCAAAAAGAAAAAAGCACCAAATAGCAAATTACAAATTACAAACAATAACCCAAATCAGAAGCACCAAATCACAAACAACAATCAAATCTCAATGACCAAAATTTCAAACAATTCCATATAGGGCGTTTCTGTTATTTATCGAGCGGGGGCGAGAAATCTTGTTACATGAAAGATCCATGAAAGATCCCTCGTAGCTGGCGCTCCTCGGGATGACAGGGGTAGGGTGTGAAGGGTGTCAAACCTTGAATTGTGAATTAAAAAAGAGAAAAGTTCAGGGTTCACGGTTCACAGTTCACAGTTCACGGTTTCGTTTGATGAGTGGGCCGGTATTCGGTATAAAGTTTTAAATACAATATGGATTTAATGTAATCGGTGAAGAAATGAATAAACAAAACATTATAGCGGAATGCAAGAAAGTTTTGAAAGACCACTACGGCAAACGATTTTATGGCCTGTTTTTATATGGTTCGGCTGCTCGTGGCGATGCGGAAAATACAAGCGATATTGATTTGCTTGTGATTTTATCGGGTGCTTTCGATTATTTTACTGAATTGCGGACGATAGTAGATCTGCTTTATCCGTTTCAACTTGAATCCGAAAATCTCATATCAGCCAAACCGGTTTCATTGGAGGAATTTGAGGCGGGAAGTTCGCAACTTTATCGCAATGCAAAGCAGGAAGGTGTCGCGGCTTGAGTTCGGAAAAATACACCGAAGAAATCCGAGCAAATATTGAAAGGGCAGACCGAGCTGTTGAAGCGGCAAAACAATTATTATCAGGTGGGTATTCTGATTTTGCGGCTTCAAGAGCATATTATGCTGCATTTTATGCGGCAACAGGGCTTTTATTAAAAGAAAAACTGACGTTTCGCAAGCATAGTGGCGTCATCGCCACAATTCATAAAAACTTTATCAAGCCGGGCAGATTGGAAAAGCATCATGGCAGGAATTTGAACTGGCTTTTTGAGTTGCAAGGTGTTGGGGATTATGGGGTTACCCTTCATGTGCCCATGGCAGATGCCAGGCAGGCTGTTGATGCAGCAGCAGAATTTGTGGATGCGGTAAAAAGGATGATTTGATGCGGAGTGGGGCCGGGCGGTGGGGCGGTGTCAAACCTTGAATTGTGAATTAAAGAAGAAAAGTTTAGGGTTCAGGGTTTACAGTTCAGAGTTCACGGTTCACAGTTCACAGTTCACAGTTCAGGGTTCAGTCGAAGCACCAAGAGAATTAAGCACCAAATTGCAAATCACAAATTACAAACAAGGACTCAAATCAGAAGCACCAAATCACAAACAATAATTAAATCTCCACCGCCTCGGTCCGGGGAATAAGGCAGCAGAAGTAAAAATTGATGAAGATAGAAGAAATAAAAGGCCAGGGCAGAAAGAAAAGGATGAGATTTTTTATGTATATTGTAAAAAAGATTGACTTTTTACATAAATGCTTTTAGTTTTTCGTTATGATTCCCCGTGATTCCGAGAAAATCATCCACGCGCAGTTGCACGGCTTTCCGATCGTTACAATCACCGGGCCCAGGCAAGCGGGAAAAACGACGCTGGCACGCGCCGTATTTCCCCACAAACCTTATTTCTCGCTTGAAGATCCCGATATCCGGCAATTGGTTGTTGAAGATCCCAGGGCTTTTCTAAGCCGCATGCCTGATGGCGCGGTGTTAGATGAGGTTCAGCGGGTCCCTGAAATGCTTTCCTATTTGCAGACCCATGTTGACAAAGACGGACGAACGGGTCTTTTTTTAATTACAGGTTCCCAACAGTTCGGCTTGATGGCCGGGATTACGCAGTCATTGGCAGGGCGGACTGCATTTATTGAGCTGCTTCCTTTTTCGGTCGGGGAATTAGAGGCGGCGGGAATTCGGCCGGCCGAGCTTGACCATATGCTTTTTACCGGTGGATATCCACCGTTGTATGATCGGCCGTTATCACCACGTTTCTGGCTGCCGGCTTATGTTACAGCTTATGTAGAACGCGATGTCCGGCAGCTCCTTAATGTCCAGGACCTGGACGCATTTCAGCGGTTTCTGAGGTTGTGTGCGGGACGGAGCGGGCAAATTTTGAATCTTTCATCATTGGCGGCGGATTGCGGTATTACCCATAACACGGCGAAATCATGGATTTCGGTGCTGGAGGCCAGTTATATCCTGTTTCAGTTGCGCCCCCATCATGCCAATTTTCGTAAGCGGTTGGTCAAATCGCCAAAACTATATTTTTATGACACCGGGTTGCTGTGTTGGCTTTTGGGCATTCAGGAGGCGCAACAGCTTGCCACCCACCCATTGCGCGGCAGTATATTTGAAACGTTTATCGTCTCCGAATTGATGAAAATCCGATTTAACCGGATGGAAAATGTGGGTTTTTATTTCTGGCGGGACAGCAACGGCAACGAGATTGACGTCATCGCCGATTATGGCGGCAAACTGATGCCGATTGAAATTAAGGCGGGTCAGACTCTTAATCGGGATTTTTTTTCCGGGCTTGAAAAATGGATGGCGTTAGCCGGTAATCAATCGATTGCGCCTGCGCTTATTTACGGTGGCTCCGAAAAAATGGAGCATAAGGGCGTCAAGGTATTTAATTGGGAGGCGGTGGGGGAGGTTTTGAGGGTGTCAAACCTTGAATTGTGAATTAAGCTGTGCCAGCCATGATTGAAGCTGCTCGCTTTGGTTAATCTGTTTTTTGATTGATGCTACATTGTGGCTTACAGCAGAGTAGGTCATGGCAAACCGGTTTCCGAGTTCCGCATTGGTCATCAGCCCGGTGTTCCACATCAAGTAAAGCAATAAATCCCGTTTCTGTTTGTCCTCACCCCGCAGCCGTCCGGCTTGAACGCATTTTTCCATATCCAGGCCAAGGGTCGCGGCGGCTTTTTCAATCTGATCCCCGCTGTTCATATCCTTTGCCAGTTTTTTCTGCTGAGGGATTTCAATTTCCGGTGTTTCCGGCAGAAACCGGTTTCGGATATTTTCCGCAAACTGCTCAGACCCTAAAATAAATCCGTGGCGAAGATCCTCCATCAGCTGCTTTTCCTCGTTGGCATAATCCTGGACTTTAAGCCGGTATCCGGCGTGCGGGTCGCTGCTGTCGAAAGCGGAAAGGATCTTTTCCGTGCGCAGCCAGTCCGGCCCCTTTTTTCCGTAAGCATATACCGGATAGCTGCTCCATGGATAGTCGATAAGCCGGTTGACAAGGCCGGCTCTTAAGGGATTGCGGTGAATGTAGCAGGACAGTCCGATGAAATAGGATTCGTCTTCGACCAGAATACTTTTATAACGGCCTTGAAAAAGGTGGCCCTGTTTGCTATTGCGATTATTAAATCGCCGGGTGTAGGTGGTGCCGAGCCATTGCATGGCAGTTTTCAGGTTGGCGTGACGGGTTCTGGCCATAAGGTGGTAATGGTTGGGCATAAACACATAGGCAAGAATATCGATTTCGAAACGTTCCGCAAATTCGGCAACCGTATTTGAAAACAAATGCCGGTCTTTTTCAGACATGAAGATTTCCTGTCCGGCATTGCCCCGGGACAGCAAATGATAGATTGCGCCCGGATATTCAATTCGCCATGCTCTTCCCATAATATGCATATAGAGATAGGACTTAACCATGTCAAGGATAATTCACAATTCAAGGTTTGACACCCTTGTCACCCTTGTTTTGCTGGTGGTGGTGGTGGCGTTGTCGGGGTGTGCGGCGCTGCAGGGCAATGGGTTGATAATCGCGGCAGGTGAGGGCGATGCCGCAGAGGCGCAAGCGGCGTTGGAGAAAAGCGTTGATGTGAACAGGGTGGATAAGGAGCAGCGGTTCGCCCTGCTGGAGGCTGCTTCAAACGGGCATCCGGAGGTTGTAGAGCTTTTGGTGGAAAACGGGGCGGATGTTGATTTGTCGAATCGCTCCGGCATGACGGCGCTGATGGCGGCGGCTTCGAGTGGCCATGAATCGATTGTTCGCTATTTGATTGCGCAGGATGCGGATGTGTCGCTCAAAAACCAGCGGGGGTTTACCGCCCTTCACTTTGCTTTGGATCAGGGCGATATCAATGTGATTGAGGCCCTGGTGGAAAAGGGGGCGCCGGTTAATGTCAGCGGGAAAAAGGAAGTCCCCCCATTATTTCTGGCGGTTGAGCGGGCCAATAAAGCCGCTGCCGAACTCCTTATCGAAAACGGGGCCGAGTTGGATGCAAAAAATCCCGACGGCAACACCCCGCTGCATGCGGCGGCAAAAAAAGCGAGCCCTGAATTGGTTCAATTGCTGCTCGATGCGGGGGCGCCGGTTTCCGCAAAAAATGATAATGGGGCGGATGCGCTTTTGGTTGCTGCCGGTTCAAATTACTTTACGATTGTCGAAAACCTGTACAAGCGTGTTGCCGATTCGGTCGACGGAGATTTCGCTCAATATCAGGCAGATGCAGATGAGGATGGCGCCGGGCAGCGGTATAACCTGTATGACATCCTGCAGGCATTGGAGGGCATCCGGCCGGGCTACAGCAGTGACACCGATATAAAAGAGTTCCACCACGCGCTTGCGAACAGCCCCCTTACCCTTGTTGTTTCAGAGGAAACCTTTCAATCCGTGATTGCCGGGCTGCGCAAGGATTACCTCGAGACGGCCACGCTGCTGCTGGAAGCCGGGCTGCCTGTAAATACATCGGATAGAAGAGGCGAGACTGTTCTGATGAAGCTCTGCAAGCAGAAAGACTGTGTGGCTGCGGAGTTTGAGAAAAAATCCATTCAACTGGCCCCGGATGTAGCCGCCCGGCTAAATTCAGCCTGCGAGAATGCGGGAATAATCCACGCCGAACTCATGGTATTGTTTATTAAAAAAGGGGCGGATGTGGCGGCCCGGGATGAAAATGAGCAGACCGCCTTGATGTACGCATGTGAGAATGAAAATTTTCAATATGCGAAGTTTTTGATCCGGCACGGGGCGGATGTGAACAAAGCCAATTATGAGGGATGGACCCCGCTGATCTATGCCGCTGCCAATGAAGATTTTGAAATGGTTAAGCTTTTGCTTGATGCGGGGGCGGCGGTGAATGCCGCTAATTCATTCGGCGAGACCGCGTTGTTGAAGGTGGCGCATCGGAATAATCCGAAGATTGCGGAGCTGCTGGTCAAAAACGGGGCGGATCCGGATATTGAAAATTCGCACAGCAATTCGCCGAGGAGTATCGCCAGGGAGTATGGGTATTCCGAGATTTTGGAGATATTTCGGAGATGAAAGGTCAGGGTTCACAGTTCACAGTTCACAGTTCACGGTTCGCGGTTCACAGTTTAGGGTTCAGGGTGTAGAGTTGTTAAAGGGGGCGTGGGGGCTGTCATCCCGAGGAGCGGCAGCGACGAGGGATCTTTTAGAGAAAAGATTTCTCGCTGTCGCTCGAAATGACAGTGTGGAAAAGATTTCTCGCTGTCGCTCGAAATGACAGTGTGGCCGGTTTTGCCATGGCGGCTGAAAGCTGCTTTCTGCAAAAACACTTTGGTGTTCGCATAAATCGCTTTATATGAAGCAATCAGCAAATGATTAAGAGCGGTGAGAGCAAATGAAACTAATCGTCCAGATTCCCTGTTTTAATGAGGAAAAGACGCTGCCGCAGACGGTGAGGGATATCCCGCGCAATATCGAGGGGATTGATTCGGTAGAGATTCTGATTATCGATGACGGCAGCACGGACCGGACCGTGACGGTTGCCAGGGAGCTGGGGGTTGACCACATCGTTCAGAACTGCGGCAACAAGGGATTGGCCATGACTTTTACGAATGGTCTGAATGCCTGCCTGACGCTGGGGGCGGATATCATCGTTAATACGGATGGCGACAATCAGTACCAGGGGGCGGGTATCGCCAGGCTGGTGCAGCCGGTGTTAAGGGGTGAGGCCGATATTGTGGTGGGCGACCGCAAGACAGACAGTATTGAGCATTTCGGATTTGTCAAAAAAAAGCTTCAGAAAATCGGCAGCATGGTGGTGCGGCTGCTTTCCGGAACCACGGTGCCGGATGCGGTCAGCGGGTTCCGGGCGTTTTCAAGGGATGCGGCCATGCAGATAAACGTGGTCTCCGCCTATTCCTATACGGTGGAGACCATTATCCAGGCGGGCAACAAGAAGCTGCGCATTGCCAGTGTACCGGTGGGCACCAATCCCAAAACCCGGGACTCCCGGCTGATGAAAAGCATCCCCCGCTTTATTGCCCAGCAGATTTCCACCATGGTCCGGATGTATACCATGTTCAAGCCGCTGCGGACCTTTTTTATTATCGGCATGATCTGTATTATTGGCGCGCTGATTCCATCCGTGCGGTTTTTGATTTATTACCTGGCCGGTGAGGGCGGCGGGCATATTCAGTCCCTGATTCTTGCGGCCATTCTGTTTCTGGTCGGCTTTCAGGTGATTATCGTCGGGCTTCTGGGGGATGTGATTTCATTTAACCGCAAACTGATTGAAGAGATACTTTTGCGGATACGGCGCATGGAGATGGATGAGTAGGGTGTCAAACCTTGAATTGTGAATTAAAAAGAAAAAGTTCACAGTTCAGGGTTCACAGTTCACAGTTCACGGTTCGTAAATAAAAAATCCCAAATTACAAAATACAAATTACAAACAAGGACCAAGGGATTAAGCACCAAATTACAAATCCCAAATTACAAACAAATAACAAATTTCAATGACCAAAATTTCAAACAAGGACAAGCTCGGCTGAAGGGGGGTGTTTGATATTTGGTGCTTGGGATTTGGAATTTATTTCAATTACGCGGCCTTTAAAATCCTTTAGTGATTGCCCTCCACTAAGGCTTTAATAAAGCAGCTGAAGTCAGAGCTGGGATCGCTGTCGAGCTCTTCTTCGGGTTCCTGTTCCGTCCTGAAGGCAAAGGTATAGGTTTTCTGCTGGTTCTCTTCCTCAGCTGTGTCATCCGGATTCTTTGTATAATAGGCGATGGATGCGGTATAAACTTTATTGTAGGGCAGTGGGGTTTCATCATCGATTCGTTCAAAAATCGCCGTGGGCCGGAATCCCACATTGTTGTACCGGGTAAAATCCAAAAATGAAAATCCGTCCACAATTTCAGCATCTTTTCCTGTGCCTGTTTTAAGCTGAAATTCATCAATCTGCACCTGATCGGTATCAATGTCCGGGGAAAAATTGACTTTGACCTGTTTGAGGTCCCGTTTAACGTCGGTGCTTTGGTTCATGGGCTCGGTTGAGATAATCGCCGGAATTGAGATGTCACCGGCAAGCCCGGTTCTGGCCGCATTTCTCTGAAACATGGGCCAATCGCTGGCCGCCGGCGCCATGCCGCCGGGATTGACCGCGTACAGGCATTTGTCCCGCGAGCCGAAATATATCGTGCCGTCCGCATCAATCACCGGTGAGGAGTAAACAATGTCATCACCGGTGCGAAACACCCAGTTTTTTGCATCCTCGTCCTCATCCTGCTCCGGATCTAAAGCGAGAAAAATCTCCTTTTTGCTGCCCACGTAGATAACACCATTGGAGCCGACTGCCGGGGAGGAGTTGATATCCGCATAGGGCGGCCCGGGTCTTACTGACCAATTTATGCCTCCATTTGGATTAAATGCCATAAATACCCCATCCCACGTGCCTACATAAATGATGCCGTCCGGTCCGATGGCGGCTGATGAATAAAATCCTGTCCCGTCAGTGAATGACCAGTTTTTGGTGCCGTCCGGATTAAGGCAGTAGAATTTAAAATTGTATTCCTCGGCATCTTCTATCCGGCATTCGCCCACATATATGCGGCCGTTTTTGCCGATTGCAGGGGAGGCATACACTTCGGCGTCTGTGGGAAACGCCCATTTCAAATCGCCATTGTCTGCCGCCAAGGCATAAACATGGCGGTTTGTGGAGCCGAAGTAAACGACATGTTCAAGCCCGTCGTGGCCGATGGACGGGGTTGAGACGATTTTTCCGCCGGCATCGAATTTCCATTTAAGGGTGCCGCTGGCATTGAATGCATACAGGCTGCCGTCGCTTGCGCCGATATAGATGACGCGGCCGTCAGGTCCGATGGCCGGGGAAGAGAAAATATAATCTCCAATGTTAAAGGACCATTTTAGATCCCCGTTCGGCTTGATGGCATAAAAGCGGTTGTCCAGGGAGCCGACATAGATTGTCCTGTTGGGACCGACCGCCGGAGAGGACTGGATTTTATCGCCGGTTTTAAACCGCCAGATTTCCTCGCCGGTCTCCGGGTCAACGGCATAAAGATTTCCGTCATCCGAGCCCACATAAATCGTGCCTTCCGGCCCGATCGCGGGCGAGGAATCTATTTCATCGCCGGTTTGAAATTTCCATTTGGCCACGATAATGCTGGCCGGATCGGATTCTGTGGTTGTGCCGATCTCTTTTTTCAACACCGTGGCGGTGGGCCTGAAAAACCCAGGGCCGTAAGTATGGGTGAAGGTATGGCTGTATTCGTTGGTTTCAACTCTTTCTTCTTCGCTGCCGTCGCCAAAGTCGATGACATATTCTTCAGGCGTGCTGGTTGAGCGGTCCACGCGAACCGTGAGTTTAACTTCCAGGGGGGCTACACCGGATCCGGGATCAGGCGATACCTGGATGGTTCTGGAGGCGAGCACCGGGGCGGCGGTGAAGCTGAGTATTGCCAGAAAGAAAACGGTTATCAGCAGGGGGCGCGACGGCGGCTGGATTTTAAGAGAAATAATCATATCAAAGCCTTGTGATGGTAAAATTTTTTTAACGCGGTAAACCCCACGTTTCGCACGATTGGTCGGCACGGTGGCCGACCCTACAATAGGGCAGGCGCGGCGGCAGACCCTTCACATGGGCGGTCGGCACGGTGGCCGACCCTACAGCAGGGCAGGCGCGGCGGCAGACCCTTCTGTAGGGCAGGCCACCGTGCCTGCCTGAAAAATAGAACAAATTTACCGTGTGGGGGAACACATAACCGCTGAAAACGCTTTTTCTGCAATTCTGATTTGTTATGTCATTGGATGGTCTTTTTGTCAAGTTTTTAGGGGGGGGGGCGGGTGTCAAACCTTGAATTGTGAATAAAAAGGTTTAGGGTCCACGGTCCATCGAAGTTCCGAATTATATCACGTTTCACGTGGCGCTTCCTCGCCCTTCGGTTCCACAAGAAGTTTTATACCCTGTAAAATTTCAAGAAAGCGATTTTTTGATAAGCCCCCGATTTTTTCATGCAGGTCGCCTTTGTTTACGGTAAAAAGCTGAGAAATATTGACCACGCTTTTTTTCGGTAAATTGGCTTCGCCTTTTTTTAAAAGCACATTGCCGGGCGCATCGGCCCTTTTTAGATTGGATGTCAAAGCGCAAACCACGACAGTATTGATTCTGCTTTGGTTGAAAAGGTCGTTTTGAATGACGACATGGGGATGCCGATATCCCGGTTCAGAACCGTTTGGGGGGCTAAGCTCGACCCAGAATATGTCCCCCTGGCAAATTACCATTGATCTTTTACGATTTTATAATGTTTTGGACGCATTTCCGAAACGATCGGTTCAGATTCCGGAAGGTCGTCATAGGCATTGTTTATGCGTTCTAAAAGCTCGGCGTTTTTGTGGCGCTGGATAAATTCCCTGGCAGCCATTGAATACAACCGGCTTCTCGATATTTTTAAATTTTTTGCAAGCATATCCATCTGCTCAAAAACAGGTTTTTCAATTGATATGGCCGTCTTAATATTTGGCATTTCAATTGCCCTTCCTTATGATACTCAATGTGTTAAAATACGCTGATTTTTTTCAGCGCCTTGATCGTGATCGTGGTATTGTATGCATTAAAGTATAACCGTAAGTATGAATTTTGTCAAGGCCGGGTATCAAACCTTGAATATTAAATTGCGGAACAGCGCCCCGGCTGGTATGATAATTCCGGAAGGTCGTGCCGGTATTGCCTGATGTCGTTAATTTGAGCTTTTTCCCCCTCATTTTGGCCTTCTCGCAGAGGGAAAAGGAAGTAAGCGGATGTTTGAGTTTGCCGCAGATATGCGAAGGAAGTTGATTTAACAATGAGCCACGACGCGCTAATTAAAAAGATAGATGAATATTTCCGAAGCCGGCCGGAAGTGGCTGCCGCGTATCTGTTCGGCTCTTATGCGGCTGATACCCAAAAGCCGGAAAGCGATGCGGATATCGGCATACTTTTTTATCATGAACTGGCAGAGCGATTTTCTGACTATGAGGATTTGAATGAATTTATTAAGCAGGTTTTTAGGCACTTGGGGATGGATGCTTTATGAAGGGAAAAGAGATAGTGCTGGGTGTTGCCGGCGGGATTGCGGCATATAAGAGTGTTGAGGTGCTGCGATTGCTGCAGAAGGCCGGCGCGGACGTGCGGGTGATTATGACCCGGAATGCCGAGTGGTTTTTGGGGCGGATGACGTTTGAGGCGATTTCCGGGCATTCGGTGTTTGTCGAGATGTTCGGCGAGCAGTCGGACCCGCATATGCGCCATATTTCCTGGGCGGAAACCGCGGATGCGGTGGTGATCGCTCCGGCCACCGCGGATATCATCGGAAAGCTGGCCAACGGGATAGCCGACGATGCCTTAAGCACCTTCATGATGGCGGTCACGGCGCCAAAGCTCGTCTGCCCGTCCATGAATACCAACATGTATGAGAGTGCGGCGGTGCAGCGCAATTTAAAGATATTGCAGAATGACGGCTATATCGTTGTGGCGCCTGGCGCCGGGGAGCTGGCCTGCGGCGCGGTGGGCGCGGGCCGGCTGCCGGATCCGGAGCAGATTGCGGAGAGTGTCAATAACTGCCTGTTGCCAAAGGATTTCAATGGGAAGCGCGTCGTGGTAACCGCCGGGCCGACGCGGGAGCCGATGGATCCGGTGCGGTTTGTGAGCAATCCGTCCTCCGGCAAGATGGGCTATGCCGTGGCCCGGGCGGCGGCAGCCAGGGGCGCGGAGGTGGTGCTGGTGGCCGGGCCCACGAGCCTGCCTGATCCCTATGGGGTAAAGGTTGTGCGCGTTGATACGGCGTCAGAAATGGCCGAAGCGGTTTTTGCTGAAATGGATGCGGCGGATGCGGTCATCAAGGTGGCTGCGGTGTCGGATTACCGGCCGGTTGAGGTGGCCGGCCAGAAAATGAAAAAACAGGCGGATGAGCTTGTGGTGAAGATGGCCAAAACCGAGGATATTCTGGAAACGCTCGGCAAAAGAAAGAAAAATCAAGTACTTGTAGGCTTTGCCGCTGAAACCGAGGATCTTGAGAAGAATGCTTTGGATAAGCTTAAGCGCAAAAACCTGGATATGATTGTGGGCAACCTGATCGGCGCACCGGACTCGGGATTTGAGGCGGATACCAACAAGATGAAGCTTTTTTTCAAGGACGGCCACGTAGAAGACCTACCCATGTTGGACAAGGATGAGGCGGCGCACGCGCTGCTGGATCGGGTTCTTAGTCTTTGATTTCGCTTTAATCGTAAGAATGCGGCTTGAAAGAGGGTTGAGGGGTAGGGGGCTAGGGTGTAAGTAAGGGGTAGGGTGTAGGGTTTAAGGTGTAGGGTGTAGGGTGTGGGGTTTAAGGTGTAAGGAAAAATTTAAAGATATTTATAATTATTCCAAAATCTTTCGGATACGTCATTCCGAGGAACGACAGTGACGAGGAATCTTGTTTTAAGATTTCTCGCTGCCGCTCGAAATGCCAGTGGGGAGGGCGTTTGCGCGCCTTTTTGAATTGCGTTCTGTAGAAAATGGATTTGGCTCTATATCGTTTGCAGCAGGCGGATGAGTCTTTAAAAAGATTGTTTGAGGAGCATTAAATGAAATTCCGAATTACCGAAGAAATTTGGAGAGAAGGGAATATGTATGTTTCCTATTGCCCTGAGTTGGATATCGCTTCCTGCGGCGAAGACGTAGAAGAGGCAAAAAAAAATTTAAAAGAAGCCATACTCATCAATATCGAAGAAACACGCAGTATGGGGACTTTTAAGGAGTTTCTTGAAGAATGTGGCTTGGAAGAGACCGAAAGTGAAGTTTATGGCATGCGAAAAGAATTAGTTGGATTTACACCAATCGAAATAGCTGTTTCATGAAGATCAAGCCGATCCATTATCAAACTCTTGTAAAGGTATTTGAAAAAGTTGGCTGTACATATTCCAGGACACGTGGAGATCATCTGGTATTTCATTATCCGGGTGCTATTCGACCAGTGGTAATTCCCATGTATAAAGAGGTTCCAGCATTCGTAATTAAAAATAATATGCGGATCGTTGGCATGAGCCGCGAAGAATATTTTGACATTTTGGCTCAAATTTAAGACCGAGGATTGTTTCTTGGCGTGACATTTGAGTTTAATGATAAGGAGCATTTAATATTTCATCCATCAGTTTTATAAGGATTGGCATGTATAAATTTGCTTTGCTCGGGGCGGCCGGTTTTGTCGCGCCGCGCCACATGAAGGCGATTAAGGATACGGGAAATGAACTGGTTGCGGCATTAGACCCCAATGACAGCGTGGGCGTAATTGACAGCTATTTTCCGGAAAGCGCGTTTTTTGTTGAGTTTGAGCGGCTGGACCGGCATGTGGACAAACTGCGGCGAAAGGGCGAAAAGATCGATTATGTGTCCATATGCTCACCCAATTACCTGCATGATGCCCAGATCCGGTTTGCCCTGCGAAGCGATGCCCATGCCATCTGCGAAAAGCCCTTGGTGTTAAATCCCTGGAACATCGACGGTTTGGAGGAGATGGAGCAGGAGAGCGGCAAGCATATCTACAATATCCTGCAGCTGCGGCTTCATCCGGCGATCATAGAGTTAAAGGAAAAGGTGGCCAGGGCTGGCAAGGACACCAAATATGATGTGGATCTTTCCTATATCACCAGCCGGGGCCGCTGGTATTTTATCTCCTGGAAGGGGGATGTGCATAAATCCGGCGGGATTGCGACAAATATCGGGATTCATTTCTTTGATATGCTGATCTGGATTTTCGGGCCGGTCCAGAACAATACGGTTAATATCCTGGAAGCGGACAAGGCGGCCGGCTGTCTTGAGCTTGAAAACGCCCGGGTGCGTTGGTTTTTGAGCGTGGATGCGAAAACACTCCCGGCCGAGGTTTCGGAAAAAGGGCAGCGCACGTTCCGCTCGATTACGGTAAACAGCGAGGAGCTCGAGTTCAGCGGCGGGTTCACGGATCTTCATACGGCCAGCTACCAGCATATTCTGGACGGCGAGGGGTTCGGTGCGAGTGAAGCGCGGCCCAGTATTGAGACTGTCTATACGATCCGCAATGCCGCGCCGGTGGGGCTAAAAGGCGAGTATCATCCGTTTTTGAAACGGTTGGGGATTTAGGTTTAAGTGAGTTTGACTAAATTTTTTGGTCGTAATTGAGAGACGCGAGGCCGTCTTGTCAATTGTCATATGTCAGTTTGTAAGGCTTTAAGTGTCAATTATCAGTTGTAACGGGAGGTGACGGTTCCATCGCCGTAGGCTGCACTTGATTTTGGTGGATAAACAGCATAACCACCCCCAGGTTGCGCCACTGGGTTTCGGGCTATCCTTCCTCACGGAAGCTTCGCTCTTGCCTCCCTGTCTCTCAGCTCATATTTTTCTAATTTTATTTGATGCGCAGTCAAAATTATTCCACGAAATCCTTTTTACTCAATTCTGTATCACTCATCTTCACGGTAAATTTGTTCTATCTATTTTTCAGGCGGGCACGGTGGCCCGCCCTACGCGACAATGCCGACATTTTGTAGGGTCGGCCACCGTGCCGACCTTACATGCGAGAGACCCCATGGTTATGGGGTTGTTCGCCAGAACAAATTCACCGTATCACTCATCTTTGTATTTGACTGTATTCATATGATTTGCCCGATGAATACTTGTAATAAGCTTTCGCAGCACATTTAGTTTATTCTGATACAGATCATAATTTTTTTTGAAAGAATGCCGGGGCTCATGCACAATATCCCGTTCTTCTTTGTGTATTATTTGTTTGAAGGCGGACTCTGCAACTCGCTGTTTGAGTGCGCTTAAATCATCAAGCAGGTTTTTGCGCAGTTCCAGCGCCTCGGCCAGACTGACTTTTTCGCCCTGGTAATCAATCTGGGATTCAAAATTCGAGATCTGGATTGCCTGATTTAGTTTTACCCGTTTTGTCTGAAGTTTTTTAAGTTTTTCCTCAATAGCATCGGGATCAAATTCTGCGGCGGCTTCTTTGACTTCTTCTCTGGTTTTAGAAAAAAGCCGGTCGCGTTGAGCCTCCTTTTCACCAAGAACATGCTCAAGCGTTTTAATGTGCCGGTCATATTCATTCCGCAACTCGATTGCTTCAAAGACGTATAAGTTATTCTTTTCATCAGGCATAATGCTTTTCCTCGAAAAGAGTTTGAGTTGGGGGTCTTGTTGAAATATAGGTTAACATATGGTTTTTAATTTACTTTGGCCTCGGTCATTGGCATACTCTTTTGTATATATGCTGCAGGAGAGCTTGTCAAGCCATAGGCACCAAAGATGCCGGTTATGCAGCCATGCAAGGTGTGAAGGATGGATAAAGATGAAAAAGCGACTCCGTAAGAAAAAGCATTTTGGTGAGTTTACCGAATGGGGGCGGCAGTTAGTGATTAATCGGAATCATAAAGATGGATTCGATGAATTCCTTGACGCTTTCCTTGAAGAGGCAATTGACGCTAATGGATGCTGCTGCGGCGGAGGCGGAAAGGATGATAGACTGAGTGTGGTAGTTGAGTTGGGACGCCGCTCAGACAGTCCTGACGCCAAATTGGAAAAGATTGTTGCATGGCTTGAGGCTCGAATTGATGTACAGGATTGGATGATCGGCGAAGAGTTTGATATTTGGCATGGGGATTTCCGGGATATAGAGGAGGGGGAAGAACAGCAGGATTTGAAGTAAGGCACTGAGGTACTGAGGCAATAAGGTACTGAGGATCTGAGGCACTAAGGCACTAAGGCACTAAGGCACTGAGGCACTAAGGTACTGATGCGCGTTTTTCAAACTGTAAACCGTGAGCTGTGCCGCACCCCCCTTGAAAAAGGGCACACTACCTTAGCCCCCCTTTGAAAAAGGTTGGATTGGGGGGATTTATAACGTGCCATGATGAAAAATCCCCCTAAATCCCCCTTTACGAAAGGGGGACTTAAAGGAAAGCATCTTTTTTATTGCCAAAGGGGAACTTAAAGGAAAACACCTTTTGTCTAAAAGCCTTTTTCCAAAGCCAAAGGCACCGAGACTTTTTAAACCTTAAACCGTGAACTGTGAACCGTGAACTCAAAGTTACTTAGAATAAGTTCAATATCTTTGTTGCGCTGCATCCCTCGGAATTGACGAATGACTTATTTTGTGCATGAATCCAGTTATGTGGATGATGATGTAAGAATCGGGGCCGACACCCGGATCTGGCATTTCTGCCATATCCTGTCCGGCAGCCGGATCGGCGAGGAGTGCAATATCGGCCAGAATGTGGTGCTCGGCCCGGATGTGAGCATCGGCAGCCGGTGCAAAATTCAGAACAATGTGTCGGTGTATAAAGGGGTAACCCTGGAGGATGGCGTTTTCTGCGGGCCGTCGATGGTTTTTACCAATGTCTTTAATCCCAGGTCCCATTTGCGGCGGATGGATGAAATCCGGGAGACGCTTGTTAAAACCGGGGCCACATTGGGCGCCAACTGCACCATTGTCTGCGGCCATACGATTGGCGCCTATTCATTTGTGGGGGCAGGGGCTGTGGTGACCCGGGATGTCCCGGATTATGCTTTGATCGCCGGCAATCCGGCCCGGCAGATCGGCTGGGTGTGCCAATGCGGGGAGAAGCTGCCGGCGGATTTGTTTTGTAAATTTTGTGAGGTTCAATATCAGGAGGCGGATGGCGGGTTGGCGGTTTCTTAACCCCCACCCAATCCCTCCCCCAAAATTGGGAGAGGGGTGAGAGAGACAAGTGGAGAGCTTAAGTTAATGACATTGAAGCCTATGTCCGCCGGTTATTTACACCTCAATTTAAGTACAGAAGCGACTCAAAGCATGAATAAATCATCTGAAGACATGCATTCCATTACATCAAAGCTTCAAAATTACCTGGAGTTTATTTCAAATCTTGGGTTCAAGGGCGCTGACTGCTCGGAGCCGGCACTGGAGATGATTAAATCCTGGGGGCACCCCCCGCTGCCGGTAAATGAATCCCTGGCTGATATTGAGAATGAATTAACTAAGTGCCGCAAATGCCGCCTGGCTGATCACGGGCCTCCCGGGGTTATGGGCGCTGGCAGCCCGGGCGTGCGGGTGATGTTTGTCGGCGGCTGGCCAGAGCCGGAGGACGAATCATCCGGCAAGCCCTACAGCGGAAAAGCCGGTGAGCTGCTTGGGCGGATTATTCAGGCAATGGATTTAACCCGTGCAGATGTCTATATCACGCATGCGCTAAAGTGCCGGCCGCCGCAGAACTATCAGCCGAAAACCGGGGAGATTAAAACTTGCTGCGGCTTTGCCAGGCGGGAAATCCATGTAGTAAAGCCGAATGTGATTTTTGCGCTGGGCGAAGCTGCCGCCTATGCGCTGCTTGAAGAGGAGTCCGCATGGGAGAAGCTTCGCGGCAGATTCCATTATTATCATGATATCCCGGTGATGCCCACTTTTTCGCCGGAACATCTGCTTGCCGATCCTTCGGCCAAGCGAGAAACATGGGATAATATCAAGCAGGTGCTAAAGAAAATTAAAGAACTTTAGATGGCGCTTATAGACATCTTTTACGGCAGGCGCAATTCCCTGGCAAATGCTTGAATAATTGAAAAGTCATTGACAAAACAAAAAACCCTGTATTAAAAATATAAAGTTAAATTATTCAGTTATTGAGCGGGGGTTGCTGGCCTCCGCTTTGTATTTTTTAATGGCTTCGTAAAAAGCCCAATATCTGCGTTGCGCTTCATCTCTCGTCATTCAGCGTACTTCTTTGTACGCTTCATTCCTCGAGACTCGCGGCGCCTTGATCTTGACCTTTTTACTTTGCCATTCACATTAGATTAATCAATACCATCATTTATAAGGAGGGGACGTAAGAAATGGGCAACAAAGAAAAACAGGTAAAGGAGAAACCCCTTGAGAAAATGACCGCTACGGAACTTCGGGCGATCGCGATTGATATGCCGGAGATTACCGGGGCCAGCGGCATGAACAAGACCGAGCTGGTAAAGGCCATCAAGAAGGTCAGGGGGGTCGAGGATTCCGCCAAAAAGAAGGACGCAAAGGTTTCGGTCCGCCAGTTAAAGGAGAAAATCCGGGATCTGAAGAAAAAACGGGCCGAGAGCCTTGAGTCAGATGATAAAAAATGGGCGGATATCTATCGGCGCCGGATCAGCCGGCTGAAGAAAAAAACCCGGCAGGTGGCCTAATCCCGGGCGCATAGTTTATGAAAAATTCGTTTAAGCTCCCCCCGTCGGAGCTGGCCTTTGATATTGACGGCGTGTTTGCCGATACCATGCGCCTTTTCCTGGATATCGCCTACCATGACTTCGGTATCAACGATATCCGCTATGAGGATATCATTGATTATGATTTCCGGGCGATCGGGAGCCTGGATGAAATGGTATCCATGGAGATTTTGGTTAAAATTGTTGAGGGGACATACACCCTGCCGTTAAATCCCATGGCCGGGGCGCCGGCGGTGATCGAGAAATTAAACCGGCACCA
The DNA here is from genome assembly GCA_034520365.1 of Desulfobacterales bacterium. NCBI lineage: Bacteria > Pseudomonadati > Thermodesulfobacteriota > Desulfobacteria > Desulfobacterales > Desulfobacterales bacterium. Next base: position 723,476 of record JAXHNP010000006.1, read on the forward strand.
CCGGCCCACGCTTTTTGTGACGGCGCGCCCGGACGGCGGGCATATTACCGAATGGCTGCTTGAGGTGCTGCCGGTGGGCTCGGGCGATATTGAGGTGATTGCCACCGGCTCCTTTGAGGACAAGCAAGAGGTGCTTCAGCAGCGGGGGGTTAAGTATTTTGTGGAGGATCGGCTGGAAACCTGTTTTTTAATTCAGGAAGCGGGTATTGCCCCGATTGTGTACAAGCAGCCATGGAACCGCAAGCCGCATCCGTTTTATGAGGTTGAAAACTGGCAGGATATTGAAGCATTGATCGCTTTGGAATGAAAGATCACGCATTAAATCTTCTGGTCGAGCAGTTCATTGACTTTCTTTCCCTTGAGAAAGGCTATGCGGCCAATACCTGCCGGGCGTATTCCCGGGACCTTGAAGATTTCCTGCAGTATTTCATGAACAACCGGGCTCTGCCGATGACCATTGAGGGTGACAGCCGGGAGACGGACGCAGCGGATCTTGATGCCGTGAGCAGCCTGGTGATCCGCGGCTATCTGGGCCATCTGCACAAACAAAAGATACAGAAGACCTCGATTGCGCGTAAAATTTCCTCGATCCGCACGTTTTTCAAATTTCTGGAAAAGCACGGGGTGATTACGAAAAATCCCGCGGAATCGGTTTTAACGCCAAAGCAGGATAAACCGGTCCCCGCATATCTGACCGTGGATCAAGTGTTTCGGCTGCTTGATTCCATTGATACAAAGACCCTTTCCGGCAAACGAAACCGCGCGCTTCTGGAAACCATGTATTCAGCCGGCATCCGGGTGTCCGAGCTTGTGGGTCTGGATGTGGCGGATGTGGATTTTTCCGGAAAATCGATCCGGGTGCTGGGAAAAGGCAATAAAGAGCGGCTGGTGCCCATAGGGCAGCCGGCATTGGCGGCCATTCAGGACTATCGGGAGGCGCTTTGCCGCCAGAAAAAATTGACAAACGCAAATCAGGGCCCATTGTTTTTAAATAAGAATATGGGGCGGCTGACCACACGCTCCGTTGCGCGGATATTAAGCAAGGCAGCCCTTGAGGCGGGGCTTTCCGTGCCGGTGGCGCCGCATGATCTGCGGCATTCATTTGCTACGCACATGCTGGATGCGGGCCTGGATCTAAGGATGGTGCAGGAGCTTCTGGGCCATCAGCAGCTGTCCACCACCCAGAAATATACGCACGTTAGCATTGACCGCCTGATGGCGGCCTATGATAGCGCGCATCCGAGGAAGTGAGGGGAGAAGGCACTGAGGCACTAAGGGGTGGAGGGGCTAAACCATATTGAAATCTCAAATCACAAATAACAAATTACAAACAAGCACCAAATTACAAATTACAAATTACAAACAATGGCTAAACAGAGTTAAGCACCAAATCACAAAACAAACATGCCAATGGCAAAAGTCCGCTTAATTGGTTTTGTTTGAAAATTGGTGCTTGGAATTTGAAATTTGTTTGATATTTGGGGTTTGTAATTTGGAATTTATAGAAATCTGGATGTGATATGCCAATAAAAAGTACAACCATACTCGCGGTTCGGCATAACGGCAATGTTGCGGTGGCCGGGGACGGCCAGGTGACACTGGATACGTCGGTCGTTAAACACCATGCCAAAAAAGTCCGGCGCATCTACAATGACCGGATTGTCGTGGGTTTTGCCGGCGCCACGGCGGATGCCCTGACGCTGTCTGAGAAACTCGAGGGCAAGCTGGAGCGGTATAACGGCAACCTGATCCGGGCGGCTGTGGAGCTGGCACGCGACTGGCGGACGGATAAGTATCTGCGGAGGCTTGAGGCCATGATGATTGCCGTGGATGCGGAGCAGATGCTTTTAATCTCCGGCACCGGCGATGTCATCGAGCCGGATGAAGGGGTGATCGCCATCGGCTCGGGCGGCGTGGCCGCCCATTCCGCTGCGGTGGCTCTGATGAAGTACGGGAATATGGAAAACGCCACTGCCCGGGATATTGTGGAAGCGGCCATGAAAATTGCGGGTGATGTGTGCATTTATACCAATGCGGCAGTGACGGTTGAGGAGCTTTGAGGAAATCCCAAAAGGATTTCCAAGGGGGCTGATCTGATCATTCGGTATGATTGGTGGAGCGCAGGCGGAAAGACAATTGACTTGAAGTGTTTTTTTATAAAAAGATCATCTCCTTTAAGTCCTCCTTTGGAAAAGGGTGGGAGTTAAGATTTCTCGCTGGCACTCGAAATGACAGTGGCGAGGGGCGCTGTATGAGCCCATAATTTTTTTTGAGTTAAATGAATATATCATTTTTTGAAAGTGAATTTTTTATATGAGTGACTTAAAACCAACTGAAATTGTAAGAGAACTTGACAAATACATCATCGGCCAGGAAAACGGCAAGCGGTCCGTGGCCATTGCGCTCAGAAACCGCTGGCGGCGGCGCCAGGTGGATCCGGAGCTGCGCGAGGAGATTGCGCCGAAAAATATCATCATGATCGGCCCCACGGGCGTGGGTAAAACCGAAATCGCCCGGCGGCTGGCCCGGCTGACGGACTCCCCGTTTATCAAGGTGGAGGCCTCCAAGTTCACCGAGGTGGGCTACGTGGGCCGGGATGTGGAATCCATGGTGCGGGATCTGCTTGAGCTGACCATTAACCACTTAAAAGCCCGCGAGCAGGAGGCGGTCCAGGAAAAGGCCCGGGAGATCGCCGAAGAGCGGATGCTCGATCTGCTGCTGCCCTCCTCGGGCGAGCGGCAATCCAGTCAGTCCCAGCAGACCAGTGATCAAACCGGGGATGAGGCCATAGAGATCGGTGCGGCAGAGGAGTCCAGGCCAACGGAACCATCTCAGACCACGCGGGATAAATTCCGTAAGATGTTGCGTGATGGCAAGCTGGATGACCGCTACGTGGACATGGAGGTCCAGGATAAGTCCATGCCCATGGTGGAGATCTTCTCCAACGCCGGCATGGAGGAGATGGGGATCAATATGCGCGATATCCTGGGCAACTTTATGCCCAAGGGCGGCGGCAAGAAGCGCAAAGTCAAGGTCTCCGATGCCATGGAGCTGCTTGTCCAGGAAGAGGCCCAGCGGCTGGTGGATATGGAAAAGGTGGTCTCCGAGGCCATTGAAAAGGTGGAACAGTCCGGAATTATTTTTTTGGATGAAATCGATAAAGTGACCGGTAAAGAAGGCGGCGGCGGCGGCAGCGGGCCGGATATATCCCGGGAAGGCGTGCAGCGCGATCTTCTGCCGATTGTTGAGGGCACGACGGTTTCCACCAAGCACGGCCCGGTGAAAACGGATCATATCCTGTTTATCGCCTCGGGTGCATTTCACATGAGCAAGCCCTCGGATCTGATCCCGGAACTGCAGGGAAGGTTTCCGATCCGCGTGGAGCTTGATTCCCTGGGCCGAAAGGAATTCACCCGGATTCTGACCGAACCCAGAAATGCCCTGATCCTTCAGTATATCGCCATGTTAAAGACAGAGGGCATTAACGTGCGGTTTGAAGACGAATCCATTGACGGGATTGCCAAGTTTGCCGAGGATGTGAACAACCGCACGGAAAACATCGGGGCCCGGCGGCTGCACACCCTGATGGAGCATCTGCTGGAGGATCTTTTGTTTGAAGCCTCGGATATGGACGCTCAGGACGTGACCATCGACAAGGCCTATGTTGATGACAAGCTGAAGGATATTGCCGCGGATGAGGATTTGACGAGGTATATACTTTAGATATGACACCCAACACCGCCGATATACTCATCGAAGCGCTGCCGTATATCCGGTTTTTTTCCGGTATGACCATTGTGATCAAGTATGGCGGTCATGCTATGGTGGATGAGCAGTTAAAGGATGATTTTGCCCGGGACATCACCCTGATGAAATACGTGGGCATAAATCCCGTGGTGGTGCACGGCGGCGGGCCGCAGATCAACAACGTGCTTGAGCAGATGGGGATTTCCCCGCGCTTTGTAAGCGGCATGCGCTTTACGGACGAGCAGACCATGGATGTGGTGGAGATGGTTTTGGGCGGCAAAGTGAACAAGGCCATCGTCTCCCAGATCAACCAGCAGGGCGGCAACTCGGTGGGGCTCTGCGGCAAGGACGGCGGGCTTATCCGGGCGGAGAAATTGCAGATCAAGCATCAGCCGGATGAAAACGGGCCGCCGGAAATCATTGATCCGGGTCTGGTGGGCAAAGTCACTGAAGTCAACCCGTCCATTATCCATACCCTGACCCGGCAGGGATTTATTCCGGTGATCGCCCCGGTGGGCGCTGGGGCGCACGGTGAGACCTACAACATCAATGCGGATCTGGTGGCCTCAAAGCTGGCCGGCGCGCTTCAGGCCGGGCGCCTGATTTATCTGACGGATGTGGACGGTATCCTGGATGCATCCGGTAATCTGATTACTTCTATTGATGCGGCAACGATTCAACGGATGCTCGATGACCAGACGATTCACGGGGGCATGATCCCAAAGATCGAATACGCGCTGGCGGCATTGAAAAGTGAGGTGCGAAAAGTCCAGATTATAAACGGCACGCGCCGGCATGCCCTGCTCTTGGAACTGTTTACAGACGAAGGCATTGGAACGGAAGTGACCCAATGAATGAGGAATTCATCAAACACGCGGAATCCGTAATCGCCACCACCTACAAGCGCTTTCCCATTGTGATCGAAGGCGGAATGGGATGCACCCTGTGGGATACGGACGGAAAGGAATATACCGATTTTGTGGCCGGCATCGCCGTCTGCAACCTGGGCCATGCCGCGCCCGAGATCGCCCGGGCGCTTTCCCGGCAGGCGGATAAGCTCTTTCATGTATCAAACCTCTATTACACGGTGCCCCAGGTGGACCTGGCCACCTGGCTGGTGGAACACAGTTTTGCGGACCGGGTGTTTTTCTGCAATTCCGGGGCTGAAGCCAATGAGGCGGCCATCAAGCTGGCGCGCAAGTATTTCTATGACCGGGGCGAGGCCCATCGCCATCGCATCCTGGCCCTGGAGCAGTCCTTTCACGGACGGACCTTTGCCACCCTTTCGGCCACCGGCCAGGAGAAAATCCGCAAAGGCTTTGATCCGATTTTAAACGGGTTTGATTTTGCCCCGTTCAATGATATCGAGGCCTTGAAAAACGGAGTCAATGAGACCACCTGCGCGGTCATGATCGAGCCCATTCAGGGCGAGGGCGGCGTGAGGTGTCCGTCGGAAGGCTATATTGAGGCGGTCCGGAAGGTCTGCGACGAGACGGGGACGCTCCTTATTTTTGACGAGGTCCAGACCGGCATCGGCCGGACCGGCCGCTTGTTTGCCTATGAGCATTATGATGCGGCGCCGGATATCATGACTTTGGCCAAGGCGCTTGGAAACGGGCTTCCCATAGGGGCCATGCTGGCCCGGGAAGACGTGGCGGCCGCATTTCAGCCAGGCTCCCATGCGTCCACATTCGGCGGAACGCCTTTGATTACGGCCGCTGCGCTCGAGGTGCTGCGCGTGATGGAGCGCGAAAATATTATCGAGAACTGCCGGGAAGTGGGCGAATATTTCAGGGGGCAGCTGCTTGAGCTCCAGAAGCGGCACCCGGTAATTCAGGATGTCCGGGGCGTGGGCCTTATGATCGGGATGAGCCTTTCCATCGAAGGCCTGCCGATTGTCAATGCCTGCATGGAGAAGGGGTTTTTGATCAACTGCGTCCAGGAAAAAGTCTTGCGGTTCGTACCGCCGCTAATTATCACGAAAAATGAAATCGATGAGCTGATCGAATGTCTGGATGAGATTTTTGCGGAGTAATTATTGATACCTTGATTGTCATTAGCTTTAGCCTTCCGCCGCTGTCATTCCGAGGAGCGACAGCGACGAGGAATCTTAAAAAATCATACAATTTTAAGATTTCTCGCTGGCGCTCGAAATGACAGCAGCGCCAATTTTTACGCTTATGTTAATTGCATTGATTGAGATCGAAATTTAGGTGAAACAAGGAGCCCCATTGAACACGGATCTTTTAACCCTGGCGGCGCTTGACGCCTCAGATATGAATAACCTGTTTGACCGGGCCATCGAGCTTAAAGCCCGGCATAACAAAGGCATTAACGACCAGCCGCTTTTGGGCAAATCCGTGGGGCTCGTCTTTGATAAACATTCCACCCGCACGCGGCTCTCTTTTGAGGTGGCGGCCATTCAGCTTGGCGGGGTGCCGATTTTTATCAGCAGCAAGGACACCCAGATGGCCCGCAATGAACCGATCAAGGATACAGCCCGGGTGCTGTCCAGATATCTTGACGTGGTGGCCATAAGAACCTACTCCCAGGCCTTTCTGGAGGAGTTTGCCGAGGCGGCGGACATTCCGGTGATAAACGCCTTGACCGACCTTTATCATCCCTGCCAGGTGCTGAGCGACTTGCTGACAGTGATTGAAAAAAAAGGCGGTTACAAGGATCTGAAAATCGCCTGGCTGGGGGACGGCAATAACATGGCCCATTCCTGGATTAATGCAGCTGCGGCTCTCGATCTGACGCTCACGCTGGCCTGCCCGGAAGCGTACCTGCCGGACTCGGAAATAATTGAATCCGCGGCTGCCAAGGGCGGCCGGATTTCGGTGGTCAAGGATCCCTATGAAGCGGCAAAAGATGCGGATGTGGTAAATACCGATGTCTGGGCCAGCATGGGCCAGGAAAGCGAGCAGGAAAAGCGCGAAGCCGTGTTCAAGGATTTTCAGGTCAATTCCGAATTGATGGCCAGGGCCAGATCCGATGCCATTGTCATGCACTGTCTGCCGGCCCACCGCGGCGAGGAGATCACCGAGGATGTGCTGGAGGGCCCCCAGTCGGTGGTCTGGGATCAGACCGAGAATAAGCTGCATATGCATAAGGCGATACTGGATGTTTTATTAAGGCACTGAGGGACTGAGGTACTAAGGTACTGAGGGCTGAGACGTTGAGGTATTTAGGGTTTTACGGGTTTGCAGGGCATTTGCTGCTGTCATTTCGAGCGAATGCGAGAAATCTTAAGATTCCTCGTCGCTTTCGCTCCTCGGAATGACAGTTGCGAAATGCTGCTTTCGCTCCTCGGAATGACAGTTGCGGAAAGTCTCGCTGGCGGGCGGAATGACAGTTGCGGAAAGTCTCGCTGGCGCGCCTCGGAATGACAGTTGCGAAATGCTGCTTTCGGGCCTCGGAATGACAGTTTCGGAATGTCGCTGGCGGAATGACAGTTGTGTAAGGTTGCTGGCGCGCCTCGGAATAACAGCCAATGCAGGGGAAGGCTTTAGCCTTCCTCATGCTAAAATTGATACATTCCTTTTCTTCCCCCTTTTTGAAAAAGGGGGATTAAGGGGGATTTTCTGCCAAAAGGAGCCGGATTTTGGATAAAAAAGTCAACAAGGTCGTGCTCGCCTACTCAGGCGGACTCGATACCTCGGTCATTTTAAAATGGCTGATTGAAACCTATAATTGCGAAGTCGTGGCATTCTCCGCGGATATCGGCCAGCAAGAGGAGCTGGATCACCTGGATGAAAAAGCCAAAAAGACCGGAGCGACAAGCGTCTATATTGATGATCTGCGCGAAGAATTCGTCAAAGATTACGTATTCCCCGCGTTTCGGGCCAATGCCATATACGAAGGCCAGTACCTGCTGGGCACCTCGCTTGCGCGCCCCCTCATCGCCAAACGGCAGATGGAGATTGCGGCCATTGAAGGCGCGGATGCGGTAAGCCACGGCGCCACAGGCAAGGGAAACGACCAGGTCCGCTTTGAACTGAGTTATTTTGCCATTGATCCGGCGATTAAAATCATCGCCCCGTGGCGGGAATGGGACCTGAATTCCAGAAGCGCATTGATGGCGTTTGCGGAAAAGCACGGCATCCCGGTGCCCACCACAGCGGACAAACCCTACAGCACGGACCGGAACCTGCTGCACATCAGCTATGAGGGCGGCATTCTGGAAGATCCCTGGAACCCGCCGCCGGCGGATATGTTCACCCTTTCCGTGTCGCCGAAGGAGGCGCCGGACACCCCGGAGGAAATAGATATCACATTTGAAAAAGGTGATCCGGTGGCGGTGAACGGGCAGGCCATGTCACCGGCCACGCTTCTGGCGGAGTTGAACCGGCTGGGCGGCCGGCACGGCATCGGCCGGGATGATATCGTGGAAAACCGGTTTGTGGGCATGAAATCGCGCGGCGTGTACGAGACTCCGGGCGGCACTATTCTTCGAAAGGCCCATATGGCGGTCGAATCCATCACCATGGACCGGGAAGTGATGCACCTGCGGGACTCCATGATCCCTAAGTATGCGGAAATGATCTATTACGGGTTCTGGTTCTCACCCGAGCGCGAGCTCCTCCAGAAAATGATCGATGATACCCAGCAGAACGTAAGCGGCGTGGTCCGCCTGGAGCTCTATAAGGGCAACTGCCGGGTGCTCGGCAGAAAATCCGAGGAGTCGCTTTACAACGCCGATTTCGCCACATTCGAGGATGACACGGTGTACCAGCAGCAGGATGCCGAAGGGTTTATTCGGTTGAATGCCCTGCGGTTAAGGATCAGAAAGCTGATGGCGGGAAGTTGAGGCACTGAGGGGCTGAGGCACTAAGGTGCTGAGGTACTGAGGCACTAAGGCACTGAGGTACTGAGGTACTAAGGCGCTGAGGGCTAAGGTGCTGAGGGGCTGAGGCACTGAGGTACTGAGGGATTGATCAAAACCCAGCGCTGCTGTCATTCCGAACGTCAGTGAGGAATCTTAAGATTCCTCGTCGCTGGCGCTCCTCGGAATGACAATGGCAAAGGCTGTTGCTTATCGAATGACAGCTGATGGCGGGAAGTTGAGGCTCTGAGGGGCTGAGGTGCTGAGGTACTGAGTCACTGAGGCACTAAGGGATTGATCAAAACCCAGCGCTGCTGTCATTCCGAACGTCAGTGAGGAATCTTAAGATTCCTCGTCGCTATCGCTCCTCGGAATGACAATGGCAAAGGCTGTTGCTTATCGAATGACAGCTGATGGCCTTTCGCGCTCAATGACACGGCGTTAAGCCAAACCAATGCAGGGGAAGGCTTCAGCCTTCCTGATATTCAATTGATAAACTCCTTTAAGTCCCCCTTTGAAAAAGGGGGATTTAGGGGGATTTAGCTTGTAACCCAATACCTAAAACCTAATACCCAAAACCTAAGGTTTTCACATGGCAGACAAACCCTGGGACGGCCGGTTTTCAGAGCCCACGGATAAAGCGGTGGAGCGGTTTACCTCATCCATTGATATCGATAAGCGGCTGTACCAGCATGACATCAACGGCAGCATCGCCCACTGCCGGATGCTCGGCAAATGCGGCATCCTGACCGCTGATGAGGCCAATGCCATTATCGAAGGCCTTGAAAAAGTGCGGGCTGAAATCGAACAGGGGCAGTTTGAGTTCACGGATCGGCTGGAAGACATCCACATGCATGTGGAGGACCGGCTCTCCGCCCACGTGGGAACCCTTGCCAGAAAACTCCATACCGGCAGGAGCAGAAACGACCAGATCGCCCTGGATGCCCGCCTGTACCTGCGCGATGAAACCCATGACATTTTAAACGCCCTGCTTGAATTAAGACGGATCATTGCCGCTTTTGCGGAAAAGCATTCAGCCGTGGTCCTGCCGGGCTATACCCACATGCAGCGGGCGCAGCCGGTCTTGCTCGCCCACCACCTGATGGCCTACTATGAAATGTTTACCCGGGACACCGAGCGTTTCCGGGATGTGCTGGGCCGGATCAATGTCCTGCCGCTGGGGGCTGCGGCCCTGGCCGGCACCACCTATCCCATTGACCGGGCCTATGTGGCCGATCTGCTCGGGTTCCCGAAGGTTTCTGAGAACAGCATGGATGCGGTATCAGACCGGGATTTCATGATGGAGTTTCTGTCTGCGGCCAGTATCTGCATGATCCATTTCTCCAGATTCTCCGAGGAGCTTATCATCTGGTCGTCTGCGGAGTTTCGCTTTATTGAAATATCCGATGCCTTTGCCACGGGCAGCAGCATCATGCCCCAGAAAAAAAATCCGGATGTCCCGGAACTTGTGCGGGGCAAATCCGGCCGGGTGATCGGCAGCCTGGTTTCTCTGCTCACCCTCATGAAATCCTTGCCCCTGGCCTATAATCGCGATATGCAGGAGGACAAGGCGCCGCTCATGGATGCGGTGGAAACCGTAAAATCCTGCATTGATATTTACTGCCGGATGCTGCCCAATATCCGGGTGAACGAAAAGGTGATGACCGAGGCCGCCCAAACCGGGTATTTGAATGCCACGGACCTGGCGGATTATCTGGCGGTGCGCGGCATGCCGTTTCGCGAGGCCCACGGGTGCGCCGGCCGGGCGGTCACTTACGCCCTGGAAAGCGGCAGGGAATTGCATGAGTTGACTTTGGAAGAACTGAAATCCTTTTCATCTCTTATTGACGATGATATTTATGCCGCCCTGTCCCTGGAGGCCATGGTGGATCGCCGCCGCTCACACGGGGGAACGGCCCGGGAGAACGTGATGAGCCAGATTCAGAAGGCGATGCGGCAATTGGCGGAAGAAGATAGGTAAAGGGTAAAGGGTGTAGGGTAAAGGGTGTAGGGTGTAAGGTGTAAGATTTAGGGTGTAAGGTATAAGGTGATTCTTTCTGCTGTCATTTCGAGCGACAGCGAGAAATCTTTAAAAAAGATTCCTCGTCGCTTGCGCTCCTCGGAATGACAGGTTCGGAAGTCTTTTTAGCAATTCGGGTAACTTATAAAGTTTCCCAAAAGAAAATATAGAGCGATGATCCCTGTTAACAGTCGGGCTGGCGTCCCATTTCGCTGGTGGTTCATATTTGCGGTAATCGGTGCGTTTTTTTTAACCCCTGCATGCGGCAAGAAGGCACCGCCGCTTCAGCCGGCCCGATTTGAGATGCCGGAGGTGGAGGATCTCACCTACGAGGTGGATAGCGGCCGGTTGACCCTGACCTGGCCCATGCCGGAGTGGGACCCGCCGCAGGGGATTGAGCTGGCCGGCTTTCATGTGTACCGGACAAAGATCAGGCAGGAAGACGTCTGCTACCATTGTCCGATCCATTTTGAGAAAGTTGATGAGGTGGCTGTGGACGATTTATCCGCCTTGCTTCGATCGGACGCCGAATATCAAGCGACACTGGAGAAAGGCTTTCAGTATCATTACAAGGTCGCCCCGTATACAAACAGAGGACGGGAAGGCGGGGTGTCGCCGATTATTACTGTAAATTATTAACATAGTTATGGGTAGCAGAATCGAGCATTCAAATACCGCCATTATCGCCATTGGCTCAAATATGGGCGATAAGATGGAAAACTCCCGGCAGGGGATTGCGGCGCTTGATGCTTCAGGCAAGATAAAAGTGCTCAGCCAATCCGGGTTTTATTTAACCGAGCCGGTCGGGTATGCGGATCAGCCGTGGTTTATAAACTGTGCGGTCATGGTGCAGACCGCACTTGCCCCCGTGGCTTTGCTGCAGTTTTTAAAGAAACTGGAACATGATTTGGGCCGGCGCGCCGGGGGTATCCGAAACGGGCCGCGGGTGCTTGATTTTGATATTATATTCTACAATGACTGGGTGATCGAATCAGCGGAGCTGATCATCCCGCATCCCCGGATGCAGGACCGGGGGTTTGTGTTAAAACCCTTGTGCGATATTGCTGTGGATTGGGTGCATCCCATCTTTCAAAAAAGTGCGGGCCGACTGCTGGCGGAAATGGATGCGCAGCACGAGGAATGCATTTCTGTGGCGGGGCTTTCCAATTAAAATTTAAAGGAGAATCTATTCATGAAGTTTTTTATTGATACGGCAAATGTGGCGGAGATCCGGGAAGCCAGTAATATGGGCATGGTGGACGGGGTAACCACCAATCCCACGCTGATTGCCAGAGAAGGCCGGGATTTTAAGGAAATTATTACGGAAATCTGCGAGATCGTGGACGGCCCGATCAGTGCCGAGGCCATATCTTTGGATACCGAAGGAATGATCAAAGAGGCCCGCGACCTGGCAAAGATCCACGAGAATATCGTGGTTAAAATCCCTATGACCATTGACGGCATGAAAGCGGTTAAAACTTTAGCATCCGAGGGGATTCATACCAACGTGACCCTGGTTTTTTCCCCGCTTCAGGCGTTAATGGCGGCCAAGGCGGGCGCTACCTATGTGAGTCCTTTTGTGGGGCGGCTTGATGATCTTTCCCAGGATGGCATGACGCTTGTTGAGCAGATTCTTAACATGTATACCAATTACGGGTTTGAGACGGAAATAATTGTGGCCAGTGTCAGAAACCCGCTGCATGTGTTGAGTGCGGCCATGATGGGCGCCCATATTGCCACCATTCCGTTTAAAGTTTTGGACAAGCTGGCTGCCCATCCCATGACGGACAAAGGCATCCAGGCATTTCTTGCGGATTGGGAAAAATTCTCTGAAAAATGATAAAATCAGGATGATTGATTAATGGAGCGCAAATCTTCCATTGTCGGCTGGATAAGCCACCCCAACAGCCTGACCCTGTTTCGCATCGCAGCGATGCCGCTATTGATCATTCTGCTGATGTTTGAAACCCGGGCGCTAAGCGTTCTGGCTGCGTTTGTTTTCAGCGTGGCCGCCATTACGGATTATTTTGACGGCTACGTGGCCCGCAGGTATCATCTGGTGTCCACTTTGGGCAAAATCATGGATCCGCTGGCTGACAAGCTCCTGGTGTCCACAGCCTTGATCATGATGATCCCCCTGGATCGGGTGCCGGCCTGGATCATCTGCCTGATCCTCGGCCGGGAGCTTGCGGTTACCGGGCTCAGAAATATCATTGCCGAGCGCGGGGAGGATGTGGCCGCCTCATGGCTGGGCAAGTTCAAAACCGGGTTCCAGATCGGCGCCATTATTCCGCTGCTGATACATTACAGCTTTTTCGGCATCCCCTTTCAGCTGATCGGTGAAATCGTGCTCTGGGCGGCCCTGGTTATCACCCTGTGGTCGGGGGCGGACTATTTTTTGCGCTTCCGGCGGCTGCTCGAGTATTAAGGAAGGAGTGTCTCATGACTAAGGATATTTACGAACAGCTGACAGATAAAATCATGCTCACCGGATCGCAGTTGATCCCCGAGCTCTTCCGGATGGTCGCGGACGCATCAGAGGCAGAGCTGCTTTTGGCCATGCCGGGCACGCCCGAGGAGCTTGCGGAAAAAACCGGCCGATCGGCGGTTGAGGTGGAAGCCGCCTGCCAGGCGCTTTATCACAAAGGCGTGGCGTTTAAGTCCTATCGCGGCGGAAGTCTCAAATATAAGATGTGCCGGGATATGATCCAGTTCCATGACGCCACTATCCTCTGGCCGGAGGCGCCAAAGGCGTTTCATGATTTGTGGCAGCGGTTCATGGACGAGGAGTGGCCGCATTTCGCGCGCCTGGCGGACCAGTTTTTCCCCAAGGCCTTTACCCGGGTCATCCCGGTGGAACAGGCGGTGGATGCGGGCAGCCAGCAGGTGCTGGATATCGACAGTGCGGACAGGATCATTTTAAATGCCGGGACCGTGGCGGTGACCCGGTGTACCTGCCGGCTGATAGCCCATAAATGCGAAAGTCCTCTGGAAGTCTGCATTCAGGTGGATAATGCCGCCAAATATACGCTGGATCGGGGTACGGGCCGGGAGATCAGTAAAGACGAAGCGCTTCAGATCCTGCGGGACTGCGAGGACAAGGGGCTTGTGCATGTCACCATGAACAAGGCCCATGCCGGCCATTTTATCTGCAACTGCTGCGACTGCTGCTGCCAGGCATTGCCGCTGGTCATTTCCGAAGGGTTGAATATCCTTGATCCCAGCCGGTACCAGGCGGAAATTGATCCGGAATTATGCACCGCCTGCGGCACCTGCGAGGAACGCTGTGTATTTAATGCGATCGTGCCTGCGGAGCCTGAAAATGATGATTCCGTTATGCAGGTGGTTTCCGAAAAATGCATGGGCTGCGGGCTTTGCCAGGCGGCATGCCCTGAAGCGGCCATAACGCTCAATGCCGTGCGGCCGAAGGATTTTGTTCCGGAATAACCGGGATTTCCAATTTCACCGCATCTACTGCGTCAAATAATGTCTCGCATAGGCCACTATAGCTCGACATCATTTTCCTTGTATCTGCGGCAAACTTGAAAATCGCTCAATTTAGTCTGGAATAGCAATAGCGTAGGGCAGGCCACCGTGCCTGCCAGAAAAATAGTTGGAAGGAATTTAGCGTGCGCACATCAGTGAAATTTGCGCTTGACAAGCCAATCAAAAATATTTAGTTATAGGATTACATTTTTTGAGCGGGAATAACTCAGTGGTAGAGTGCAACCTTGCCAAGGTTGAAGTCGCGAGTTCGAATCTCGTTTCCCGCTCCATTTTTTTTTGGCGGCATAGCCAAGTGGTAAGGCAACGGCCTGCAAAGCCGATATTCTCCGGTTCGAATCCGGATGCCGCCTCCAAGTTTTAAACTCCCCCCACCAGCAAAACCCGCAAATCCATCACATTAGTGCCGGTTGGCCCGGTCATCAGCAACTCCCCGCTCTGTGTGAAAAAATGATAGCTGTCGTTATTATCAAGGTAGGTGTAAGGGGAGAGCCCGGCATCAAGGGCTTTTTTGAAGGTGCTGGTATCCACGCCCGCGCCGGCCGCATCCGTGGGGCCGTCTGTGCCGTCGGTGCCGCCGCTTAAGACCACCATCATGTTTTCATCCCGGATATCAATGGCTGCGGCCAGGGCAAATTCCTGGTTCCTGCCGCCCAGGCCGTCCCCCTTAATCGTAACGGTTGTTTCCCCGCCCGAAAGCAGGCAGGCCGGCGGGGCAATGGGGTTTTCGCTTTTAACTGTGATCACCCCACCGGTGATCCGATCCCCGAGGAGCGATTCGAGTGCGGCGGTCATGTCTGCCGTGGCTTTGCCCGCACCGATGACGTATAAATCGGCATAGGCGGATAAATCAAATGATGTGTCCTGGATTTGAAGCCGGGTGTCGTTAAGCTGGCAGGCGTTTAGAAACGCGGTTTCGGCATTTACCGCATTGATTCCGGATTGAAAAATATCTGCCGCATCCTGCCGAAACCGCTCTAAAGATGGATGGACCGGGGCCATAGGGTTACCGCATGGGAAGTGTTATGATTCCGCCGCTGTTTTATCGGTTGCCGCGGCGGTTGACGGCTCATTTTCGGTTTGTGTGGATTTCTTCTTGGTTTTGGGTTTTTTTTTCTTCAAGCATTTTTTGTCTTTACGGACGAATGCGCATAGCTTTGGATTGTAATACTCCTTGCAGTTTAAAGGATTATATAGCGGGCATTCCGGATGTTTTTGAGACATATGCCAATTTCCCCTTGATTTATATTCCTTACGGACTTTTGCCAAAAGCGATGTAAATATAACATAAACCGGATAATTTCACAAGGACGAACGGTCAACAGGACGAACGGTCGGCACGGCACGGTGAATTTGTTCTGGCGAACAACCCCATAGCCATGGGGTTGTTCGCATGTAAGGTCGGCACGGTGGCCGACCCTACGAAGGGCCGTTTTTCCCCTTGCGTAGGGCAGGCCACCGTGCCTGCCTGAAAAACAGAACAAATTTACCGTGGGAAAACGGAAAACCAAACCGCATTGAAATCCCTTTGACAATTGCGCATCGGAATGTAATAAAAATTTCAATTTAGCTTCAATTTAGGTTCAATTTAGGCTCAAATCAGGAGAACTGACGCGATATGCAGGACTATGACAATTTGAAACATGAACTTCAGGCGGTTAACCAGGGAATCTGCGAGTTAATGCAGCGGGCCCGGCAAATTCCGGCCACCTCCGAGCAGATTTTTGAGGAGTGGGAAACCGCCTGCCATAAAATTGAGGGCCAGCTTGAAGATGACCTGATCCGGGTGGCGGTGGTGGGGGCCATTAAATCCGGCAAATCCACCCTGATAAACGCCATGCTGTCCGGAGAGTATCTGAAACGCGGCGCCGGGGTTGTCACCTCTATGGTCACCCGGCTGCGGCGCGGTCCCCGGCTTAAAGCCCGCTTGTATTTCAAATCCTGGCAGGAGGTTAATGCGGACATTCAAAAGGCGCTGGCCCTGTTTCCGGCCTCGGAATGGGGCAGCCGAAAGGCATCCTTTGATATCCGGGAGGCCTCAGACCGGCAGGCGCTTAAACAGGCGCTCAAGAACCTTTCCACCCGGGATCTGGTCACCAACGACACCCGGAATTTAAACTCCCTTTCCCTTTCCGCCTATCTTGAGGGCTATGAGCACGTCCGGGAGATTATCGGTGATGACAGTGTGGTCAAAGAATTCAGCGGCCAACAGTTTGCCGCCCACCAGGATTTTTCCGGCAATGACACCCTGGCGTTTTATTTAAAGGATATCGCCCTTGAGGTGGATTCTGAAAATATCGCGCCCAATATTGAAATCGCGGACTGTCAGGGCAGCGACTCCCCGAACCCTTTGCACCTGACCATGATCCAGGATTACCTGCTTTCCGCCAACCTGCTGGTGTATGTGATCAGCAGCCGGACCGGCATCCGCCAGGCGGATATTAATTTTCTTTCCATGATCCGCCGCATGGGGTTTATCGAGCATATCGTGTTTGTAGTAAACTTTGATTTTGGCGAGCATGAGGCTGCAGCGGATTTAAATCAGCTGGTGGACAGGATCAAGGATGATCTGGGCATTATTCGGGCAGATCCCCAGGTTTATACCTTTTCCGCCTTATACAGTCTGTTTCGCTCGCTGTCTGAAAACCTTTCCGAAAAGGATCGTCAGCGGCTTGCGATGTGGCGGCAAGAAGAGAACCTGGCCGCGTTTTCCCATGCTGAAGAAGCGCGCTTTAACCGGGCGTTTCATGAAATCGTGACGAACCAGCGGTATGCGCTTCTGTTTAAAGCCCCGCTGGACCGGCTGACCATGATTGCCGTCGGTATATTAAAGTGGTGCCGGATGAACCGGGATCTTTTGGGTAAAGGCTCAGACGAATCCGCCGAGCTCATCAAAAAAATCAAAGGCGAACAAAAACGGATCAACCGCGTGCAGTCCATGATAAAAAGCACGGTGGAGGGGACAATCCAGCAGGTGAAGCGGGATATAAAAAAAGATGTGGATGATTATCTGGACCCGCGCTATGGCGAAGCAGTAGCGCCGGTGATTGAATTTGTCAGAAACTATTCCATTTCAACGGACAAGTATAGCGAATATTTGGCCGCCGGCCGGTTTTCCGATGCCCTTTACATGGTGTTTCAGGAGTTTACCCATGAACTGGACGCATTCATGGCGGAGACCGTAAAC
Organism: Desulfobacterales bacterium; assembly: GCA_034520365.1. Taxonomy (NCBI): domain Bacteria; kingdom Pseudomonadati; phylum Thermodesulfobacteriota; class Desulfobacteria; order Desulfobacterales; species Desulfobacterales bacterium. Next base: position 740,759 of record JAXHNP010000006.1, read on the forward strand.
CCCAAAATTTTTAATTTTATAAAAACTGAAGAAGACCGGATCAAGGAATATTTCTCCACCATTACCGGCCCCTATGAGGCCATGGTGGTCGATGCCATGGCGCAGTACAATCAGGTACTGGAAAATCTCGGACTTGAGACAATCTCGGAGGGGTATGTGGAAATCCCCCTGCCGGACTTTCAGGCGCTGAAAAGAGAGCAGGGCCTTGAACTGCCGCCGGCTGACACTACCATGAATTACAGCCGGGCGATTAAAACCGAGGCGATCATGCGCTTCGGCATGCAGAATCTGGCAAGCCGCATCAAGCGGCTGTTTCGCCGATCCGCCGGGCAGTCTGCCGCCGAAGGGCAGGCCGCGTTAAAAACCGCGGCCAAACGGATGAAGCGGGAAACCGAGGGAGGGATTTCCTTTCAGTTTAAAAATTACAAGGAAAACATTAAATTCCAGTACCTGTTTCATCTGGTGGATGCGGTGGCGGATCATTTGTATGCGGAAATTATGGACCGGTTCCATGATTTTACCAATGACCTGGTGACGCTCGGCGGATATGCGGGAAAACATCAGGATGAAGGGGCCCGGCTGGTCGATCAGTTAAATGAAATGGCCGAGGTGGCGTCGGATTTGGAGAAGCGGCTTAAGGAAATTGGCTCCCGGATTAACATGTAAAGGAGGCGAAATGGCGAAGAAAAACACCCGGATTGTGGCGGTTGCCAATGAAAAGGGCGGGGTGGGCAAAACCGCCATGGTGATCAATCTTGGGGCGGCCCTGTCAAAGCAGGGCAAAAGGGTGCTGATCGTGGACATGGATCCGCAGCATAATGCCACGAGCGGGCTGGGCATTGCGGTCACGGATGACATGATCAGTATTTATGATCTGATCAGCGGAAACAGCGATGTTTCGGTCGAGGATGCCGTGTTTCCGACCAAATGGGCGGGGCTTGCGGTGATTGCCGCGCACCCGGATCTTGCCGGCGCCGAGGTGGAGCTGGTGGATGCGAAGGAGCGGGAGAACCGGCTGAAGCATGCGATTTCCCCCCTGATCGGAAAATATGATGTGATCATTCTGGATACCCCGCCGAGCCTGTCGCTTTTAACCATCAATGTATTTTCCTGCGCCAATGAGGTGCTGGTGCCCTGCCAGACTCATCCCTATGCATTTAATGCCCTGGAAGACCTTTTTGATACCATTGGCGCGGTTCAGGAGGAGATTAACCCCGAGCTTAAGATTATAGGGGTGGTGCCCACCTTCTTTGACCAGCGCCTCCGGGTGTGCCGGGAGATCATGGATCGGCTGAAAACGGATGAGCGGTATCAGAATCTGGTGCTAAATACCGCCATTCGCTCCAATATTACCATTGCTGACAGCGCGGATGCGGGCAAGCCCATTGTTTTTTACCGCACCGGCAGTTTCGGCGCAAAGGATTACACAAGCCTGGCCGAGGAATTTCTGACGGGGGCATGAATATGGACGGCGAACCGAGAACCCGGGATGCCCTGGTTAATGCGGCAGTTGCCATGTTCCAGCAGAACGGGTTTCAAATGACCCGGGTCTCTGATATTGTGGCCACGGCCGGGGTGGCCCAGGGCACGTTTTACAACTATTTCCGGTCCAAGGAAGCCATATTCCGCGAAATCTGCATGGATTTCATGGAACAGGTCCGGGAGCGGTTTGTTGAACGGACCGAGCACATGTTTGACGGGGACACCGCGGATGAGATCCGGCATAATGTGCACCGGGTGATTCAGGATGTATTCGCCATCTACCAGGAGAATCTGGCGGTGGCGGAACTGCTGTTCCGGGAAGGGATCGGAAACGGCGGGCTGTTCAAGGAAATCTACGAGGATATTTTGAATCTGTTTCTGGAGTTGATCCGGGAGCAGGTGGAAAAGGGGATGCAGAAGGGGTTTCTGCACATAAAGGAGGCCGATATGGCGGCGGTGTTTTTATTCGGCCTGTTTGAGCGGACCCTGTTTTATTTTCTGCTGGTTCGAAAGACCATGGACATGAAAAAGCTGGAAAATGAGCTGGCGGATTTTATGCTGCGGGGGCTGGCGTTTCAGGAATGAACTTCCTCATAAATATCCCGAATCGTCTCCCCGGAAAATCCCCGCTGTTTTAAAAAACTGTAAATCTTCCGGCGGCGTTGCATTTCCGATAGATTCCGCCACCTTTCCAGTTTGGGCCGAATCGCCGCCCACCCCGCCTGATGCTCGTCATAGCCGCTTAATGCCGCCTCGATGACGGCCTCGCTGATGCCTTTTTGCTTCAATTCCCAGGTGAGCCCGAATCTGCCGCGCGGCCGGTGCCTTAACCGGTTTTCAATCCAGATCCGGGCGAATTCCGCATCATCGATATAGCCGTATCCGTCAAGCCGGCTGATGGCCTGATCAATCGCCTCCGTACAAAATCCTTTATGCCTCAGATGGTTCTCGATTTCCTTGCGGCTCCGGGGCCTTACAGCTAAGAAGGAGATCGCCCGTTGAAAGGCCTTGTCCTTTTCATCAATGGCTTTGAGCTCATCGATTCGAGCCTGGTCAAGGGCCTCGCCTTTTTTCAGACGGCCGGCCGCCCATAGGGGAAGGGAGAAGCTGTACGCCTCGTCTATATAGACATTGACCCGGTCTTTGCGCTTCTTCTGGGGGGAAATGGCCGTGATGATGCCGGACATACAGAAACAGCATTAAAACTTTTTGGGCTCGGTGATCGCGTAAGGATCATCAAACGTGTCCGGCTCGGGTTCCGGCTCTTCTTCTTCTGAATGATAATAATAAAGGGGCTTGGCAGAATCCTCGACCATCGCCTCCGGGTCCTGTTCCATGTTGGCCAGCTCATTTAAGGCTTTTCGAATCTCCCGCGTGCCTTCTTCATAGACCCGGTTGACCGTATTGTACTCATCCCGCACCTTGTAGAGGGGAAAACGGCCGCCTGATTTCTGGAGATAGGTATAGACCAGATCCCGCACCGCCGCCTGCCAGCTGTCCCGGCGGGTCTGGGTGTTCAAGGGAATCAATTGATCGATATTTTTCAAGTAGCTCCGGTGAAAGGCCGAGTGAATGTATCGCATGGGCAGGGTCGTCCAGAAAATCAGAAACAGAATCGCAGCGCCGACGCCGCCGCTCAGTGCCACGGGGTCTGTGGGGCCTCCGAAGATGCCGGCGCTCATGCCGCCGAAAACCGCCGCACCGCCGGCAAACAGGCTTATGACAAATCCCAGGAAGTTGAATTTAAACCGGAATTTCCGGAGTCTGGTCCGATAGTTCACAATCGCCTCAAGAAAAAGGTTTAACCGTTCCGCATGGGTTTCCACAAACGAGGCCATATTGTCCAGCCGATGCTGCGGTGCCTGGAGAACCGCGTTTTTCAGTTGTTTGCGCTGGTTCTCCAGAAGATAGAGAAAATTCTGCTGCCCGCTTTCGCAGGGCTCCGGATTTCTGGAGGCCCTTGAGGAGTAGGTCAGGTGAATCGGCGGGATATCCTTTCGCCCGGTAATCTGGGAGAGGTTCCAGCAGAGCGTGCCGTAGACCTGGAGCAGATCGGTCAGGGAGGCGCACTCATCAACCCGGTTTAGAATATAGAGCACCCGGTCTTCATAGGTGCGCGTGGCAATGGTCTCCCGTAGACTGGTATGCGCCTCCCGAACGGTTCCGGCTTTGTGCGGGTCAAAAAGCACCAGCACCAGGTCTGCCAGGTGGGCCAGATCGCCGATTACCTCCTGGTAGTTATACCCCCGGTCCCGCTCCGTTACACTGTCGAGCATCCCCGGGGTGTCGATTAAGGCCAGGTTTTTTAAAAACGGGGAGTTAACCTTTTTCAGGCGAAAATGGGCGGCAAACCGCTGCCCGTGTTTTTTGAGCATTTCAAAGGGGTATTCCGGATCATTTAAGAGAAATTTGCCGTCGCGGTGCTCGGTGACGCGGATGTTTTCCGTATCCTGTACTTTTTCGTCATAGGTGATAATGGTAAAGGAGTCATCCGTGGGTGCCTGGCCGATGGCCTGGATGTCCGCGCCTAAGAATTCGTTGATCAAAGTGGACTTGCCGGAGGAGTAGTTGCCCAGTACAAGTACCATGGGGCGCCACTTGATGGTTGTTTCAAGCGGGACGTCGCTATACCCGTATTCCCGGGCAACCGGTGTCAGATGGCTCTCCACCATCGAGACGATTTCAGCGCGCAGCGAATTGATATAATTTTCCTGATACATATATGTGCTCTCCTGTAAGCCCTCTGCTTAACCCGCCCGCGTTTTTGCCGAAGGGCAGGGATTGCCTGAGTTTATATGTGCTTATATCAGAAGTTTTCCCGGGCATCAATGAAATGGTAAAGTCATGCCGAAGACTTTGCCTGCCGGGACAGCCGGGCGACCTCAGCCTTCAGAAAATCGGCGATTTCATCAGGCGAAAGCACATATCCGGCCGCATCCAGCCTGATCGCCGCCTCGGGCATGCCAAAGACGGTTGCGGTTTCGCGATTCTGCACCAGCGTCTCCGCCCCGCGCTGTTTCATCTCTTTTAAGCCGGCGGCGCCGTCATTGCCCATGCCGGTCAGCAGAATCCCGATCGACCGGTCCCCGCAGTGACTGGCCACGGAAGAAAACAGATGCGACACCGGCCGTTTTAATCGCCCCTGGCCGGCGGATGGGCTGATAAGAATTTTGCCGTCATCCGTAATCCCCATGTTGCCCTCCTCAGGGGCAAAATAAATATGGCCGGGCGCAGGGGATTCCCCGGTTTTGGGGATTTTTAAAGCAAGGCGCGTTTCCCTGGACAGCCATTCCACCATACCGGCCAGAAAGCCCGCGGCAATGTGCTGAACGACCATGATCGGCACCGGAAAATCCGGCGGCAGATCCTTAAAAATCTGCTGCAGTATCGGTGGTCCGCCGGTTGAGGCCCCGATGGCGACGATTTTAAGATTTGGCAGGGCGGTTGAACGGGTGTTTATATCCGGTGCCACCCGGATACGCTTCTGCTGTTTGCCGGGAATGCGCTGGACCACCTTGACCTCTGCCATCAGTTTAATGGTGCGGAGGAGTTTTGCCATAAACGGTTTGGCCTCCGGACTGCCAAGTCCCGGGGGCTTCTGTGCCACGGCCACGGCGCCAGCCTGCATGGCTTTAAAAATATTTTCCGTCTGCTCCGGCGCAACCAGGGAGCTGTATACGATGATCGGCACCGGATGGGTTTCCATAATCGCCCGCGTCGCCTTATACCCGTCCATCCCGGGCATTTGAATATCCATTAGCACGACATCCGGCCGGGCTGAGGCCACCATCTCAAGCGCCTCCCGGCCGTTTTTGGCCGCTCCGGCCAGGCGCAGGCCCGGGTCCTGATCAATAATGTATTTGACGTATTCCCGGGTGGTCCGGGAGTCATCCACGATGAGGACACTGATCATAGAAGGGTTCCGATGATGCAGTTGCGGCCGCTGGCTTTGGCCTGGTAAAGGTTTTGGTCCGCCGCATTAATCAAATGATCCGTGGTCAGATCGGGCAGGTCTGTTTGATCACCGATGGCGGCAATTCCGAAGCTCGCAGTGATTTGGATGCTTCCCTTTTCGGTTTCCGTTTGCATCTCTTCGATCATTCGGCGGAACCGTTCAGCTGCGGCCTGAGCCCCGGCCAGGTCAGTTTCCGGCAGTACGATAATAAATTCCTCTCCGCCATAGCGGGCCATCCAGTCCAGATCTTTTCTCAAGGCTTCGTCAAGCAGATCGGCAAAGGTTTTTAACACCATATCCCCCACTTGATGACCATGCTGATCATTGACATTTTTAAAATGGTCAATATCGGTTATTATAATAGAGAGCGGGGAATGATAGCGCTGGGCGCGTTTAAAGGCTTTGGGCAGGTTTTCATTTAAATATCCGCGGTTAAACAGCTGGGTCAGGGGATCGGTAATGGATAAGAGGGCGATTTCCTTGTTTCTCTGTTTAAGCGAGCTCTCCAGCGAAATAATACGTTCTGCGGTGGCCAGCCGGGCAACCAGCTCGGCATCATCCACCGGCTTGGTCAGGTAGTCATCCGCGCCGGCCTCCAGGCCCTCGATGATGTCATTCTTGGAATCCTTGGCGGTTAAGAGGATAATATATACATAGGAGCCGAAATCATGCTTGCGTATGGCCTGACAAAGTTCAGAGCCGTCCATTTCCGGCATCATCCAGTCGCTAATGACAATGGAAACCTGACGGCTTAACAGCATGTTCATGGCTTCGAGCCCGTTTTTGGCGATCACCACCTGATAGCCATGATTTTCCAGCATCAGTTTAAACTTGAGGGCCTGTGTCTGGCTGTCTTCAACCAGCAAAATCTCAAGGTCTTTTTTTATCATGAAAGGCTGCCTTTCCTATTTTCATAACAGCCGGTCCAGCACTTCTATCAGGTTGCTCTGGTCAAAGCTGCTTTTAACGATGTAGGCGTCAGCCCCGGCTTCGACGCCGCGTTCCCGGTCCTTTTGCGAATCTAAACTGGTTACCAGAATAACCGGGATCCCGGCAAGGGATTTGTCCGCCCGAATGCCGGCCGTGAGCTCAAATCCGTTCATACGCGGCATTTCCACGTCCGATACCACCGCGTCAAACGCCCGGGTTTTAAGCTGGGATAAGCCGTCCGCCCCGTCAATGGCCGTCTTCACATGGTATCCCGACGCCTCAAGGATGTTTTTTAAAAGGGTTCGGGAGGTAAAAGAATCCTCAACGATTAAAACGGACTTTGGCGCCTCCGAAGGCTCGGCGGGGCTATCGGCCGTTGGCCGGGCGATGGAAAAAGACTGGCCGGATGCGGTTTTGATCAGGTCTTTAACGTTTAAAACCGGTATCACCTGGCCGTTTCCCAGGATCGTGGCCCCGGCAAAATGCCGGACTTTTTTAAGCTGCCGGCCCAATGGTTTGACCAGTACTTCCTGCTCGGTAAGCACTTCATCCACGCAAAAGGCGATTTCCGTTGCTTCGGTTTCAAGTATCACCACCGGGATGGCGGTCTGGCCGCTGCCGCCGTTTTTCCCGGCGGGTTTGGGGATTCCCAGGACATCGGCCAGATGGACGAGTGCGGTGGGGCGGCGGTTAAAGTAGATGATTCTTTGGCTTTCAATCGTTTGGATGTCTTGCGGCCGGATTTTTAAGCTGTGCTGGATTTGCGCGTTGGGAAGAATAAGCAGATGCCCGGAAACATCGACCAGCACGCCCCGAAATGTCGCCAGGGTCACCGGGAGATAAATCAGAAACACCGTGCCCCGGCCCGGCTCGGAGCGAATGCGGAGCCGTCCGCCCAAATGATCCAGCGCATCCCGGATAATCGGCATGCCCAGTCCCCGCCCCGATATCTGGGTCACCATGGCGCTGCTTGATACCCCGGACTGAAAAATCAGGTTCAGCGCATCCGCTTCAGCGGCGGCCTCCGCATCTGCTGCCGAAATAATGCCTTTTTTAACTGCGCCTGCTTTAACGGCGTCAATGTCAATGCCGTTTCCGTCATCTGAGATTTCAATGCATACCTGACGGCTCTCCGGCTGGGAGACGGTTACCCGGATGCTGCCGGTGGCGGGCTTGCCCCGGGCGGTTCTGAGCTCGGGGGGTTCTATGCCGTGATCAACGGCGTTTCGCAAGAGGTGGGTCAGGGGATCCTTCAACCCCTCCAGGATGCGTTTATCAATTTCCACGGACTCGCCGTCAATCCTTAAATCAACAGATTTGCCGCGATCCCTGGCAATCTCGCGGACCATGCGGGGAAAAACCGTAAAAAGGCCTGAAAAGGGCATCAGCGAGGTATTTTTGGTCTCAGCCAAAAGATCATCGATCAGGCCGCTGAACTGCCGGCTGTCCTGCCCGGCTGCCGAGGCCGTCTGTTTGAGCTGATGGTCGAAATCCCGTATAAATTCCATGGTATCGTCGATAAACTGAACGGCCCGGTCCACCCCGGGGGCCGGGGTATAACGATCCTCTAATTTTCGAAAATCACCTTGAAACAAGTCCCATTGGTGTCTCCATTCCTGAAGCGTCTGATCCAGGCTCTCAATTCGCTTTAACTGCTGGTGGGCGGCCTGTTTGATGGTGATTAATTCCTCTGTTTTTAACAGGAGCGCGTCGAGTTTGGCGGCAGGGATGCGAACGGAAGTGGAAAAAAGCGGTTTGGCGGCCTGTTGTGAGGCGGTGTCAGGCGCTTCTGAAGAAAATGACGGATCTCCTTTCGGTGGAGCGGGGAAGGGCGTATCAGGTGGCGGCACATCCGGCGTGTCATGATCCTCATCAGGCGGTTCTTTGGAAAAGTTTTGTGCCGGCTCTCTATATGATGGTTCGTCAGCCCCGGTTCGGGTTTTGGCCTCTTTGAGCGACCGGACCATTTGCGTGATCGCGCTGTCTGTCTCCGCGGCATCCGCTTCCGGGTCGATGGATTTTTCAATCAGCCGTGTGGCCGCATGAAGGGTGTCAAAAAGCGGTGCGGACAATTGCAGGGCGCTGGATTGAACCGCGGCAAAAATGCTCTCCATTTCCTGGCACAGGGATTCAATGACCGGCAGATTCACCGACCGGGCCGCCCCTTTTAGGCTGTGGGCCTCCCGGAATACGGATTCGACGACATCTTCCGGGAGCTCCTCGGCATCGGCTGTTTCAAGGCTTGAAAGCCCGGAAAACAGGGCCTCGATGCGCTCCTGGGCCTCGTCCTGAAATGCGGCCAGCAGCTGCTTCTGGATTTCCGATTCGTCCATCATACCTTATAATTCGACGTAATATCCCGCATGGTCTGGGCCAGCTCCTCAAGCCCCTTGATCGCGTCCTCCAGCTGTTTGACGCCGTCCAGATTCTGCTGGGTGGCATCATTGATGCTCTCCATAGCCTGGGACAGCTGATCAATGCCCGAGCGCTGCTGCTGGTTTGAGGCCGTAATCTGGGCGGCGGCATCCGAGGATTCATTGACCTGCCGCTCCAGGCGGTCAATGGCATTGCCTGCCTGTTCAGCCAGTTCAATGGCCTCCTCCACGGTTTTGGTGCCCCGTTCGGTGGCCATGACCGCCGCACTGGTGGCCTTCTGGATATCCCCCAGAATGCTGCGCACCTGGCTGGTGGCCTCCTTGGATTGATCCGCCAGGGTTTTCACCTCCTGGGCGACCACGGCAAAGCCCTTGCCCTGTTCGCCTGCTTTGGCCGCCTCAATGGCGGCGTTCACCGACAGGATATTGGACTGGTCGGCAATATCCGTGACAGTATTAATGATTTCTTCAATGCTTTTGGTCTGTTCGCTGAGCTTGACCGTGCTTTCGGCGATATAATTCATCTCCTCTTTGATGCGGTTGATGCCGGCGGTGGTGTTTTCCGTGGCCTGCTTGCCGGCAAGCGATATTCTGGCGGTGTTCTCCGCGCTTTTGGATACATATTCGGCCTTTTCAGTGGCCAGCTGAGAGGTCTGGCTGACCTCTTCGACCGTGGTGGTGACTTCGCTGATGGAGCTTGAGGTCTCAGAGGCGCTTGAAGCCAGCTGCGAGGCGGTGGTGGATATCTGGCTGATGGAGGAGAGCAGGTGCCGGGAGGATTGGCCGAGCTGCTTGATCTGCTTTCTGAACCGCTGGGTGCCGCTGGCAAAGGCCTTCATCAGCATGCCGATCTCATCTGCCCGGTTTTTATGCTGTTCAGATACGGTCAGGGTGAAATCGCCCTCATCCATCATCATGACCCGGTAGGACAGGGCATTGATCGGCCGGGCGATCATTTTGGACTGGACATAGCCCGCCCCGCAGATAAGCACCAAAAGGATGAGGCCGGTCCAGAAAATATTCAAGCCCAGTTTGTGCAGAAGGCTGAAGGCTTCCGCGGCATCCATCTGACTGATAATCGCCCAGTTAAAATCCGTTCCCATCCGCTTGGGCAGATCCAGGCTGTCATAGGCGGCAAGGACCTCCACGTTTCGGTAATCCCGGATTTGCCGGGTGCCCGCCTTTTTATCAAGCGCCAGTTTCACGGCCGTAGTTTGGATTTTTTCGCTTAAAACCGATTTGTCCTGTAAAAAGCGGGATTGGGAGCGCATGAGCTGATCCTGGCCCACCAGATAGGTCTCCCCGGTCTTGCCCATGCCGGTTTTATCGCTGGCAATGGCATTGATCCGGCCAGCATCAATCAGAAACACCAGGATGGCCTCAAGTTCGCCGGTGTCCGCATATATGGGGGCGGCCATAAAAAGCCCGGGCGATGCGCCGGATTGATAGTTTGTTATATCCGTTAAGAGAGGGGCCTCGGTTTTTCCGATGTCTTTGGAGATGGCGGCCAATCGGGTCATCGGCGCGGTTTCCGCAGCCGCATCTTTTTCGGCCGGCGCTTGCGCCTGGTGCATCAGTTCCCCTGTTTTTGAGAGCAGAAAGATATTGCTGTAGCCGAAGCCTTTCATATAATAGTCAAACAGCGGGTTCATTTCCCGGTAGGTCCCGGTGTTTAGCATATTCCGGATATGCTGGGAGCGGGAGAGCAGGATCAGGTTTTTCATCCGGGATTTTAAAAATTCGAGCACCTGTTCCTTTCTGATTTTGTTGACCGCGGACAGATGGTTGAAGGCCTCGCTTTCCATGGCGGAACGGGAGTAAATATAGGTCATGCCGCCCAACAGGATGAGCGGGATCAATCCGACGATTAAAAACTGGGTGATCAGTTTTGCCATGATCCGTTTGGAAAACCATCGCAGCATGTTGGACTCCTTATAAGGAACTTCACGGTTTAAGGTATAGGGTTTAAGGTGTAAGGTATAAAACTCAAGGTTTCAGTGTTCAGGCCTGCAAAAATTTTGGCTCGCTCGCATAATATTTCCTGAAACCTGACACCTGAAACCTGACACTTGACATCTGAAACCTGTATCCGGAATTTTTAATCAATGCGTGTTTACTCTGCCGTCTGATCAACCACCAAAGCCTCGTCTGTCAGCAGTTTTTCACCGTCAAGCACAATCGTCCCTGACGCATCAATCCCCTTCAGATAGGCGGCCCGCACCCCGGTCAGCGTAGGTACCGAGGTGTGCGGCAGATCAACCGGGATTTCCTTAACGCCGATGATCCGGTCCGCCAAAACCCCGAATGCCATATCTTTTGCGGATAAAATTAATACATAGGCGTTTTCCGCCCGCTCGCTTGGCTTAAGTTCAAACAGGCGCTTTAAATCCATGATTGACAGGATTTCCCCCCGCACATGGATAATCCCGGGAATATAGGCCGGAAGGCCGGGCAAAAACGTCAGCTGCCCAATCGGCAGAACCTCCCGGACAAATTGCAGCTCAATGCCGTATACTTCCCCGGCCAGAAAAAAGCCCACTGTTTTGACAGTTTCTTTTTGTTCCGGCCCGGATTTTGGTTTTGCCAGGGTTTCGGCCCGTTTTTTAAGGATTTCGGCATCGGATTTCTTGGCGGCGTTCTCCGGCATCGGCAATTTTACCTGATAAAGGATTTAACGGTTTCAAGCATGCGGCCAGCGGTCATGCCCTCTGAATGGGGCAGGATTTCCCCCGGATCTTTGGCTTTTAACAAACTCTGGGCGTTTAGGAAGCGTTTCCGGCTCTCCTCAGGCCGACCCCTTTGTTTGAGCAGAAGGCCCAATTGGAAATGGGCCATGACAAAATCCGGGTCCAGGTAAAGGCTTTGTTTCAATGCCCGGATGGCCGCCTCCGGGGCATTTTCCGCCTGATGGAGGCCGGCCAGCAGAAAATACAGATCCGGATTCAGCTTTTCGGTTTCAATGGCCGCCTGGCACCAGTACTCGGCATTTTTAAGCTCTCCGAGGTTGGCATGGCATCGGGTCAAAAGCACCATGGCCTCGGTCTGCATCAGAAACGTCCCGTTTCGGGCGCGCCCGTTTGAAAGCATCCGGTGGAGTTTATCTGCCGATGCCTGGTAGCGCCCCTGGTCATAATCTGACAGGGCATCTTCATAGCTATAGCGCACAGAAGGGGCTTTAACCGGCCGGGTGTCTGTCATGCGCCGATTGCAGGCCGCGCTGTTTGATCTTTGGCCGGCAGCGCTCGGATTGGCGGGACTCCGTTCCTGATTCCGCCTTTTTGCATAGGTTAACGGATATTTTTCCTCTTTGCGGGCAGGGCCTTTGCGAAAGAAAGTGGCATGGGTGAACCGCACCGGGGTAAGGGCCGAAGAGTTGACGAATCCGGACTCCGCCGGTCCGGTAATCAGCCAGCCGTTCTCCTCCAGAAGATCGATCAGCCGGTTTATCACATGCTCCCGGCTCATGGGGTCGTGATACATGAGCACATTGCGGCAGAAAATCACATCCATGGGTTTGGGGCCGCCCAAAATTTTCCGGTAATCCGGTTCCGCAAAATTGAGCCGGGTAAAGCAGACCTGCCGGCGGATGCGGGGGAGAATCTCAAACCGGTTGTCCGGGCAGGGCTTAAAATAGGTCCGGATAATCGACTCCGGCGTTTCCCGCATGGACCACTGGGTATAGATGCCTTGTTCGGCGATTTTTAAGAACTTTTGGTTCACATCTGTGCCCAGAATATGGATGTCCCAATTGTTCAGCCGGCTGCCCAAGCGATCCAGCAGGATGGCGATGGAATAGGCTTCTTCGCCGGTGGCGCAGCCCGCGCTCCAGAAGCGAAGCGTTTTTTCCGGCCGCCGGGGATGATCAATCAGTCCCCGGATGACATGGTCCTGGAGGGCCTGAAACATATGCTTGTCTCTTAAAAAATAGGTCTCCCCGATGGTCAGATGCCCCACCAGCGGCTCCAGGAGTTCGGCGGGCGCGGCGGATTCAAGAATTTTTCGGGCGTATCGGGCGGGTTCGTCAAAACCGGTTTCGCGGGCTGCGGCAGCAATGCTTTTGGCAAGCGTCTTCCATTTCGGCCTGGGAAATGAAAGACCGGTGCGGGCGGTAATAAATCGGCTGATGTCGCTTAGAATCTGCTCCGATAAAGACAAATGCATTACACTGTTTCAATCGCCAGTTTGGCCTGTTCAAGGGTTGTTTGCGGAATCAGGGTGTCAATATCATAGATAAATACGGTTTGGTGTTCAAACGTCGCCGCGCCGGTGATGTATCTGCGCATTTCCGGGTAGATGGTTTCCGGATCAATGGCCGGCTCCGGGTAAAGCAGGTCCACGCCGGCTATTTTATCCACGGCAAATGCAAGGGAAAATCCGCAGGCACGGCAGAGGATGATCCGGTCGGATTCGCGGATCGGCCGCTCCGGCAGACCAAACTGTTTCCGGATATTAATTAAGGGGACCACGGCCCCGCCCATATTGATAAGTCCCAGGATCAAATCCGGGGCATCCAGCGGATAAGCCGGCTGCACCGCCCGGATGACGTGCTCAACAGCTGAAGCCGGGACCGCAAAGTGCTGTTCATCAATTGCAAAAATAAGGTGATGGTCCCCGGACATGTCTGATGCCCCCCCCGGAATTTGTGTGAATATAATTAAATCCTTATACGTCAATTTGGGCTGTTTTTCAAGAAAAAGCCTGTTTCGGCCAGGGTGAATTTGTTCTGGCGATAAACCCCATAACCAAGGGGTCGTTCGCATGTAAGGTCGGCACGGTGGCCGACCCTACGCAATTTGGAGTTAACCCGTATTAAGGTCGGCACGGTGGCCGACCCTACGAAATTGGTGTTAACCCTCGTAGGGCGGGCCACCGTGCCCGCCTGAAAAATAGATAGAACAAATTTATCGTGCTGTTTCGGCTGAAGTATCGACGGGATGCAGGGGGTTGTTAACGCCTTATTTGTTTACAATTTGCCGCATATGGACTATTACAGGGGGCAAATTAAGGTTTCCAATCAGTTTATATCAAGGGGTATTTGGTAATGAGGCACATGGCGCATCTTTTCCGGATCACCGGCATGGGCATCGCTTTATTGCTGGCTTGTCAGCTTCCTGCCTGGGCAACCGAGATGCATTCCCTGGTGGATCAAACCGGGCGAAAGATCCGCGTGCCTCCAGCACCGCAGCGGGTGGTGGCGCTTGCGCCGAGCATAACGGAAATCCTTTTTGCCCTGGACTGCCAGGACCGGCTCAAAGGGGCCACGCGATTTTCCGATTATCCGGAAGCAGCCCAAAAGGTTCCCAAAGTGGGTTCCTATGTATACCTGGATTTGGAGAAAATCGTGGCCCTGGATCCGGATGTTTGTATTGCCATCAAAGACGGCAACCCGCGGGCGGTGATTGACCGATTGGAATCCCTTGATATCCCTGTGTTTGCCGTAAACCCCAGGGGACTGGACACGGTGATGGCGGCTATCGGCCATATCGGTAAACTGATGGGAGCGGAAAGCCGGGCGAATGAAATTGTCGCGGACATGGAGGCCCGGATCGACGGGGTCGAATCCAAGGTGGCCCAGACCGAAAAACGGCCCCGGGTGTTTTTTCAGATCGGCATCGCACCGATTGTGTCCGCCGGCTCGGATACATTCATCCATGAGCTGATCGTAGAGGCGGGCGGGAGAAATATCGCGGGCAAATATACATCCTACCCCCGGTTTTCCAAGGAAGAGGTGCTGGAGCTGGCACCGGATATCCTGATTATCACATCCATGGCCCGAAAAGAGGTGTTTGATCGGGTGAAGAGGGAATGGGAGAGGTGGGATCAGATTCCGGCAGTGGCCAATGACCGGGTTCATCTGGTGGACTCCAACCTGTTTGACCGGCCCACGCCGCGGCTGGTGGACGCGCTGGAGAAATTGGTTGAGCTGATTCATCCGGAGTTGTGATTAATCATGTCGGCGGTAAGCAGGAAAATGCTTATAACCACCCTGGCCATGCTGGCGGTACTGGTTGGGGTGATGATTCTGGGCCTTGGGATGGGGTCTGCGGAAAAGGGGTTTATGTCTTTTTTAAGGGCCATGTTTTCCCCCGGAAAGGCGGATCCCCTGCTAAGCACAATAATCTGGGAGCTCCGCTTTCCCCGGGTGATCGTGGCCGCCCTGGTGGGCGCGACCCTTTCCCTGGGCGGGCTTGTATTCCAGGCTCTGCTTCGCAACCCTCTGGCTGAACCCTATATCCTGGGCATTTCCGGCGGCTCTGCCATCGGCGCGATTATCGGCATTCTTTTGGGATTTGCCCGGTTTCCGGGCGTTAGCATACTGGCTTTTATCGGCGGCATGGGAACGCTTCTTCTGGTGCTTTTCATCGCAAGCGGCAGAACCCTGCTTAAAAAAGAGGCGCTGCTGCTGTCCGGCGTGATGGTCAATGCGTTCTGTTCCGCGGTGATCATGTTTTTGATCTCCCTTACCCAGGATTCGCGCATTCACAATATCATGTTCTGGCTGATGGGGGATCTCTCGGCGGCCGGCAGAAGCGAGGCCATGCTGATGGCCGCAATGGTGCTGCCCTGTTTTATCGTGGTATTCTGGCTGTCCAATTCCATGAACCTGCTTCTGATGGGAAAGGAAATGGCCCACTCCATGGGCGTCAATGTCCGGCTGATCACGGTTGTGCTTCTGGTTTTGACCTCCTTTATGGTGAGTGCCACGGTTGCCAGCTGCGGGCTTGTGGCATTTGTGGGGCTGGTGATCCCGCATTTGTTCCGGCTGATTATCGGTGCGGATCACCGGGTTCTGGTGCCGGCCTGTCTTTTCGGCGGGGCCGGCTATCTGGTGCTATGCGATCTTCTGGCCCGGACCCTGCCCCAGCACGGGGAAATGCCGGCCGGGGTGATCACTGCCATGGTGGGGGCGCCGGTATTTATTATTCTTCTGAAACGGACGGGATAATGGCACCTTCGGTGGATGTAAAAAAATTGGCGTATGCCTATGAAGACAGCCGGGTACTTGAGGATTTATCATTTTCCGTGGGCCAGGGCGAATTTTTTGTGGTGATTGGGCCGAACGGGTCCGGAAAAACCACTCTGATGAAGCTGATTGCCGGGCTGCTGAAGGCCCAACGGGCCGCCATCCGAATTATGGGCCAAGATATCCGCTCCTACGGCAGAAAGGCTCTGGCCCGCCGGATTGCCTTTGTGCCCCAGCAGATGCCCATGGATTTTCCCTTCACTGTGGCGGGTGTCGTGCTTTTCGGCCGCGCCCCGCATTTAGGCACCTTTGGCCTGGAGTCCAAAGAGGATCGGCAGCAGGCGGAACAGGCCATGGCGTTTACGGAAGTGGATCATCTGGCCGGACGCCGGATGGATCAGTTAAGCGGGGGCGAGCGGCAGCGGGTGTTTATCGCCCGGGCCATCTGTCAGGCACCGCAAATCATGATACTTGACGAGCCGACCGCAGCGCTTGATATTGCCCATCAGATGCGGATTATGGATTTAATGGAGAAGATGAAGCAGGAAAAGGGCATCACTGTGCTCATGGTCTCCCATGACGTTAACCTGGCGGCCATGTATGCGGATACCTTGCTGCTCTTGAAAAACGGCAGGCTGGCAGAATGGGGGCCGCCGGGCCAGGTGCTCGCCTATGAAACCCTTGAGCCGGTCTACGGCTGCCCGCTGCTGGTGGATGAAAGCCCGCTGGGCGAGCTGCCGCGGGTAACCCCCGTGCCGGGGCGCTATATTATTGAGGAGCTGGTGAAATAGGTATTAGGTATTGGGTATTAGGTATTAGGTGGGTAGGTGTTGTGCCAACACCTAACACCTAATACCTAATCCCCAATTTCTCCAGATTCTCCCGGGCAAACCCGATTTCCGGATCAATGCTCAAAGCAATCTGGTAATAGGCGATGGCGGTCTCCGCATCCCCCAACTCCCGGTAATTGGTGGCGATGTTGGCGTAATCAATGGCGGAATTGGGGTTCAGGCGGATCACCTGCTCAAAACTATGTATGGCCTTTTGGTGCTCGCCCAGTTTGAAATAGCAGAATCCCATCAGGTTATAAATATCGGTTCGCTCCGCATCCCATTGAATCCCCTGGTAAAGCACGTCAAGGGCCTCTTCAT
Source organism: Desulfobacterales bacterium (assembly GCA_034520365.1). Lineage (NCBI taxonomy): Bacteria > Pseudomonadati > Thermodesulfobacteriota > Desulfobacteria > Desulfobacterales > Desulfobacterales bacterium. Next base: position 757,616 of record JAXHNP010000006.1, read on the forward strand.
AGGCGCCCGAGGTTTTTAAGCAGACCCCCATGTAGGAATAGATGCTGGGAATATCCTGCGGATCCGGTTCCAGGTCACGGGCGGCCTGAAAATGCGAAAGGGCGGCTTCAGGCTGGTCCAGGGCAAGAAAGCAGGTGCCCAGATAGAATTTGATGTAGTATCTGCTGGGCAGCTTCTGGTCAATCCATTCAAGCCGCTTAACAGCCGCGTGCGGGGGATATTTTTCCGTGATCAGCTTGCCGCAGAACATGGCGATACTCGTGGCTTGCGCCCGCTCCCGGAAATGGGCGCCCGGGATCAGGGTATAAAAGGCCGGGATGTGAAGCTCCGGATGGGCGGTCGGAATGGTGATGACCGGCATATCTTTTTTTGAAAGCGCGGCCACACAGTTTTTGATTTCAGTTTTCATATTATTATTCGAAATATCCGGCAGGTCGGCGAGATTTATACGTTTTGCCGGATGGGTAATATACCGGGCCTCATCCAAAGTTTTTAGTTTCGGCAGGCCGGAGGCCACATAGTTTGAGCCGGTATTAAAGTCGCCGCCCAGCTGGGCGGTTTCCGACAAGGCCCGGGAGAGGGCTTTTTCCGGATTCGGCGTGGTGCCGGCGGTCCATACGATTTCGCTTTTCTCCGGATGCGTTGCCGGGTCATGGGCCAAAACCCCGACCGTGGGGATTCCCATGTCCAGGGTAAAGTCCGACAAATAGAGCGAAATCCCGTTTCGATGGAATTTTTCCAGAAGCCCGCGCCCCACCGGATCAGCGGCGGATGCCGGATTAATGGCCGGCACCGGGATTTTCTCCCGGCAGATCAGGGCGGAGACATGACGCTCCACGATTTCACAGATGCCCTGGCACAGGGCTTCTTCCACGCAGTTGCCCGCAGATGTGCCGTTAAACGCGTTTATGGCAAAAAACCAGTCAAACGGGACCAGCATCTCCCGGTTATTTGTGAAATCATGGCCCCGGGTCCATTTCAGGGAAAGTTCGGAAAAAATTTCCCTGGCAATATCCCGATCCACCGTATCATCGTGGACCGAGCGGGCGATCATTTCAAATGGAAGGGCGCTCTCCCGGATATTTTCATAAGTGTCCATGATGAAATTGTCCGGATTTTCCGCAAAACTATAGATGGAAAATCGCTCCACCAGCTCCATCACGGCACTGGCTTCAGCCTGGGCCGGGGTGGCGCCTTTTCCCATCTGTTTGGCCGTGCCGGTCAGCCGGGCCGCATCCGATCCGCAGACACTGAAAAACACCGGAATGTCCAGCCGGCCGTTATCGATCCGCACGGTTTCGGCCAGGATATCCAGATCCAGTTGAGCGAATTTTTCCTTCACCCGGCGGACGGTTTCCGCCGGCGGGACGGATTTATCCTGGTCTTCTGTGGACTTTTTATATGCATCGTTTAGGGTTAATACATGTTTATGCAATGGGTTTGTATTCCTTCCTGTTGCTTATCCGTCTTACTGATTCGTACTCGTAATCGTACTCGTAATCGGCTTTTAATTTTTTAGTTTCGATTACGAGTACGAGAACCGTCCCGCTGGCGCGGGACTGAGTACGATTAAATTACTTAGAAGTATTCCCCCAGGCCGTTGCCCGGGACCGAGCTACAAAGTAAATTTAAAGGCACTGAGGCACGATAAATTTGTTCTGTCTATTTTTCAGGCGGGCACGGTGGCCCGCCCTACGAATGGGGAAAAACCCGATCCATCGTAGGGTCGGCCACCGTGCCGACCATAAATTATTGATTTAATTAATCTAATACCTAATACCCGTGAAGTTACTTAGAAGAACCCTGAACCCTGAACCCTGAACCCTGAACCCTGCCTCCTTATTTGGCCAACTCGGCTTCCCTCAATTTCCGCCGCAGGATTTTACCCACTGTGCTCTTGGGGAGTTCATCGATGAACTCAATCTGTTTGGGCACCTTATAGGGCGCCAGATGTTCCTTGCAGTATTGGATCACTTCTTCTTCGGTCAGGGTTTCGTCTTTTTTGGTGACAATAAAGGCTTTGACGGTTTCGCCCCGGTACTTGTCCGGTATGCCGATGGTGCAGGCCTCAAGGATTTTCGGGTGGTCAAAGAGCACGTTGTCCAGCTCAATGGGATAGACATTATATCCCCCGGCAATGATCATATCCTTTTTCCGGTCCACAATGGTGAGATAGCCGTCTTCATCGAACCGGCCGATATCGCCGCTGTAAAACCAGCCGTCTTTTAACACGGCCCGGGTCTCCTCCGGCTTTTTGTAATAGCCCCTCATCACCTGGGGGCCTTTAATGGTGATCTCGCCGACCTCCCCGAGCGCTACCTCGGTCTCCCCGGTTTCCACATCCATGAGCCTGACATCCGTGTCCGGCACCGGACAGCCCACAGTGCCGGGTTTTATTTTGCCGCCCCACGGCGTGACGGTCACGATGGGCGAGTTTTCCGTGGATCCGTATACCTCGCACATATCCGCGCCGGTCAGATCCTTTAAATCGCGGATGGTATCTGCCGCAAGCGGCGCGGCCCCGGAAAAAAAGCCTTTGATGGAGGAAAGATCCATTTTTCGGAATTCGGGCTCGGCCAAGAGTCCCACGAAAATGGTGGGCACCCCGGGAAGGAATGTGGGCTTGAATTTTTTGATCATTTTGATGTTGATGGCCGGTTCCGGCCGGGGGACCAGGATGATTTCATAGGCCTGCCAAAGGCAGTAGTTCTGAATGGCGGTAAATCCCGCGGAGTGAAAGACGGGGAAGTTGCCGACCAGCCGCTCCGTGCCGGGCTTTAGTTCCGGAAACCACGCCTCAAACTGCTGCACGTTGGCGCTTAAGTTGGCGTGAGTAAGCATCACGCCCTTGCTTTTGCCGGTGGTGCCGCCGGTATAGAGCAGCGCCCCGATCTCGTCCCAGTGACTTTGCTCTTCTACCGGCGTGTCCGGGTAGCGTGAGATGACTTTCCGAAAGGAAAAGATGTCATCTGCCATGGGCATTTTTCGGTACATCTCCCGTTTGGCCAGGGGAAACAACTGCTTCAAGGGAAACGGCAGATAGTCATTGATGTTGCAGGCAATAATGTTTTCAATCTGTGTTTGATCTCTGATTTTTTCAATCCTTGGAAGCAGCAGGGAAAGCGTAACCAGGAGCCTGGCATCGGAATCATTGAGCTGATAGGCGAGTTCGCGTTCGGTGTAGAGCGGGTTGTTCTGGACGGTCACTGCGCCGATCCGGAAGATGGCGTAGTTGGCGATCACGACCTGGGGGATGTTGGGCAGGCAGACCGCCACCTTGTCCCCGGGCTGGATGCCGCAGTCGCTCAATGCGCGGGCAAAAGCATTCACCAGGCGGTCAAGTGCCGCATAAGTGATGCGTTTGCCCATGTAGTTTAAAGCGGTGTGGTTGGGAAAGTTTTGGGCGGAGCGGGAAAGGGCGGCGGAAACGGTTCGCTGTTCATAGTCCAGATAAGGCTTAACACCCTTGGCATAGGACTTATGCCAGAGTTTTTCTACGGCCATCATGGGCCTCCAGACGCATGAATGGTTAGTGGACCAGATGCGTTAGTAAAAAATCCGTCTGTTTTTGAACGGCATCCGCAAACGCATCCCCCTTGTATAAATCAAAGTCTCGAGACAAGCATCTCGCTTACCTTTTCCGCAGACCGGCCGAAGAGTTCCGGCATGTCGAGAAGCTCAAGGAATTTGTCCTCCCACTGGATATTGTTTTCCTGGACCAGGTTCTTGATGTGCTCGTGCTTGCCGCCTAAGGCCTTGACTTTGGCGGTAAGATCCACCTGCTCCTTAAAAGCGATTTCAAGGAGCATCAGGTGTTCGATGGTATTCGGCCGGTTGGGATCGGTGGATATAACCGGAATGATCAGAATGCTCCGGTCGTCCTTTCGGCCTTTGCCGATGTAGACATTGCCCTGCCGGACGATGATTTTTTTGGTGCCCTTAAGCGTCTGATCCGTCTCGGACCGGGATGGGATGGCACTGGAGGTGCCCTCTTTTTTAATGATCCGGATGCGGGTCTCCTCGGTTGGCTCGCCCAGCAGGTTGATGCCGGATATCTGGTAAAGGGTCAGGCCCTTGATATCATCAATAATCCGCTGCAAATTCCGGAGTACCATGATGTTTGAGATGGAGAGCTGGGCAATGCCGAAGCCGTGTGCGCCGAGCACATCAAAGAGCAGCCCCTCGGCCTTTTCCTCGATCCGGCTGGTGCCCACGGTCACGGTTTTGGCCTGGTGCTTGATGGCATCCACCGGCCGCGCCAGGCAGTTGATCGCCTCGCCCAGGGATTCGAAGAGTTTCTCAAACATGTTTTTGGCCGTGCCCTTTACCCCGAAATCGATTTCAAAATCAGAGAGCGGCAGACGGCCGGCCAGATATTTAAGCAAAAGGGTCAGGTTGGTGGCCCCTTTAATGCCAAGCGGGGAGGGCAGTTCATTATTGGTCTGTTTTTTGCGGAACTCCGTATAAAACTGAATGATTTTTTCCCGGAAGCTCTTTTCCAGGGCGATTTCAAATATATCCATATCCGCTTCGGTCAGGCGGTTGATGGTCTCCTGCAGGTCCTGCCGGAAGTCATAGAGAAAGCGGGAGCCCTCATTAATGGCAAGGGCCGCATAGTAGCCCCAGATATGGCCCACCAGGGTATTTAGGATCGGCGCAAAATGTTCGCTCGCAGACGGCACATGGATGACATCCGATGCATAGGGATCAAACCGGTCCTCATGTTCATCGGCAATAACAATCGGCAGGGCCTTATGGGAGCGGAAGATGGCCGTGTCCTTGATGATATCCCCGATAACGCTCCGCCGCGTGCCGGCGGCGCAGACAAATATCAGCGGCTCGGAGGAGAGATCGATATGTTTTTTATCCTCCACAAAGTCAGAGGAAATGGTTTTATAGCAGAGCTCGCTCAGCTTGATCCGGATTTCATCCGCCGCGGATTTGTTCGGCCCGCTCCCGACCGCCGCCCAGTAGGTGCGCTGGATCGCCAGGCGCCGGGCAGAGGTTTGAATCCGGTGGCGGGCGGCCAGCACCTTCTCCATTTTTTCTGGGATTTCAAGCATCTGCCTGATCTCCTGGGAGATGAAGGCCTCGTTGCGCCGGCGGGTCAGCTGGGTAAAATACAGGCCCAGAAGGGCCCCGGCAATGATCTGGGAATAAAAGGCCTTGGTAGAGGCCACCGACATTTCAATATCCCGGCCGGAGCTGGTATACACCACGCCGTCCACTTTAAAGGTCAGATCCGAATCCCGGCGGTTGACAATGGCAATCGCCCAGGCGCCCAGCTGCTTCATCATATCCACGGTCCGGTTGGTGTCCGTGGTGGTGCCGGACTGGCTGATGGGGATCAAGAGGGTTTCATTCAGATGGTCGGTTTCGCTGATAACTCCGCTTAGCTCCGAGGATTTTAAGGCATCCACCTGAAGGGTCGGGTCGTTTAAATAAAACCGCAGGATGTTCGCGCACACCTGGGCGGCTACGCCGGCCGTGCCCTGGCCGATGAATAGAATCCGGCGGATGGCATCGGCTTTAAGTGCAGACACCAGCGCATCCGGCACCATGGAGCCATCCAGGGTCAAAACGTACCGGGAGCCGCCGTTTTCAATAATCTTCCATCGGTTTTCAAGGGTTTTTCGGACCGAGACCGGGGACTCCATAATTTCTTTCAGAAAATAGTGGCTGAAATGCTGCCGGTCGATATCCCTTGAGGTAAGCGGAGTTTTTCGGATATCCGCTTCAGTCAGGGCAATCGGCGTGCCGTCGTAGAATATGGCCTGAACCCCGTCCAGTCCGCCGGCTGATGCCTGGTCGATGACAAATATCTGGCCGTAAACCGGCTGGCCGGCATCACTATAGCGGGGGGTGCCGCCGTCGAGTTTCAGGTATTCCGAGGTCTCCTCCACCAGGCCGTAGATTTCTGAGGACGGGATGTAGTGGTCCCCGGCAAGCCCCACGAATATGGCCTGACCGCTCCCCTTTAGCGCCAGAAAGAGTTTGCCCGGGGCCAGGTCCGTGTGCATGGATATGGCGTGCGAGCCTTCAAAATCATTGACCGCCAGACGAAAAGCGGTTTCAATGGGATATCCTCGCGAAAGATAGGATTGAATGTGCACCGGAATGATCTTGGTATCACAGCTGATTTCGTCGGGTATCTGTATGCCGCGGGCAAAATACCCGGCTTTGATGGTCTGGTAGTTGTCGATATCGCCGTTTAAGCAGACATGGATGATACCGGCGGCATCCGGGGAGTCGGGCAGTGTGCGGTTGTCCACCGGATGGCAGTTGGCCTCATTGATGGCGCCGACAGACGCCCACCGGGTATGGGCGGAGACGGTATGATAGAGAAACGGCCGGGAAAGCACCTGCTTTAGTATCGGGTCATCCGTTATCTGGCCGCGGATAAAGGAAATGTTTTCCCCCAGACCGCCGATTTCCGCAGCCACCTTATAGGTAATGGCAAGCGAAACCTGTTTTTCGGGCGTTTCCCGGCGGGTCTCATTTACAGAAATGGCCTGGTTGGTCAGTATATGAAAGCTCTGGCGGGAATTGAAATCCGCTGTCAGGCCGGCGGCTGCGATCTCTTCTGTCAGGCGGTCATAAACCGACGGCGCCATGATGAACAGCAGCGAAATTCCGGCGGAATCCCGGCCTCTGACTTCGAGCCGGTCGATGCTGTTTAATACGGCATTGATATTTTTAAGGGTGGTAATGGTTTCTGCCGGCGGCTGCGAATGTTCCGTCCCGTTTAGCGCGCGGATTTTTTCAATGTTGTCGACAATCTCCGTCTTTAAGCACCAGCCCGTATCTTTCAGCCGTTCAATGCGCTGGGACATGGCTTCGACAATGCCGGGACTCAACCGGCCCATCAGGCGGGCAAGCCGGCTGCTTTCCGCGTCAATGATGCGGCCAAGCTCGGCTGATAGGGCCTTTAGCTGCTTTTTCGCTTCCGCTTGCGTAAAAATATGGTAGAACGCCGTCCGGGTTTTAAGCGAGCGGACAGCGGCATAGAAATTTTCGATCAGTTCCCCGCCGCCCAGGTAATCCGATCCGATGTCGGGCTGGGCGGCTTGATCAAGAGTCTTTGAGGCTTCGGCAATCTGCGCCAGCATGTCCCCCACCGGCGGCATGGCATAATTCTTATTCTCGGTTTCATCGGTTTTCACCGCCACGATGCCGGTGATGCCGCACTGGCAGGTGCCTGCCGCATAGGGGAATAAAATAATCGTTTTTGCTGGAACGCTTTGGATGTGTTTGCCAAAGGTTATCCGGAATCCGGCCAGGAGAAAAATAAATTCGGAAATCCACTGAAGAATATGTCTCATAGGTTTCATATTACAAGTTTGAATCGGTTGAAGGGGTTTTAAAATATTCCTGAAACGCCAGTTTCGCATAGCTGGCCGCCCGGGTGCCGATGTATTCCTTGTGCGCCACAAATACGGCGACCGCCAGTTTTTTCCCGCCGTCGGGGTCTTCGGCGAACCCGGCAAACCAGTCGTATTTGATGTGCAGGGGGTTGTTGTTGATGGAGCCGGTTTTACCCCCGATATCCAGCCGGGAAAGGACCTTGTCCCGCCGGCGGGCGCTGAAGGCTTTTCGGGCGGTTCCTTCGGTGATCGTGGCATGCATGAGCCTTTTTAATCGGTTGGCCGTATCCGCTGAAACCGCCTGGTTCAGGACTTGGGGCTGGCTCTTATAAACCGGCTGGTTCTTTTCGCGCACGGTTTGAATTAAGGTGGGCGCCATGAGTCTTCCCTCATTTGCGACGCCGGCTACCAGGACCGCCGCATGCAGTGGCGAAATCAGGGTCTGCCGATTGAACCCGCAGGCGATTTCCGCCCAGTTAAAAACTTCATCTTTTACTACAAGCGGGCTTTGGGCAAGCGGCAGATCAAAATTAATGTCTTGGTTAAACCCAAACGCCCTGCCATATTTTTCCAGTCCGGATTTTTTCAGGCGGTGGACACCGATTTTGCCGAACACCGGATTAATGGAGTCCGCAAAGGAATCTTCAAATGTGATGTGGTTGGTATACCGGTGTTCGTTGGTTTTAAGCTGGGATTTGTATAGGGTGTATTTTCTGCCGTTAAAGGAGACCGGCGTGGTAGGGCGAAATCCGTACTCCTCAATGGCCGCCCCGGCGGTGACGATTTTAATCAGGCTGGCTGCAGGAAAATCCGGCCGCGTGCACACATTGGAATTCTCCCCGGTTCTATCAAAACTGACCATGGCCTGAATCTCTCCGCTCTCCGGGTCAAGGGCCACAAAACCGAAATACTTGGCATATTTGCGGTCTATGTGATCCGTAATGACCTGCTGCAGAGACGGTTTGACGCTGGTGACCATGCGGTATTTCCCCCTGCCGGATTCAAGGTAGAAGCTTTCCCGGGTGAGCTTTGTCAGCGGTTGGCTGGCCAAAAGCTTCTGCAGATCAGACTGGTCCAGGGGCTTAACAGAAACCTCTTCCGGCTTTGCGCGGGAAGTCGCCGGCTGAATAAATGCCCGGTCATATACCCAGAAAGCGCCCTTGGTGAGCGCGATGAGGACGATCAGGGCGAAAAAATAAATCGGCAGCCGGCGGACGGCCTTTTCTTTGGCGGATCGCCGATGCAGTTTGACCTGATAGTTACGCCAGCGATGGGTGGGGGCGTAAAGCCGGGTATTTAATTTTGAGCGTTTAAACATTGAATTCTATATTTGCATGTTGATGTTCTTGACGAAAAGCCGTTTGGCGGCCCATACGATCCGGTTTTTCGGGCAAACGCCCGATAGTTCAATTTTTTCTTAATTTACCGGCAATCCAAACCCCCTGTCAAATCGTTTTTATCCGCCTTACGGCGACAGGGAGAGCAAATAGGATCGCAGGTTCATCTTTTTGTTTTTAAGCCCCAGTTTGTTGCGGATGTTGTTCCGGTGGAATTCAATGGCCCGATCCGATAGGTTTAACAGTTCGGAAATTTCCTTTGTGGTTTTGCCGGCTTTTACCATGTCCGCCACCTGAATCTGCATCGGAGTCAGCTGCTGATACTGGGTGGAGAGTTTTTTCATATAGGGGGAAACCATGTCCTGGACGTTGTTCTCCAAAATTTCCAGGTATGTCTGCTGGGAGGCGGAGAGCGGGGTGTTTTTCAGCTTTTCGATATAGGGCAGAATAAGCGACTTGACATTGGCCATCACCTTTTCTTCAAGCTCCTCTTTGTCCTGATCCCGCTGTTTTAACAAAATTTTTAACGCCGTATTGGTCTCCTGCAGATTAAGGGACTGATCCCGCAGGCTTTCCTCGGTCTGGCGCAGCGAGGTTTCGATTCTTTTTCTTTCCTCGATCTCTTTAAGCAGCCGTTCATTGGCGGCCACAAGTTCCTGGGTGCGCTCCGCCACGCGGATTTCAAGTTCCTCATTGGCCCTGGCCAGGGCGGTTTCCGCGTTTTTGCGGTCCGTGATATCAACGAATGCGCCCATCATACAGATCGGGGCGCCGCTGGTATCTGTTACCAGGTTGGCGGAGAGAAGAACGGTCACGGGGGTGCCGTCTTTTTTAATCCCTTCGATTTCTCCGTACCACCGGCCCTCCTTAAGTATAACCGACATGACATGAAGCGCCTGGTCCGGATCCCGGGCAAAGCTCACCGCCTGTCGGCCCAGGACTTCGGCGATGTTGTCATCGCCCCACATATCCATAAACGCCTGATTCACATAGGTGATGTTGCCTTCCAGGTTTCCGATGACAATGGCGTTGATGGAGGAGGTGACAGCAGAATCCTTGATGCGCAGCTCCGCCTCGATATTTTTTCTTTCCGTGATGTCGATGAAGGAGACCATGATGCAGACGGGCCGGTTTTCGTCATTAAACACCAGGTTGGCGGAAAGCAGCACGGTAACGGGCGTCCCGTCACTGCGGAAGCCTTCGATTTCCCCCTCCCATGCGCCGGATTCCAGCACGGTACTGAGCACAAGGGCCGCCTCGTCCCGGGATCGGGCCAGCGTTAATGCGGATTTTCCGATCAGTTCATTCGGGTCGGATGCGCCCCAGATCTGCAGGGTGGCGTTATTTACGTAGGTAATCGTGCCATCAAGGTCGGCCATGCCGATACCGTGGATACAGGAGGCAATGGCAAATTCCTTGATACGGAGTTCCTCCTCGATCTTTTTTCTCTCCGTGATATCGATGAAAGAGTCCATGGTGCAGATCGGCTCGCCCGCGTCGTTGTGGACAAGGCTTGCGGAGAGGTAGACGATAATGGGCGAGCCGTCTTTGCGAAAGCCCGAGATTTCGCCTTCCCAGTAGCCGTTTTCCAGAACCGCGGTCATCACCTCAAGGGCCTGGTTCTCATCCTGGGCCAGCTCAAGAGAGGATCGGCCCAGAACCTCGGCAGGATCATCCGCGCCCCACATGCGGAGCGCCGCATTGTTGACATAGATGATGTTGCCTTCAAGATCGCCGATGCCGATGCCCTGGACTGAGGAGGCGATGGCCCGGTCCTTGATCAGGAGCTGATCCTTGATGGCCTTGTCTTCCAGCGGATGGCCGGTATCACCGAATGCCGGAAACGGCCGGTGACCGCCGTTTGATTGTTGCGTCATGAAACCCCCTTTGCAGGCTTCATAGATACGTTTGGGCCCATTGGCTGGTATGGGCCATGATCGCGGATTTTTGGGTGTCCAGATGGCCGGAATGACCGCTTTCCGGGATCAGCTCAAGGGATTTTTCGCAGGTGAGGGCGTCAAAAAGCAAGCGGGCGGTCTCCGGCGGATCCACTTTGTCTTCTTTGCCGTGCATGACAAGGGTTGGGATTTGAATCCCGTGCACCCGGGTCAGGGTATCCACAAATGCGCACGACGCTGCCCCGGGCAGCGGAAATGCCGAGTATGCTTCAATAAGCGCCGGATCGTTAATAATTTGCCGGTTGACTGCCGGATCATAGGCTATGGTGGCGGATTTCAGCACCCATAGCATGTTGAACCGCCAGCCCGCACCGGTCAGTCTTTTTTTTATCCGGGAGGCACCGAGGAGTGATTTGAAAAAGAGCGTCTCCCAGACGTTCAGATAGTTTCTGACCGTGGCATCCAAAGTGACGATGGCTTTGATCCGGGGCTCTGCCAGGGCCGCCTCCAGGACGGCGGTGCCGCCTGAGGAGAAGCCGAAGGCGCCGATCCGTTCGGCATCGATAGATTTTTGAGTGGAGAGATAATCAATGGCCGCGCTGATGGCCCGGACCCATTGATCCATATCCAGATAAGACCGCGGACCGCCGCTTTCCCCGTGGCCCGGCATATCCACGGCCATGGCGGCAATGCCGCTGCCGGCAAGAAATTCAGCAAATTCGAAAAAGTTTTCCTTTTTTTCAAATGCCCCGTGGCAGATGATCAGGCAGGGCGCAGGCACTGAATGGCCGCCGGCAGGGACGAATAAGGCGGCGGCCAATGTTTCGCCGCTGAAGTCAATGGTGATATTTTGGCGGTTCATGTTTATTTTAACGCTGCCCCCGGGGCTACCGGCTTTTCCACCGTGGCAACAGTTGAGCCCGCCTCCGTGGATGCGGCCAAAAGCATCCCTTCGGACCGGATGCCCTTTAATTTGGCAGGTTTCAGGTTGGCCACCACAATGACCTGTTTGTTAATGAGATCCGCCGGGCTGTAGCTTTGGGCGATGCCCGCCACAATGGTCCGTTCTTCCGTGCCCAGGTCCACGGTTAATTTTAACAGTTTATCGGTTTTCGGTACCGCTTCGGCGGAAATAACCGTGGCCGCCCGAAGATCAAGCTTTCCCACGTCATCAATGGCAATTTCAGGCTTGAATTCGGGCGTATGGGCTGTCTTCTGTTCCGGCGCCCCGGATTCTTCAGGTGCCGGCTTTTGTTCGATCCGGGGGAAAAGGGAGATGGCTTTGGGCAGCCGGGTGCCGGGTTGAAGCGCCGGCCACTCCCTGATCGCTGAGATGGAGAGGCATTCGGAACGCTCCATGTCAAAGCCCAAACGGGAGAGCATGGTCCGGGATGTGTCCGGCATGATGGGATACAGCAGGCCCGCAATCACCCGGAGGCCTTCCAGAAGATTGTAAATAACCGCTTCAAGCCGCTGTTTCTCTTCCGGCTGCTTGGCCAGCTCCCACGGGGCGGCGGTATCCACGAATTTGTTCATGCAGCTGATGTAGTCCCAGATGGCCATGGCCGCCTTGTGAAAATGGAGTTCCGCCATTTCACTTTGATAGGTCTCAATGGCCGTCCGGGCCGGCCCGGCGAGTTCCGGACCGATTTGGGCCTGCGTGCCCTCGTCAACCCCCGGAATGACGCCTTTGAAATATTTGTGAAACATCCCCAGCACCCGGGAGAAAAGGTTGCCCAGGTCATTGGCCAGATCGGCATTGATCCGCTGAATCAGGGCTTCCTCTGAAAAATTGGCATCCAGGCCGAAGGTCATGTCCCGTATGAGAAAAAACCGGATGGCGTCGGTCCCGTAAGTTTCCTGCAGGTAATGGGGGTCCACCACGTTGCCCAGGCTTTTGGACATTTTACTCTCATCCACATTCCAGTAGCCGTGCACATAGAGCCGCTTGTAGATGTCTATCCCGGCGGCCTTCAGCATGGTGGACCAGTAAATGCCGTGGGGTTTCAGGATGTCCTTGGCCACAATGTGCCGGGCCTGGGGCCAGAATTTTTTGAAGTTTTCGCCATCCGGGTACCCCAGGGCGGAAATGTAGTTGATCAGGGCATCAAACCAGACGTAGGTGACGTAATCGGGATCAAAGGGCAGGGTGATTCCCCAGGTCAGGCGCGTTTTCGGCCGCGAGATGCAGAGGTCATCCAGCGGCTCTTTTAAAAAGGAGAGCACTTCATTGCGATATCGCTCCGGCTGGATGGTCTCAGGATAATCGGTCAGGTACTGGATGAGCCAGTCCTGGTATTTGCTCATCCGGAAAAAATAATTGGACTCCTTGATCAGTTCCGGAGCGGTGCCGTGATCCGGACATTTCCCCTCCACCAGTTCCCGCTCGGTGTAGAAGCGTTCGCAGCCGTAGCAGTAAAGCCCTTCATATTCGCTGTAATAGATATCTCCGGCATCATAGATCTGCTGCAGGATTTTTTCAACCACCGCAATGTGATCCGGATCCGTGGTACGGATGAAATGATCATAATCAATATTGTACTTGGGCCATAGGTCCTTGAACAGCTGGCTGATCCGGTCCGCGTATGTCGCGGGGGTCTCCCCCTGGCTTTCTGCGGCCTTGACGATTTTGTCCCCGTGCTCGTCCGTACCGGTCAAAAAATAGGTCTCCTGCTCCTGCAGGCGGTGAAACCGCCGGGCCACGTCCGCGGCAATGGTCGTGTAGGTATGGCCCAGGTGCGGTTTGGCATTTACATAGTATATCGGCGTGGTTATATAAAACGGTGTTGTCATTCGATGCCTGGTTCCTCTTCCGCGTGGTTGTTATTCTGATTGTTTTGATTCTTTTGGTCTTTCGGGTTCGGCTTCCGGTATATGCCGTCTTCGAAGGTGAGGCAGCACATGAGCCGGCCGCAGACGCCGGATATCTTTGTGGGATTTAGGGATAATCCCTGGCGCTTGGCCATTTTAATGGATACCGGATCGAATTTGGTTATAAACGCGCTGCAGCAAAGTTCGCGGCCGCAGCGGCCGATGCCCCCGCATATTTTGGCCTGGTTTCGGATGCCCACCTGCCGCATCTCAATCTTGGTCCGGAATTCTTTGACCAGCATCTTAACCAGCTTCCGAAAATCCACCCGGCCGTCTGCCGTAAAATAGAAGGTCAGTTTGCTGGTGTCAAAGTTGGACTCAATGTTAAACAGGTTCATTTCCAGGCCAAGTTCCTGGATACACTCCTTGCAGAACGTATACGCCCGGGCCTCGATATCCTTGTTTTTTTCAATCTGGCGGATGTCTTCTTCTGTTGCCGGCCGGTAGACTTTTTTAAGCGGTGCCTTCTCGGCCTTGCGCTCCTTGGCCATGGGCGGAACCGCCACCGTGCCGAAGCAAAGCCCGTTTTCCGTTTCCACGATGACCCGGTCGCCGGTATTTAACACATAGGCTCCGCAGTTGAAGTCGTATATTTTGCCGGCTGCTTTAAACCGGATGCCGATTATTTTTTCCATTTTTCGTGCTTTCCTTATCAGTCAGGGCAAGGACCAGATGGTCCATTGCCAGTCTGGCATTGGCGTTGGCATTCATATTCCGGGCCGCCGCCTCGATGACCTTTGCAATCTCAAGCAGCCGCGCCGGAGCCGTCTTTTTTGACCGGGCGGCGATGTCCGCCTGAAAATCCCGGTTGATCAGCTGACCCGGCTGATGCGGATAAACGGCCAGATCCCGGTACCAGGATTTCATGATATCCAATGCGGTCTCCAGGCGACTGCTGTTTTTGGCCAGGGATTCGGCAAACGCCAGCTGATAATTCAACGGCTGGCTGTCCAATTGCGTCAGCGTCCTTATAATCCAGTTGCGATGCGCAATCCAGTCTTTTTCGATCATGGCCGCCGCGCGGGTGAGACTGCCGCCGGCCATGGCCGCCACAATATCGGCCGCATCAGCGTCTACCTTGAACCGGTGTTTTAGATAATTTCTGATACTTTCCCGGGATACGGGGTTGAACCGGATATGGCGGCATCTGGATAAAATGGTGGGCAGCAGATCGGAGGCCTGCCTGGCGGTCAGAACAAATACGGTCCGTTCGGGCGGCTCTTCAAGGGTTTTGAGCAGGGTGTTGCCGGCCTCCGGGTTCAGGGTGTGCGCATCGGCGATAACCACCACCCGTTTTTTTGCTTCATAGGGTTTTAAGGCCAGGCGCTGGCAGAGCTCCCGGATTTGGTCCACCTTGATGTAGGTGCCGGACGGAAGAATCCAGTGCACATCCGGGTGGGTTGCCGAAAGAATTTTTCGGCAGCAGCGGCATTGCCCGCACGATATATCGGCCGTCCCGGAAGCGGATGAGCCGGCGGTATCCGCGTCGCCGGAAGCTCCGCGCCCGAAATTCATCCGCGGCGATTGGCAGTTGCAGGCCATGGCAAACGCTTGAGCCGCAGTCTGTTTGCCGACCCCATCCGGGCCGGTGAAAAGATACGCATGGGGAAAACTGCCGGTTTGGAGCGCCGCAGTCAATAATCGCACAGGCCGATGCTGGTCCAGTAAGTCACCGAATCCGGGCACAAGTCCAACCGTCAAGCCATTATTGATTTTTGTTGACCCGTTCCCGGAGTTCCTTGCCGCATTTGAAAAACGGCAATTTTTTGGGCTGGATCTTGACTTTTTCCCCGGTTTTGGGGTTTCTGCCCGTGTAGCTTTTATACTCTTTGACGAAGAAGCTGCACAGACCCCGGATTTCAATCCGTTCCCCCTCGATCAGGGCGTCGGCCATGGAGTCGAAAAAAATCTGGACCACTTTGGCAGCCTCAGATTTTGAGATATTGGATTCCTTTTTCAAGGCGGAAATCAGTTCCAGTTTATTCATATAACCTCCCTGTTATATTGTTTCGCCTGATATATTATTTAAATAATTGCAGTATAGACAAAAATTTTTTTAAGTCAAGTAGTTATGGACAAAAAAGAGCGGCCCGCTGATTGATTGCATATGGATACAGCCATTCTGCCGTTTGCGTCAAGTCTGATTTGAGTGTTCAGGTTTCAGGTGTCAGGTGTCAGGCCTAAACCCTAAACCCTGAACCCTGAACCCTGAACCCTGAACCCTTATCACAGCCGGTTGCCCACCTCCCCTAACCCGTGGAGCCGGATCATCCCGGAGATCCGCTGATCGGTTTCATCATCCGAATATCCTACAGCAATTGACCAGCACTGGGATTGGTAGAGGGCTTCTATGCGTTTTTCAATGTCTGCACTGTCATCGAGGTTCCGTTCATATTCGCCGCTGATCCGGATGCGGTCTGTCAGGGCGATACTGGCGGCCAAATCAATGGACTGCCGGCTGTCCCGAAGATAGCGATACTCCAGTGCCAGATGATCGCCGCGCTGATTCCGCAGCCGGGCGGAGAGCAGGTGAGAGAGCAGTGTGTCTGCTTCATGGCTCCATTCCGCTTCGGCATGGAGGTTCAGCATCCGGACCGGGGTGATATCCATTTCCGCGTAAAGGGGAAGAAACGGCTCGGCATCGGTTTTCTTTTCCCTGTTAAAATCATAGGCCTGTTCAATGAAAAACCGGAAAAAGCGGTTATATCTGGCCTCAGCCGCTTCCCGGCCGGCATCCGTCTCCGGCCTGGCGTCCGGATCAAAATATTTGGCGGTCAGCAGGTGGGTTAAGGAAAAGCTGATCTGGTTGGCCCCCGCGATCCGGTCAATGCTGTCAAAATCCGGATATTCGGACTGGTCCGTGTCCGGTACGTATTCATAGGCAAGCTCCGGAATGATCGTATGCTTGATAGGACGCGCCGCAGGGGTTTGATCCTTGTATATCCGGTAAAGATCCGTGGAAAGCGTTGCTTTAAGGTCATAGAGTTCCCGGTGCTGATAGTCTTTGTCCCTGCCCGCGGCTTCAGTCTCCATATCCGGGTCATCATCGGCAGACCAGGCGGTCTGGCGGATGCCGGCGGAGGGCTCGAACGTAAAGAAGGGGCCGGCGCGAAGGGGCAGGGAAAACCGGGGGTGGATGTCCATCCGGTGGCCTGAGATGCCGTCCTGGCGGTAAAAATAGGTGTACTCCGTGTCTGATTGAAAAAAAACCGGGCTATCCAGCATCGGCTGCTTTAAAACGTCAAAGGTCATGGCCGGCAGCTGCTGAAGGGTATCATCGCTATCTTCCAGCCGCCGCTTGATAACATTGTCATACCAGAGCAGATCCGCGTTAAAGCTGTACCGGGGCCAGATTTTCTGAAGGTGGGCCCGGTTTTCCCGGACCGGATCATCATTATCGTCCAAGCCCCGGCCGAATTCAGACGCAAAATAGGCATTGGTGTCATCATATCCGGTATACCCGTCCTCAAATTCCCGCAAATAATCCTGGTCGCTTACAATATCCAGATCCAGCTGGGCATCCATGCCATAGGGCATCTCCTGGTCGGCTTTCATGCGGAACCAGTAGCGGTCGGAATTGGGCCGCAGATACCGGTCATCGCCATAGCCCCACTCAGCCCCTGCGGCCTCGTCATCGTCCACCTTCCGGTCCTCCATTCCGTCAAACATCAGGGCGCCTTGAGACTGAGGGCTTAGCCGGTAGCGGAATTCGCCGCCCAGTTTTTCGCCCCGGTTCTGGATGTGGTGATAGTAGAATGTGGCATCTAAGCTCCTGTGGATCGCCCAGTAATAGGGCTGGATAAATTCAATACCGTTTCGGTCTGAAAACCCGGCTTCCGGGGCCAGAAAACCGGATTGCCGGTTTCGTTTGACCGGAAAGGCAAAATAGGGAAGGTAGGCGACCGGAAGGTTTTTTGCCCAGAGCGCAGCATGGCGCACCGAGCCGTAGCCGCCCATATCCACTGCCAGATCCCGGCCGGTCACCTGCCAGTCCGGCACTTCGCCGTCACAGCTGGTTAAACTCCCGCGATTGATCGCATAATGGTCCTCCCCGGTCTTTTGAATCTTATCGCCCCGGATGTAGAAGTTCTTCTCCTCGATAAAAATCAGGCCTTCATAAACCGTACCGGTCTGCTCATTCAGGTCAAGGTTCATTCGGCTGCCGGACAGGCGGTCGCCCCGGCTGACCAGCCGGACATTGCCGGAGGCGTGCGCCTGCATGGTGGATTGATTGAACCGGACCGAATCTGCGAAAAGCGTGGTGGCGCCTTTTTTTATGACCACCTGGCCGGTGGCCGTATAGACATCCTGATCCTTGTCATAGACCAGGCGGTCGGCCGTGATGCGCCAGGGCGCGCCTTCTCCGCTGTCATTGGGTAGGGGCAGGGTTTCCGCCCGGCTGCTTGGGGCGGTTCCGGCAAAAATAACGGCAGCCAGAAAGAGGAGAAAGCCACTGATTCGCAACAATTTTTGATTTTGGGTGTTCATCCTGCACTGTATCCATTGGGTTGGCGAAAACCGGTGGATTCTGGTCACGGTAAATTTGTTTTATCTGTTTTTCAGGCGGGCACGGTGGCCCGCCCTACGCGACAATGCAGACATTTTGTAGGGTCGGCCACCGTGCCGACCTTACATGCGAGAAACCCCATGGTTATGGGGTCGTTCGCCAGAACAAATTCACCGTGGGATTCTGGTTATCTGGCCTTGAAGCCCATCGAATTTTTCAGTATAGATCCATGATGGTCTTTTGAACGTTACCAATTTTTCAGCTTAATGCTTTTAAGCTTTTATCATAAAGGCGGCCAGAATGAAAAATATCTTTGTCAGTGATCTGAAATCCGGGCAAGCGGTAAACGACAGCTTTGTGCTCGCGGAAAAGCATTTGTCCCGGAAAAAGGACGGCGGCCAGTATATTACCGGGGTATTATCCGATAAAACCGGCACCGTCAAAGGGGTGGTCTGGGATAATGTGGAGGAATTAACCGAAAAGCCGGCTGCCGGCGATTTTGTCCATATTCGGGGAAATGTCTCCGAATACCGGGGGACGCTTCAGGTGGTGATTCAGTCCATGGTAACGCTGGCGGCAGCGGATGTGGATAAAGCGGATTTTTTGCCGGCCACCCGCCGGAATCCATCGGCCATGTTTGAAAAATTAAAGGCTGTTTCGGATTCCATGGCCAACCCGGATCTAAAGGCCCTTTTGGCCGCCTTCTGGTCGGATGCGGCGTTTGTGGAAAAATTCAAAACCGCGCCGGCCGCCAAAAAGATGCACCATGCCTATCTCGGCGGCCTGCTCGAGCACACATTGTCGCTCGTCCTCCTGGCGGATCGGATTGCGGACCACTATAGCGGCATTGACCGGGATTTGCTTTTGACCGGCGCGATCCTCCATGATATCGGTAAAATTAAGGAGTTCCGCTATGAGCGGCAAATTGACTACTCAGACGAGGGCCGGCTGGTCAGCCATCTCGTGATCGGAGTAGAGATGGTCCAGGAAAAAATCGCCATGCTTCGCGACTTCCCGCCCCGGACCGCCATGCTGATCAAGCATATGATAGTCAGTCATCACGGCAATCGGGAATACGGTTCCCCTGAGCCGCCCAAAACCCTGGAAGCGGTGATGCTTAATTACCTGGATGAAATTGATGCCAAGATAACCGGTATCCGGGAATTCATGGATAAGCAGGCGGCGGATGAGGACTGGACCAGTTATCATAGGCCGCTGGACCGGTTTTTTTACAAGGCGGCGATGACGCCGGATCCGGAATAAAGAAAGAATAAATAGATGTTTATTACATTTGAGGGGATCGAGGGCTCGGGGAAGACCACCCAGATTCGTCATGCAGCCGAATTTCTGACCGCTGCCGGGCACCGGTGCCGGATAACCAAGGAACCTGGGGGGACGGCCGTCGGCCGGCAGATCCGGTCCATCCTGCTGGATCCGGAAAACCGGGATATCCATTCGGTGACGGAACTGCTATTATATGCGGCAGACCGCAACCAGCATGTACAGAAACTGATCCGGCCGGCCCTGGCAGACGGGCAAACCGTCATTTGCGACCGGTTCCATGATTCAACCGTGGTCTACCAGGGGTATGCCCGGGAACTGGATATGGGGTTGATCGAAGATTTAAACGCCCGGCTGCTGGCTGATCTTAAGCCGGACATCACCTTTGTCCTGGACCTGGAGCCGTCCGTCGGACTTAGGCGGGCCTGGCAGCAGGTAAGCCAGGGGGATCGCACCGACCGTGAAACCCGGTTTGAAAACGAGGCGCTTTCTTTTCACCAAAAGGTGCGGGCGGGCTACCTGGAACTGGCCCGCCGGGAGCCGGGCCGGTTTATTGTAGTTGATGGGGCCCGGGATGAAGATGCGGTTAAAGAGGATATTTTAACCGCGCTGGCGGAAAGGCTTGGGGCCAAAGGGCAAGAGGCTTAACCTGGGGGGCGGGTTTCAGTGTTCAGGTGTCAGGAAAATGCCGTTAACTTAAGAATGAGAATTGTTTCGGTTGTCATTTCGATCGCCAGCGAGAAATCTTAGGATTCCTCGTCGCTGTCGCTTCTCGGAATGACAGTGGCGGAAGGCTAAAGTTAATGAAACAGGGGATCAAGATTTATAATGCCTGTTTTGAACACTGAAATCTAAACCCTGAACCCTGAAACCTGAACCCTGAACCCTGAACCCTGACAGTCCGATACAGAGGCGAGTTGATGGGCAAAACCATATTAGATGCCATTGGAAATACCCCGCTGGTGGAAATACAGCGGCTGAACCCGAACCCGAGGGTTCGTATTTTCGCCAAAATTGAATACATGAACCCGGGCGGCTCCATCAAGGATCGGCCGGCGCTCTCCATGATCGAGGCCGGGGAGCGTTCCGGACAGTTAACCCCGGATAAGACGGTGATTGAGGCCACCAGCGGCAATACGGGTATCGGCCTGGCCATGGTCTGCTCGGTCAAAGGGTATCGGCTGCTTCTGGCCATGCCGGAATCCGTCAGCATTGAACGCCGGAAGATTTTAAGCGCCCGGGGGGCGGAGATTCTGTTGACCCCGGGACATCTGGCAACCGACGGCGCCATCGAAGAGGCCTACCGGCTGGCCCGGGAATATCCGGAAAAATATTTCATGACCGACCAGTACAATAATGAGGCCAACTGGATGGCCCATTATTCAGGCACGGCAGAGGAGATTATCCGCCAGACCGAAGGCGAATTGGCCATGTTTGTCGGCACCATGGGCACCACCGGCACATTGATGGGCATATCCCGGCGGCTTCGGGAATATGACCCGAACATTCGGATTATCGGGGTGGAGCCGTATTTCGGCCATAAACTGCAGGGGCTGAAAAATCTGAAAGAGTCCTATCGGCCGGAGATATTCGCCAAGCAGTGGCTGGATGAAAAGGTGAACATCGATGACGAGCCCGCCTTTGAGATGACCCGGCGCCTGAGCCGCGAAGAGGGCCTGTTCGTGGGCATGAGCAGCGGGGCGGCCATGGCGGTGGCCGCCCAGCAGGCGGAAGCCATGGAGCAGGGCACCATCGTGACCATATTCCCGGACAGCGGGGAGCGGTATCTGAGCACGCCGATTTTTGAAGTCAAAAAGCGGGATGACATCCGGCTGTTTAACACCATGAGCCGCTCGGTGGAGCCGTTTGAGCCGTTAAAGGCCGGCCGCGTGTCCATCTACTCCTGCGGCCCCACCGCCGATTCCCGGATGAATATCGTCCAGTGCCGCCGCTATGTGTTTGCCGATATCCTCTGCCGCTATCTTTCCTACCGGGGTTATGAGGTGACCCATGTCATGAACATCACCGATTATGACGACAAGACCATTCAGGGATCGGAGGCGGCAGGTGAGGATTTGGCTGCATTTACCGGGCGCTATATCGAGCTTTTTAAACAGGATCTGGCAGCGCTTCAGATCCGGCCGGCGGATGAATACCCCAGGGCCGGTGAACACGTCAATGACATGGTGGAAATCACCCGGGACCTGGTGGATAAGGGGGCTGCGTATGAAAAAATGCGCTGCGTCTATTTTAATATCAGCGCCCTGGATGAATACGGCGGCCTCTCCGGTATTGATCTGGACAAGATCAGGCTCGGCGCCACGGTGGATCTGGATGATTATGAAAAAAACAATCCCAAGGACTTTACCCTGTTAAAGCGGGTCCGGCTTTCCGACCTGAAACGGGGCTTGTATGTGAAAACCAAATGGGGCAATGTGCGGCCGTCCTGGCACATCCAGTGCGCGGCCATGTCAATGAAGTATCTGGGCGAGACCTTTGATATTCATACCAGCAGCCGGGATCTTTTGTTTCCGCACCATGAAAATGAGATGGCCATTGCCCGGGCGCTGACCGGAAAACCGCTGGCCCGCTACTGGCTCCATTGCGAGCGGGTTGGGCTTGACCCGGCAGCCCAGGGCGATGGCGGTGAAAAGCAGGATCTGCCGGGCCTGGATGTGCTTTTCGGGGAGGGATATACGGCCCGGGAAATCCGGTTCTGGCTGCTCTCCGGGCATTACCGCAAGCCCCTGACATTTGACCGGGACCGGCTGATCCAGGCGAGAAATACATTGAACCGTCTGGATGCTTGTGTCCAGGCACTTTTAAATGTCTCATCCGGCGAGCCCTACCCGGAAATCGATCAGCTGGTCTATGACATCAGGCAGGGTTTTATCAATTCCATGGATGATGACCTGAACATGCCGCATGCCATTGCCGCCGTGTTCAAGGCCGTTCGTCGGATTAACCGCCTGATTGATAACCGGCAACTGGCTGCAGCGGATGCCGAGAAAATCCTGGAGAGTTTCAGGGATATCGATCAGGTGCTGAAAATCTTTGACTTCAGTCCCGCCGGCCGGATGGATTCGGACGTGCAGGACTTGATGGACCGGCGGGAAGCGGCCAGAAAGGCCGGCGATTTTGCCGAGGCCGACCGCATCCGCGATGAGCTCAAGGCCAGAGGCATTGACGTCCATGACCAAAAACTCGGAAGGAGTGAATAATACCGTGAAACCGGTCTATTTTCCGTTCACATGCGTATCCGGCGAGCTGATCGCCCGAATCAATCAGTATGTCGGCCCTTTTATCGTATACCAGCCGCTCTCGGACCAACCCCCGGCACCGGTGGCTGAGGCTGCCCGGGAAGGCCGCGTTGAATTCCGGGCGCCGGTGACAGGCGATGAGGCGCAAATCCTCGATGCGGCCCAACGCTCCCAGCACTGGGGCATGGCCCATCAGGGGCATATGGAGGCATTCAGGGTGCCGGCCGGCGGGGACTTTTACAATGAAACCTTTGCCGCGGAAATCCGGTCCGAAATTCTGGGGACCAAAACGCCGCAGGCGGATCCGGCGCCCATGTATACGGCCCGGCTGTTTCTTTACCTGGCCCAGGCATTTGATATGCAGCAGAGCACGCTTCACGAGGAACTTACGGCATCGGATCGTACGCGGAAACAAATGTTTTCAGACCTGAAAGGGGATGCGGAAACCCGCCTGCCGGCATCTGAGAAACATAGTCCGGAGGATTTGGGCGAGTACCAGACCCGAAACCGGATTACCTCATGGCTTCGCCTGGCCGCAGTGGAAACCGGGCCGGTACCCGCTTTGCTGACCACCAGCCGGGCCGTATTTGAGCATATTCTTGAATTCGTGCCCAATGTTCAAATTGCGCAAACTTTTGATCAAGGGCCGCCGGGTGAGGCGTTTAAACAGGCGCTGCCTGATTATTGGCGGGAACTGGCTGAGGGCCAATCCCCTGAATCGATAACCCCGCCGGCTGCCACCGGTCTGACGGCGGAGGCGGCGCAAATGCAGTTAACTGTGGCGGTTTTGCCGGCAAGCACGCCGGCGGAGCTCCTGGAAAAGCTGCTTGAACCGGATCAGTCGTCCCCGGCAGATTTTGGAAAAACCGGTCGCATACTGCTTAATCTGCTCTCAGTTAAAAAAATATGAGCAGGGGCTTGACTGCCTTTATCAATTGGGATATGAGATTCCTCTTTAGCTTTGTGTTTGGGCCAAGTATTTGGATAAAAGAGAAATTTTTCTCATATCAATTAATTGATGAAAGGAGATTGGAAAAATGGCGTTTAATCCGATTGTTGATCCGGAAAAGTGTGAAGGGTGCGAAGAATGTGTTGATGTCTGCCCGGTTGAGGTATTTGAAATTCAAGATGGTAAATCGGTTCCGGTTAACGCCGAGGAGTGCCTCGGCTGCGAATCCTGCATTGAAGTCTGCGAGCCCGGCGCGATTACGGTTGAAGAGACCTAGCCCCTGTTTCACTTTCAGCTTCCCCGGTTATCCGTTAATCGGGGAAGCTGCTTTGCCTGCCTTTCCCAAGCCCTTTCGACAATTATTTATCCAAACTCTTAAATACGCATATGACCCTTCTAAAAAACTTCATCGTACTCAGTCCCGCGCGAGCGGCACGGTGGCCGACCCTACGATGAATCGGGTTTTTCCCCATTCGTAGGGCGGGCCACCGTGCCCGCCTGAAAAATAGATAGAACAAATTTACCGTGCTTTAGCATTAAGCACCTGTCATTTCGAGGAACGACAGTGACGAGAAATCTAAAAAAATCATTTAATTACAAGATTTCTCGCTGCCGCTCGAAATGACAACCGAGCCAATTTTTAATCTTAAGTTAATGGCATTGTCCCAAACCTTTAATTGTTTACAGGTCACGTTCAATGGATTGGCTGTTGCCTGAAATGGCGGTTATCCGGCAGTCCCTGGTCAGCCGTGAGATTGCCGATGTGCCGGCCGCATTTGCGGCGGCCATGGCGCCGATTGAAAAAGCCCTCGGCAGCGAAAATGGCGCGTCCGTGGCGGTTTGCGTGGGCAGCCGCAACATTTCCCGTTTGGATGCGCTTGTTTTTCAGTGCCTGCGGTTTTTAGAAGACAAGGGGTTCCGGCCGTTTATCGTGCCGGCCATGGGCAGCCACGGCGGGGCCACGTCAAAGGGGCAGAGGGCGGTGCTGGCTGGTTTTAACATTACTGAGAGCACTATGCAGGCGCCCATTGCAGCGGAAATGAAGGCCCGGCCCATAGCGTCGCTGGGGGCGGATCTGCCGCTTTATGTTTCAACCGCCGCGCTTGACGCCGACTATATCGTGCCCATTAATCGGATCAAGCCCCACACCAAGTTCAGCCGCGCCATTGAAAGCGGTATTTGCAAAATGCTGACCATCGGCCTTGGCAAGGCGGACGGTGCGGCCGCATTTCACCGGGCCGCAGTTACCCGAGGGTTTGGCATTATTGAACAGGCGGCCGAAAAACTGCTCAAACACCTGAGCATTCTGTTCGGCGTGGGGGTGCTGGAAGATGGATACAGCCGGCTTTCCCATATCGCGGCCCTGCTGCCGGAGACGATGATTGATCGCGAAAAAGAGCTCCTTTTGCAGGCCAAGCAGATGATGCCGGCCATTCCGTTTGATCCAATCGATATGTTAATTATTGATCAGATCGGCAAAGACATCTCCGGTATCGGCATGGACTCCAATGTGACCGGCCGTCACCGGGATATTGCGGGGGATTTTTACAGCGCCCCGCATGTGAAGCGCATTTTTGTAAGAGGCCTATCCCCTGCCTCGGGTGGCAATGCCAACGGCATCGGATTGGCGGATGTGACCACCCGCCGGCTGGCGGATGCGGTTGACTGGCAGAAAACCTTTGTCAATGCGGTAACCGCCGTTTCTCCGGAAAAAGCGGCCCTGCCCATGCATTTTGAAACCGACCGTGAGTGTCTGACGGCCTGTGCAAAAACCACGGGTGTGGCGGAAATGCCGGGTCTGCGACTCGTCCGTATCAAGCATACAGCCAGCCTTTCTTATCTGCAGGTATCCAGGCCGCTGGAATCCGAAATCCAGGTTAATCCCGCACTTTCCCGGATAGGCGACTGGGCGCCGCCTGCCTTTGATGCTAACGGCAATCTGAAGGATTTCATCCCCGATGAATGAACCGGCATGCGCTGCTGCTGATACCCCGCTTGGGCCGGTGGCCATCCGGTATCAAACCCACCCTTTTCGGTTAACGGCCCTGGAATTGCCAGAGCCGGGCCGGCTTAGACAACAGCATGCGGCCGGTATGCCGGAAATTGAAGAATTGCAGCAGATATTTGCACTGATCCATGGTTATTTCAACGGCCGGCCCATTTTTCCGCCCTGGCAGTTTCTTGTCATGGCCCATTTAACCAAACTCCAGCGGAAAGTTCTTTACGTAACCGCCCAAATCCCCTATGGGTCATTAAAAACATATAAACAGATGGCCGCGGCCATCGGACAGCCCCGGGCCTGCCGGTTTGTGGGCAGCGCCCTGGCCGGAAATCCGTTTCCCCTCATTCTCCCCTGCCATCGGGTGATCCGCAGTGACGGGCGCATCGGAAACTTCGGCGCGGGCCCGGAAATTAAGCGGTGGCTCATTGATTTTGAGGCCGGAAACTCGCGGTAAATTTATTCTATCTGTTTTTCTGCCTTACGCGATAATGCAGACATTTTGTAGGGTCGGCCACCGTGCCGACCCAGGGCTAATTTGTTCTGTATCCAAATCGAAATCGCTATCGGGATCGGGATCGAAATCGAAATCGAAAAAATATGACCCTTGGACACGAAAAACTGGACGTCTATCGCCTTTCAATAGGCTACGTTGCATGGGTTTACGAGAAGGCCGACAGCCTGAACGGAGTCCATCGGCCTGCCCGGGATCAATGGCTTCGGGCCAGCCAGTCGATACCGCTCAATATCGCCGAAGGTAATGGCAAGACCGCGGAAGCCGACCGAAGGCGTTATTTCGAAATCGCTCGTGGCTCCGCGCTTGAGTGGGCGGCGATTCAAGATGTGCTGGTTGTCGGCAAGGCGCTGGACAAGATGGAAAGCCGGAACCGCAAGGATGAACTCGACCGTATGGCCGCGATGCTCAGCCGTCTCGGCGGAAGAGGATACCAAGTTCGAGAGGATCAGGAAGTCTACAGCATCGATTTCGATCCCGATCCCGATTTCGATCCCGATAGCGATTTCGATCCCGAGGAAAACGAATCCCAACCTTAGCGTTAACAGGACCGGGGGTATGGATTTTGCGGTTAGAACAAATTAGCCGTGCGTGCCGACCTTAGATGCTTGCAATTGGATTTTCGGCATGCTAAGGATTAATATATGAAACAGTATGTTATTGATGAACTGCGTCCGGGGGATCATGAAAAATTAAAATCCTATCTGGAGTCGCATTGCGGTCCGGCGGAATTAGGGGATCTTTACTGGGTGGCGCTGGATGAATCGGTGTATTCGGAGACACAAACCGCCCATGCCGATTGCCAGCCCTTTTATGCCGCCGTCCGGCTGGGCGAGCAGTCTGTTGCCATTGAGTTTTTGATTCGAACCAAAAATCGTATCCGGTGCAACTGTATCGCTTATGCCACAGCCCGCCAGAAGACATGGCTCATGGATTTTCTGGATGCCATGTTTGAGCGGCTGGAACTGAGGACCTGAGAAAATGAAGTGGTGGCGGGCAGCATGCTGAAGATAATCCCTTTAGGCGGGCTCGGGGAAATCGGGCTGAACATGATGGTGTTTGAATCCCGGGACACGCTGGTTGTGGTGGATGCCGGCCTGATGTTTCCCGAGGATTATATGCTGGGGGTGGATTATGTGATTCCGGATATGGACTATATCCGGGAAAACCGCTCCCGCGTGGCGGGGATTGTCATCACCCACGCCCACGAGGATCACACCGGCGCACTGCCGTATCTGCTGCGGGACGTCAATGTTCCGGTGTATGCCACCCCGTTTACCCTGGGTATGATCCGGCATAAACTGGAAGAGCACGGGCTGCTTGAAGCCGCCTCCCTGGTGCCGATCGCTCCGGACCGGAAATTGCGGCTGCCGCCGTTTGAGTTTGATTTTATCCGGGTAAACCACAGTGTGGTGGATGGCGTGGGCTTTGCGCTCAATACGCCGGAAGGTCTGGTGGTCCATACCGGGGATTTCAAGCTGGCCGAGACCAACATTCCGGGCATGATGACAGATATTAACAAGTTTGCCCGGCTGGGAGACCAGGGCATACTGGCCCTGCTGTCGGATTCGACCAATGTGGAGCGGCAGGGACACACCATATCGGATGAACGGGTGGGCGAGACCCTGGGCCGGATTATTGCCCGGAGCAGCGGCCGGGTGATCATCGCTTTGTTTGCCTCAAATATCGCCCGGATTCAGCAGGTGGTCAATATCCTCGCCAATACGCAGCGCAAACTCGTATTTAACGGCAGAAGCATTGAGTCGAGTGTCAATATCGCCAAGGATCTGGGACTGCTCCATATTCCGGAAGACCGGGAGATCGATATCAATCAGATTGAGGCCTTTGCCCCGGATGAGCTGGTGATTTTAACCACCGGCAGCCAGGGGGAGCCCATGTCCGCGCTAACCCGGATGTCTGCCGGCATGCACAAACAGATAAAGATCGCGCCCGGGGATACGGTGGTGCTGTCCTCCAAATTTATTCCCGGCAATGAAAAGGCGATTGCCAAGATCATCAACAACCTCTTCCGAAAAGGCGCTGAGGTAATCTATGAGACCATCTCCGAGATCCATGTATCCGGGCATGCCTTTCGGGAGGAACTGAAAATGATGATCAACATGACCATGCCCGACTATTTCATCCCCATCCACGGGGAGTATCGGCACTTGTATCATCATGCAAGGCTTGCCGCAGAATGCGGGATCCCCGAGGACAACGTGCTGCTTGCGGAAAACGGCCAGATTATCTGTTTTGACGGGCAGGGCGGCCGGATTGCAGAGGAGATGGCCACCACCCGGGTGCTGGTCGATGGCAAGGGAATCGGCGATGTGGGCCGATCGGTTTTAAAGGAGCGGCGGCTGCTTTCGGAAAAGGGGGTGGTGGTGGTGATTCTGGTTCTTGATGAAACCAGCGGCTTTGTCATCCACGGCCCGGAAATTGTCTCCAAAGGGTTTGTGTTTGAAAGCGAAACCGGGCATATCCTGGAAGACGCCAAGTGCATTGTTCTGGAAGTGGTGGATGATATGATCGTCCAACAGCCCCCGGATTGCGCGGCGTTTTTGCGAAACCGGCTGCCCGGTGCCCTCAGGGAATACTTTAATTTTACCATGAAGCGAAAACCCGTGGTGGTGCCGATAATAACGGCGGTGTAGGGATAGTTACTCCATGAAATCCATGCGAAATGAAATTTTGGGCATTTTTCTGTTCTTTCTGGTGATATTTACCCTGATCAGCCTGGTGACCTATAGCCCGGCCGATCCCTCGGTGCATCATGTGGGCACCAGCGGGAGCGTGCATAACTTTTTCGGCCTGATGGGCGCCCATATTGCCGGGATATTTGTCGGACTTTTCGGGGTGGGGGCATTCTGGATACCGGTTCTGCTGATGCTTGCCTGTATCGAGTTTTTCAAAGAGCGCTCGGCCCAGGCCCTGCTGCTGATTGCCGGCGGCGGCTTGATTTTAACGGTGGTGACCGGAAGCCTTTTTGCCATCTATGGCGAGTCCTACGAGATATTCGGCAGCCGCTATGCGGCCGGCGGGATGATCGGACATCCCGTGCGAACGATGCTTTTGGCCTATTCCAATGCCACCGGCGCCACGGTGATTCTGGCGGTGTTCTTTATTATCGGCTTTATCCTGACCACCGGGGTGTCCTTTCTCGGGGTGCTGCGGAATTTCGGCCGGATGGTTGGAATGGCATTTACCCGGATTCAGGGCATTTTTGCCAATTTCAGGCAATGGAGAAAAGAGAGACAGAAGGAAAAGAAAGCCCGGAAGAAGCCGAAAAAAGCCGCGCCTGAAAAGAATCCGCCCAAGAAAAAGAAGCCGCCGCAAAAAGCGCCTGCAGAAGATATCACCATCAAGGAGGCCCCGTGGTCCCGGGAAAAAAAATCGCCGGTGCCGGCGCCTAAGCCCAGGCAGCAGGTTTTTGAATCCATGCGGTTTAGCAGCGGCTTCCACCTGCCCGCCCTCGAGTTTTTAAAGGACTCGGAAATAGTTGCCGATTCGGTGGATCATGAGCATCTGCGGGAGATGTCCCATCTGCTCGAGCAGAAACTTGATGATTTCGGAGTCAAAGGAAAGGTCGTGACTGTTGCCCCAGGGCCGGTCATCACCCGGTTTGAGTTTGAACCCGCGCCCGGGATTAAAATCAACAAGGTGGTCAACCTCTCGGATGACCTGGCGCTTGCGCTTAAAGCCATGAGCATCCGCATCATCGCCCCGATTCCCGGAAAAGCTGCGATCGGCATTGAGGTGCCGAACAAACAGCGCGAAGTGGTGACGATTAAGGATATCATTACATCCTCGGAGTATGAAAAATCCAAATCCTTTCTAACATTGGGATTGGGCAAAGATATTGTTGGCAGCCCTGTGGTTTCCGATCTTCAGACCATGCCGCACCTGTTGATTGCCGGTGCCACAGGCACCGGAAAGAGCGTGGCCCTGAATACCATGATCTGCAGCCTGTTGTACAAGGCCACGCCGGAGGATGCTAAATTTATCATGATCGATCCCAAGCGGATCGAGCTTTCCGCCTACAATGATATTCCGCATCTCATCACCCCGGTGGTTACGGACATGAAAAAGGCCACCAATGCGCTCTTCTGGGCGGTGAAGGAGATGGAGCGCCGGTATCAGCTGCTTTCTGAAAACAAGGTCCGAAATATCAACCAGTACAACCGCAAAGTCCAAAAATCCGCTTCAGAGCCGGCGGAACCGGATGCCCCGGTGCTGGAGAAGCTGCCATACGTGGTGCTCATCATTGATGAGCTGGCGGATCTGATGATGGTTTCCTCAAGGGATGTCGAGGTCGCCTTGACCCGGCTGGCCCAGATGGCACGGGCCGCCGGCATCCATTTGATCCTGGCCACCCAGCGGCCCTCCGTGGATGTATTGACCGGGGTGATTAAGGCAAATTTCCCCACGCGGCTTTCCTTTCAGGTATCCTCCAAGACGGATTCCAGAACCATTATCGACGCCAATGGCGCGGAAACACTGCTCGGAAACGGCGACATGCTGTTTTTGCCGCCGGGCACCGCCAAGCTTCAGCGGATTCATGGGGCCTTTATCACCGAAGAAGAGGTCTCAAGCATTATTGAGTTTTTGAAAACCCAGAAATCGCCGGATTATAACGAAGAAGTGCTTGAAAAGCAGACCTCGGAGAAAAACGGGGCCGAGGATAAGGACTATGACGAACGCTATGACGAGGCCGTCGCCCTGGTTGCCCGGACCGGCCAGGCATCCATATCCATGGTCCAACGGCACTTGAGGGTCGGATATAACCGGGCCGCGCGGATTATCGAGGTGATGGAGGAGGAAGGCGTGGTGGGACCGTCGGACGGGGTGAAGCCGAGGGAGGTGCTGGCGAGAAATTATGAGGAGATGTCGTAAATAAGGGTATAAGGTGTAAGGTATAGGGTGTAGGGTGTAGGGTCTATGCTGGATGATGCGCTGATTGATTCGGTTAAGGGGTTTTTGGATAAAGAAGAAGGCCGCCGGCTGTATGAAATGGCGGGTCTGGCCAGCCGGATGGGGCCGTGCCTTGAGATCGGCAGCTACTGCGGCAAATCCGCGCTTTATCTGGGGACGGCCTGCCGGGAAAACGGGGGCATTCTATTTTCCATTGACCACCATCGCGGCTCGGAAGAGCAGCAGCCGGGCGAGGGCTATTTTGATCCGGACACCTATGATCCGAAAACCGCGATGATCGATACCCTGCCGGTTTTGCGGCAGACCCTTTTTAAGGCCGGCCTGGAAGACGCGGTTGCCCCTATAGCTGCCCGCTCGGCGGCTGTCGCCCGGTTCTGGTCCACGCCCTTAAGCCTTGTTTTTATAGACGGCGGCCACACCTATGAGGCTGCAATGGGCGATTATACCGCCTGGGCGGGCCATATTATGCCCGGCGGCTATCTCCTGATCCATGATATCTTCAAAAATCCGGAAGCAGGCGGTCAGGCGCCTTACTATATTTACCAGCTGGCCCTTTCATCCGGGCTTTTTAATGAGCTTCCCATGACAAAGACCCTGGGCGTCCTGCAGCGCAGGCGGCCGGCTGATCCCTTGCTTGCTGCAGAAGAAACCTATCCAAATGAAATTTAATGATGAATCCGTCGCGCACGCCATTAATCATCTGTCACAGGAAAAGTCAGGGAGGAACTGTTCATGAAGAATTGGCTGAGCTGGGTATCTGTTGTCATACGGTTTGTCCAGTATGATATCTGGCGAACCCGTGTAAAGGATTTAACCCGGTTTAAAGGCTTTCTGATTAGAAACACCCGGGTGGTTGTCATCGCCATAAAAGAATTCATTGAGGACAGGTGCACGCTTCGCGCCTCGGCGCTGACTTTCTACTCGCTTCTCTCCATTGTGCCCATGGTGGCAATGGCATTTGCCATCGCCAAAGGGTTCGGCTTTCAGAATCATCTTGAAGACCAGCTCCTGGAAAAATTCAGCGGCCAGGAACAGGTGATTCTGCAGGTGATCGATTTTTCCCGGAACATGCTTGAAAATACCAAAGGCGGCATCATTGCCGGTGTGGGCGTTGCCGTTCTGCTCTGGGCGGTCATGCGTATTCTGAGCCAAATCGAATTTTCGCTAAACGATATCTGGAGAATAAAAGCCGCCCGTTCTTTTGGGAGAAAATTCAGCGATTATCTCTCTATAATGCTTATCGCCCCGGTTCTGCTCATCATGTCCAGCAGTGTCACCGTCATGGTCGCCACTCAACTTAGCCAGATAACCGAAAAGATAGCCCTGCTGGGGGTGTTCTCCCCGCTTATCAGCCTGGTGATTGAAATTCTTCCGTATGGCCTGATCTGGATTCTATTCGCCTTTTTATACCTTTTCATGCCCAACGCAAGGATCAACTATGCTTCCGGGCTGATCGCGGGTATAGCGGCCGGAACCATCTTTGTCATCGTGCAGAAGATCTATATTGTTTTCCAGGTGGGGGTTGCCCAGTACAATGCCATCTATGGCAGCTTCGCCGCATTGCCGCTGTTTCTGGTCTGGCTGCAGCTCAGCTGGTTAATTGTGCTCTTCGGGGCTGAACTCTCCTGCGCCCACCAGAATGTGGAGGCATATGATTTTGAACCGGACAGAAAGGATATGAGCCTCTCATTTAGAAAACTGTTGAGCGTGCAGGTTATCCACCTGCTTGTCACGCAGTTCATGCGCGGGGAGGCCCCGATGACCATACGGACAATATCTTATCGGCTGGAGATGCCCATCCGTCTGGTTCAGGAAATTGTCTCTAACCTTTCAGAGTGCGGTCTTGTATCCCAAACCGCACCGAAAGACGGAGAAAATATTGCCTGCCAGCCGGCGCGCGACATAAACGAATTGACCGTCGCTTCCATCATAGAAGCAATGGAGAATAAAGGCGGCGACGCAATCCCGGTTGCCAAAACAGAGGCATTTCTCGACCTGTCAGAGACATTGAGAGAGTTTAATGCCGCCATCGAGAGATCCCCGGCTAACAGGCTGCTCAAAGACATTTAATTCCGGTGCGGGCATGTTTAGTGTTTAGGGACGCACCAAACAATTAAGCAGATTTCATGAAAAAATCGTCTTGTCCATGGCTTTTTCATATGCTGCTTCGCGGGTGATGCGCTCCTGCTGGACCAGCTGCTTCAGGTGCTGATCCATGGACTGCATGCCCGCAGCGGTGCCGGTTTGAATTATGGAGCTGATCTGGGATATTTTCGCCCCCCGGATCATGCTGGCCAGGGCCTGGGAGCCGATCAGCACTTCATTGGACGCACAGCGCCCTTTGCCGTCTTTTGTTCGCAATAGCTGCTGGGCGATGACCGCCCGAAGGGCTTCCGAGAGCATGGTCCGGGCCTGGGCCTGCTGGTCCGTGGGAAATGCGTTGATGATGCGGTCCACGGTCTTGGCCGCGCTGTTGGTATGCAGGGTGCCGAACACCAGGATGCCCAGTTCCGCGCAGGTTAAGGCCAGGGATATGGTTTCCAGATCCCGCATCTCGCCAACCATAACAATATCCGGATTTTCCCGGCTGGCCACCCGCAGGGCATCACCGAAGCTTTTGGCATGGGTTCCGATTTCCCGGTGGGTCACCAGGCAGCGCTTGTTGGGATGCACAAACTCCAGCGGGTCCTCGATGGTGATGATGTGGCCGTCGCGTGTTTCATTGATATAGTTGATCATGGCCGCAAGCGTGGTGGATTTGCCGCTGCCGGTCGGACCGGTCACCAGCACCAGCCCCTTGGTATAACAGGCGATGGTCTTGAGAATCTCAGGCAGGTTCAACTGCTCAAGGGTTAAAATATCGGTGGGAATAATGCGGAAAACCGCAGCAATGCCCCGGTGCTGGTAGAACATATTGCACCGGAAGCGGCCCACCCCTTCCAGTTCATAGGCCATGTCAAAATCCAGATCATTTTGGACAGAGGCCCGCTGTTCGTCATTTAAGATTTCAAAAAGGATGTGTTCATTTGATTCTGCGGTAAGCGGGGGATGATCCAGGGCGGCCAGTTCCCCTTTAAGCCGGATCAGCGGCGGAAACCCCACGACCATATGCAGGTCGCTCGCCCCGTTTGCCTGCATTTCTCTGAAGTATTGGTCAATCGCTGCCATATTTGCCTCAAATTTTAACCTGGGTTTTCATTTCAGGCGCAACCACCTGCCAGTTAAATGGCGGGCGCGGTGGCCCGCCCTACGAAAAATTTTGTAGGGTCGGCCACCGTGCCGACCGTCCATATGCTTACAGCCCCATGATATGGACTTGACCGGCAAAAAAGTTTGTCCCGTTATTTGCTTTCTTTAACCTGGATTTTCATTTTATCCGGATTGGCCGCATTGGCCACCGCATCCTCCGCAGAGATTCGGCCGGACTGATATAAGGCCAGCAAGGATTCATCCATTAACTGCATGCCGAGTTTTTTGCCGGTCTGCATCATGGAAGGAATCTGAAATGTTTTGGCGTCCCGGATGAGATTGGCCATCTGGGTGGAGCCGATCAGAACCTCAAGGGCCAGGGCCATGTGCTGCTGATCGGTATGGGCAATCAGCCGCTGGGTGATCACGGCCCGCAGGGACTCGCTTAACATGGCCCGGATCTGGTTCTGCTCCTTGGGCGGATAGGAGTCGATAATCCGGTCCACCGTCTTGGGCGCACTGGATGTGGACAGGGTGCCGATGACCAGGTGGCCGGTCTCAGCCGCGGAGATGGCCATGGAGATGGTCTCAAGGTCTCTTAGCTCGCCCACCACGATTATATCAGGGTCCTGGCGCAGCGCACCTCTCAGCGCATTGGCATAGGCCCATGTGTTTTTGCCGATCTGCCGCTGGTTGACCACGCCTTTTTTAAACGGATGAATAAATTCGATGGGATCCTCTATGGTTAAGATATGATGCGGCCGTTGGGTGTTAAGGTAATCCACCATGGCCGCCAGGGTGGTGGTTTTGCCGTGGCCGGTGCCGCCGGTGACAAGGATCAGGCCCTGGTGCTGGTCCAGAACTTTTTGCACCACCGCCGGCATTTCAAGGGATTCAAGCGTGGGTATCGCCGGCGGAATCAAGCGGAAAGCCGCGCTCATCCCTTTCTGGTGCATCATGGCGCTGCCCCGGAAGCGGCCGAGTTCCGGGACCTCGTAGGCAAAGTCAAGCTGGGCCTCCGCCGTCAGGGTGGCCTGC
Organism: Desulfobacterales bacterium; assembly: GCA_034520365.1. Lineage (NCBI taxonomy): Bacteria > Pseudomonadati > Thermodesulfobacteriota > Desulfobacteria > Desulfobacterales > Desulfobacterales bacterium. The sequence continues at coordinate 792,755 of JAXHNP010000006.1, forward strand.
TGTTTTTCATCCAGAAGCTCGAAAATAAGCTGTTTGCAGGTTTCAGGGGTTTGCGCCGGGCTTTTTAATTTTCTAAGGCGGCCAAGGCGCCTGACGATAAACGGCTCGCCAGGGGCGATGTGCACATCAGAGGCGTTTAAATCCGCAGCTGCCTTGAAAACCTTATCTAATTTGGCCATTCCGATGCCTCCACTGCTAAAACTTAACCGGTTTTTTTCTGTTTTTGGGAATTTTTTCCATATAATTTTTGGCGGGCACGGTGGCCCGCCCTACGCTATTGATGGAATTTCGTAGGGTCGGCCACCGTGCCGACCCCCTATGCATCCACCGATTATATCTATTATATCTATGCCTTTAACTCGGCTGAAGGCAGGATAAGCTCTATCTCATCGCGCCTTAAGTTTAAAAATCCGGCGGCGAAAACATGCTGCCCGTCCCGGTCGTACACCACCACGTCGGTGACAGAGACAAAGGGCTTGGATTCATTCATGTAATCGGTGAGGCGCACGCCGGGGTAGATGCTCAGATTCCCCACAATCTTGAACTGCCGGGTAAAAATATGGACTTCCATTCGGTCGTTGCTTTCATTCATGCCCGCCTCCTTAAACTTTTCGCCTCAAATCACTTCATTGATGGCCCCAACCAGCTCCCGGGTCCGAACCGGCTTTGAAATATAATAGGCGCTGCCGGTTTTCTTCAAACTACTCTCACCCGTGTCAGTCCGGGTGGCCAGGGCGGTGACGAAGATTATGGGGATTTCCGCTGTTGCGGCATAATCCTTTAATTCATCCGCCACCTCTTCGCCGGTTAAATCCGGCATCATCAGGTCCAGCAGAATGATATCCGGCTTTTCCTGCCGGGCCAGCTTAATGCCGTAGCGGCCGTTGGTCGCCACGAACACATCAAACATGCCGGTATTGATCAGATTTTCCCGGACAAAAAAACAGAAATCCTCTTCATCATCGATGATCAGGACTTTTTTGGTCTCGGCCATTGATTAACTCCCCTGTGTTATTGTTTTCTCCCCAAGGCTGAAGCTTGACATAGAAGGTGGTGCCTTCATCCACCTGGCTTTCCACGTCAATGGTGCCGCTTAAGCGGTCCATGATCATATGGGCCAGACTCAAGCCAAGGCCGGTGCCTTTGCCGGTGTCCTTAGTGGTAAAAAACGGTTCAAAGATTTTCGGAAAATCGTCCTCGGAAATGCCTTTGCCCGTATCCGCGATTTCAACGACCACCATGGAATCGCCGACTTTGAAAAAATCCGCGCGGCGGTAGCCGGTTTTGTAGCCGACGGTTGTCACCTTTTTGCGGTACACCCGGAGGGCCAGATGCTTTTGCGGGGATTCGGCTATGGCATCCACCGCATTGTTCACAAGATTTAAAAGCACCTGCTCCAGCATGTGCCAGTCCGCCGCCACTTTAATAGATTCATCCGCATAATCCCGGCGCACGGTCACGCCGTTTTTATCTATATGATGGGCGGCAAGGGTTATAACCTCTTTCAGCAGTTCGCAGATGGCCACATCTTTGACCTGAAAATCGGATTTTCTGGAAAAAGACAGCACATCATCGATGATCCGGTTGGCCCGATCCACCGCATTGGAGATTTTTTCAAGGGATTGATGCACATTATCGCCTGCCGCCTGCAGGTTGAAATCCAGATAATCCACCCCCATGGCGATAATTTCCAGGGGATTGCGGATTTCGTGGGCCACGCCGGAGGCCATGCGGCCGAGAGACGCCATCTTGTCCTTTTGAATCAGCTGATCCCGGGTGGTGCGCAGCAGTTCAATCGTGCTGTCCAGCTCCTTTTCGCGCTCCACCCGCTCGGTAATGTCTTTGGCAACGACGCAGACCGCAAAGACGCTGTTATCCGCCGGGTTCCGGATGGGGCTCAGGGTGTTTGAGAACCATCGGTGGTTTGTTTGGTCATAGGATTCAAACTGCACCATGTCGTTGTGTTGGTAAACCCGGTCCACCTTATCCAAAAATACGCGGCTCTCGTCGCTTGCATACAGGTCCGCGTATGGCCGGCCAAGCAGGCGTATTTCCTTTGAAAACCCGTGATAATTCACAAATTTGGAATTGGCGAACAACAGGTGCCCCGCTTTGTCTACGCTGTAAACCAGCACATCCGTGGCCTGCACGATCTGTTCATACTGCTCATTAGCCGTCCTGAGCCGATCCTCCTTGTCGTTCATCCGGGCGGATACGATATAGCCGTAGAACAGGGCGATGGTCACCATGAACGGAATCCGCAATGCGTAGCTGATGGACTCAGACCCGGTGAGCAAGCCGTTCTGATAGAGCATCCAGGCATAAATGGCGGCAAAAATGGCGATATTGACCATCAGATAATGGAATCGGGCGCTCATGGTGGTGAGGCAGAGGATCAAAAAGTAGATAAGATATAAATCCGAGCCCACATACCCGGAGAAATAGATGCCGGCGGGCAGCATGATGCTGTCAAAAAAGATGATGAAATAAAACACCCGGTCATCGAAAAAAAACGTCTCCGGCACGGCCGCCACAACCAGGTTGGTAAACAGGTAGAAGGCGATAAATATATAGCCCCAGTTTTTGACGTCCGGGCTGGCCGGGGTGAAAACAATGACATAGGCGGTAATAATAATGACCAGCAGCCGAATGATAAGCACCATTCGCTTCCGGGAGAACGGCCCGTCCGTCATCGCTTCCAGATTCATTCCCATGCGTTATTTCCCCGCAGATGGCTGTTTGATATCAGCGTGTTGGTAAATCCCGTTTTCAATATCGCGTTCGCTCCAGATAAAATCAGAAACCGCCGTGTTATCCGGGCTGTTAATCGCCGCTTTAATCTCCCGGATTTCATCGATGGCATCAAGGAATGCGTCCACAACCACCGGCTCAAAATGTTTTTCCCGTTCCGATCGGATGATATCCAGCGCCACTTCCGTGGGATAGGGGTTTTTGTACGGCCGTTTGGTGGTTAAAGCATCAAATGTGTCCGCAAGCCCGACGATACGGGCGCTCAATGGGATCTCCGGTCCGGCCAGGCCGTTTGGATATCCCTTGCCGTTCCATTTCTCGTGATGGTTTAGGGCAATCTCGTTCGCCAGCTTTAATACCTCGGCCTGGGAGCCGGAAAGAATATTGGCGCCGATGGTGGTATGGGTTTTGATGACGTTAAACTCCTCGGTCGTAAGCTTGCCCGGTTTTAAAAGGATGTGATCCGGTATGCCGATTTTTCCGATGTCATGCATGGGGGAGGCATAGCGCATGAGCTGCACGAATTCTTCCGGCTGGCCGAGCTTTTGGGCCATCATCTCACAGTAGCGGCTGATGCGAGTAATATGGTCCCCGGTGTCGTCGTCCTTATATTCCGCCGCCAGGCACAGCCGGTTAATGGTATCCAGATAGGACTGGTTAAGCTGCTGGTTCATACTCTGCAGTTCCGTCATGGCGTGTTTTAATTCCGTATTCACCGTTTCCATGCGGGCAACGTTTGCCTCAAGCTCTGCGTTGATCTGATCGCGCTCGATTAAAAGGTAGCGCATTTTTAAGACCCGCTTCAGACGGAGCAGCAGTTCCCGGGGGCTGAAGGGTTTGGTGATAAAATCACTGGCCCCCTCCCGTATAAGGGTCTCATAGTTGTAATCCTCCGTGAATCCGGTCATGAGCATGACATCCGCAAAATATTCGGCTTTGACTTTTTTAAGCAGGGTCACCCCGTCCATTTCAGGCATCATGATATCGGATACCACCACATCGATCGGTTCCTGTTCTAAAATCCGCAGCGCCTGTCTGCCGTTTTCAGCCATCCGGCAGGTATAGCCGGCTTTTGAAAGGGTTTGTTCCACCAGTTGCGCCACCGGCGCCTCATCATCGACCACAAGTATTTGGGCTTCTTTGGGGGCTTCAGTAATAGAAGGGTTCATGATTCGGTTACCTGTTTTTAGTTCTTTGAATTATTGGGTAAAAATACGCCTGCCACCCGCAGGAGCAGTTCCTTTTCCAGCGGTTTCGGCAAAAGCATCACCGGGGACTGCTGCATGGCGTCCATGATTAATTGACTGTCCGGATACCCGGTAATCAATATGACGGGGACATGCGCATCAAAGCCGCGAAGGTGGGTAAGAAATTCAACCCCGTTCATTTCCGGCATCTGAAGGTCCAACAGGACAAACTGCACATTTTCCCGGTTAAATATGGCCAGTCCGTCAGCGCCGTTAGCCGCTTCCCGAACCTCGTAGCCCTGCCGCTCTAAAATCTGACGGGCCAGGTTCCGAACCGGCGCATCATCATCCACGATCAGGACCACCGGCGGCTGATTTCTCAGGTGATGGTTTTCAGCCCAGTGCAGTAAGTCGTCTTCCCGAAACCGCCAGTCCTTGCCGACTTTAAATGAGGGAATTTGGCCCTTACGGGCCAGCCGGCGGATGGTTTCCACGTGGGCGCCTAAGAATTCGGCTGCTTCGCTGGCATTAAATATTTTTGGATTCATGATATCCTTTGTTTGGCCATTGCTTGAAAGTATTCCCCCCGGGCCGTGCGCCCGGGACCGAGCCTAAAAATAACTTTAAAGGCACTGAGGCACGGTAAATTTGTTCTATCTATTTTTCAGGCGGGCACGGTGGCCCGCCCTACGAATGGGGAAAAACCCGATTAATATTGGGGCGGGCACGGTGGCCCGCTCTACAAATACGAACAACACCGAACCATCGTAGGGTCGGCCACCGTGCCGACCATAAATTCTTGATTTCATTAACCTAATACCTAATACCCAAAACCTAATACCCGATAAGTTTTTTAGAAGCGTTAACCGGACCCCTGAAAATTCCGGAGGGGGCCGGCAGAACGGAGGAAAAAATGACGCCGCGCCCAGTTCCTGACGCGTTATATTGAACTCAATTAAATTTAGTTGAGTTTAGTTGAGTTTAATTTAATTGAGTTTAATTTGTAATATTGTATGTGTCAATATAAAAACATACACAGCCGGGCGAATTTTTCCGGGCAGCAAAAATCGTACGGGGCGGGGTCGGCGCGGTGGCCCTGTCATACGTTGGCGGGCACGGTGGCCCGCCCTACGCCTGGGGAAAAACCCGATTAATATTGGGGCGGGCGCGGTGGCCCGCTCTACAAATACGAACAAAACCGAACCTTCGTAGGGTCGGCCACCGTGCCGACCTTATTATTTTAAGGCGGGCGCGGTGACCCGCCCTACAAATGGGGGAAAAACCGCCCCCATCGTAGGGTCGGCCACCGTGCCGACCTTACTGCGAATAGCCCCCTGGTTAAGGGTTTTATCGCCAGAACAAATTTACCGGACAAATTTGTTTTTACAGTTGACCGGCCGGGCAAATTCAATCATTCTAATACTTGCGTATTTGTATGAAAATTTTCATGTACTTATCAATCGCGTCAACCAATACCGGAGTCACCCCCAAACCGTAGGCTAAACGGCATGTCGTCTTTAAACCAGGTGCGCCGCATTTTTCAGGCTTTTTTCGATTCTCTGGATAAGTGGACCCGGCCGCAGGCGCATTTGTCCCAGGATAGCCTGGTTTACTGGCGGGAGCGGATTGTCTGGAGCATCCTTTTAACCGGGGTGATTTTTGGGGGGATTGCCTTTGTGCCGAGCGTGCGGCTTTGCATCAAGGAGGGCAGATGGCTGGTGGTCTTTTTTGATACCGCCATCTACGCGATGGTGGTCATCCTTTTCTTTGTCCGGCAAATCCCATTTATTGTTCGCGCTTATGCCATCATCATCGGCTCCTATATCCTGGGCATGGTGTTGATGCTGGTTATCGGCCCCTCGGCCTCGGGGCCGTTATGGCTGTTCGCATTTCCGATCATTGCGGGCATTATCCTGGGCATTCGCGCCGCATTTGCTGCACTCGGCTTAAATATACTCTCCCTTGCCGTTATAGGGGCTATGTTGGGGAGCCAGGCGCCCCCGTGGATCGACCCTGCGCCCCATACCATGGAGCGGTGGTTTGTTATCTCCCTTAATTTTATTTTATTAAACGCTGTCGCCGCCCTGTCATTGGCTATCGTGCAGCGGGGCCTGGCAGCATCGCTAAGCATAGAAAAAACCATGCGCGAGTCCATTCAAAAACAGATGGATGTGCGGATGCAGGCAGAAAAGGCCAGGCGGGCAAGCGAAGAGAGATTAAGCGCGTTGGTTGAAAACGCCCCCATCGGCATCTTCTGGACCACGGCAAAAGGCAAAGGGCTGGACGGCAACCCGGAAATGGCCCGGATGGTGGCCTGTGCATCGCCTGAGGAGGCCAGGCAATATTTCACCGATCTGAGCACCCAGCTTTATGTTGATCCCGGAGACCGCGAAGATATTCTCACCCAGATCAAGGAAAAGGGCTATGCGGAAAATGTCGAATACGAGGCGTACCGGGCCGACGGGAGCACCTTCTGGATGCTGGTAAATGCCCGGATCAACCGTCGGATTTCAGAGGATGACTTTGAAATCGAGGGCTTTGCCGCAGACATCACCCAGCGCAAGCAATACGAGGAAAAACTGCTGGCTTACCAGATGGCGATTGAAAGTTCCGGGGATTTTATCGCGATTGTGGATGAGAACTATGTCTATCAGGTAGTTAATTCTGCCTATGCAGCGCTTCAGGGCAGGCCCAAACATGAGATCGTCGGCCGGCCGGTGGCGGCCATAATGGGTGAAAATTTTTTTCAAACTGCCATTAAGTCTTCCTTGGATCGGTGCCTGGCCGGAGAAAATCTGTATATTGAGGAGAAACGGCTGCATCCGAAACTCGGCGTGATTGATTTGGCGATCAGTTATTACCCCTTGCGCTCAGAGGAACAGATCATTGGTGTTGTGGCCCTGCTGCGGGATATTACCGAATACAAGGCGGCTGAATCCGAACTTATAGAATCCCGGGAGCAGTTGCGCGGGCTTTCGGCGCATCTTGAGGAGGTCAGAGAAAAAGAACGCGCAGAAATCGCCCGGATGCTGCATGACGAACTCGGGCAGGCCCTGACCGGTTTACGGATAGACACCCTGCAGCTGGGCCAAAAATTGCGGGCAGTCAATCCGGAACTGGCGGAAAGCACGGATTCAATGGTCACGCTGATTGATTATTTGAATAATAAAACCCGGCAGCTGGTAGCGGATCTGCGGCCGGGCATGCTGGATGATCTCGGCCTGATTCCGGCGCTTGAGTGGTATGTGGATCATTTTATGCAGCGTACCGGCATTCATTCTGTTTTCAGCACCAATACCCCTGAGCAGGAATTGGCTGATGAGACGGCCACCGGCATTTACCGGATCTGCCAGGAGGCACTCACCAATGTCTATCGCCATGCCGCCGCAAGCCGGGTGGAAGTCGAACTGACCGTCGGTGATGGACAGATCGCTTTGGAAATACGGGATAACGGCGTTGCTATTGATCTGCAGCGCATTAACACCCAAAATTCATTCGGAATCCTCGGCATGCGGGAGCGCGCATGGGCCCTGGGCGGCACGCTGACTGTGGATCGGGCCCGGCCGTCAGGGACCACCGTTCGGGTGCAGGTGCCGATCAGTTTGTAGGGCCGGCCACCGTGCCTGCCCCAATATTGATCGGGTTTTCCCCATGCGTAGGGCAGGCCACCGCGCCTGCCTGAAAAAGCGGTCGGCGCAGTGGCCGACCCTACATAGAGCATGCAACCGCAATTATCCAAAAAGCCGACCCAACGTAGGGCAGGCCACCGTGCCTGCCAAAAAAGTAGGACGGGCCACCGGGCCCGCCTGAAAAACTTGTCAAATCGAATAAAGCGGGGTAAAAATATTGAAGATACTTATTGCAGATGATTCCGGTATTATCCGGGATCGGGTAAAAGCGGCCATCCATGGCATTTCAGCCACGGATCAGATTTATGAGGCCAGCACCATTGAAGACACCCTGAACCGCCTCGATGCCGTTTCCCCCGATGTGGTCATTCTTGATCTCCGCATGCCGGACGGCAGCGGCACGGATGTGCTCAAAACCATAAAAGCCTATCCTGATCCGCCGGTTGTCATCGTGTTCACGAGTTATCCATATCCCCAATACCGACGAAAATGCATGGATTTGGGGGCGGATTATTTTTTCGATAAATCCAAAGATTTTGAGAAGCTATCGGCGCTTATCGAATGGATACACGTTGATGCCGGCCCAAGTGCCTGAGAAACGATTGGTTTTTCATTAGACGGAAAGAAAGGAGCTTTGTGAAATGGCAGCGAGCAAGCCGGTCAGGCCCATCAAAATTCTCCTGGTAGAAGGCAACCCCGGGGCCGTGGATCTTGTTGCCGAGATGCATGCCGAACTTGCATCAGCCGAATATCATATTAAAAAAACAGAAAAGCTGGCCGATGCCCTTGGGCAGTTGCAAACCGATTTTTATGATATTGTTCTGCTGGATCTGAACCTCCCGGACAGCCGGGGCCTTGAAACACTGCAAAGCCTTAAGGGGGCGGCCCCCCTGATGCCGGTTGTGGTGATGACCAACCTTGATGACGAGGAAACCGGCCTCGCCACCGTCCACGAAGGGGCCCAGGATTATCTGGTAAAAGGCAGAATCGACAGCGCCGTGCTCCGGCGGGTAATCCGATACGCCATTGAACGGCAGGAATCGGTCAGGCAGATTCAGCGCTTAAACAATATCTTGTCCGCCATCCGTCATATCAACCATCTGATTGTCCGGGAAAAAGACCGCCAGCGCTTAATTGAGCAAGGCGTACGCCCCATGGTGGATTTCGGCGCCTGGGATACGGCCTGGATTGTGCTTTTTGATAATTCAGGCCAGCCTGAAGCCTGGGCCGAAGCCGGGATCGGGGAGGCCTTTTCCGGGTTGATCGAAGGGTTTAAGCAGGGCCGTCCCCCGGCATGCGCCCGGGAACTTTTTGCACAGGGCGCTGAAGAGATATTTTTCAGCCATGACCGGCATTCGGTATGCGGGGAATGCCCCCTGGAACCGCAAATCCAGGGCGGCACCTGCATGAGCTGCCGGCTTCGAAATAACGGCCAGGAATTCGGCATGATCACCGTGGCCCTGAAAACCCAGGCCGCGCAGGAAAATGAACTGGAACTGGTCAAGGAGGCGGCCGGCGATATTAGCCTGGGGCTTCACGGCATCCGCATCGAGGAGCAGAAAAATGCCGCAGAGGAGCAGTTTCAGCGGATGTTTTATGAATCCACCTTTCCGGTCATGCTCCATGCCGAAGACGGCGAAGTCCTTGCCGTCAATAAGGTATGGCGGGATCTGACCGGCTATCGCCATGACGAAATTCCGACCATCGGGGACTGGACCGAAAAGGCTTACGGTGAGCAAAAGAATGAAATAAAGGCCAGTATCGAAGAGCTTTATGAGCTAAACCGGCGCCGGGATGAAGGTGAGTTTGTCATCCAAACAAAAGACAGACAACAGAGAACCTGGCGGTTTTATACCACCCCCCTGGGTGGTCTGCCGGACGGCCGGCGCATCGTCATGAGCCAGGCTGACGATGTCACGGAACAGAAACAGGCGAAAATCTATCGGGAGCACTATATCCAGGAGCTCCAATTGGTGAGCGATACGATTATCCAGGGCAGCCGGGTGACAGACATTGATGCCCTGTGTCAGCTCCTGGGTGAAACGATCCATGGGGTCAATCCCCGGGCATATGTGCTGGTTTCTTTGTATGATCGAAAAGAGAAAGCGATCAAGCTGAAGTCCATGCATGGCCTGGAGGCATTGATGGACGGGGCGACAGATTACCTGGAGATGCTCCGGGATATTAATTTAAGGCCTGAGGAAATGGGCGAAGAGGCGGAGCTTTATACCACCGGACTGCTTGAACAGATTCCGGGCGGGCTATATCAGCTTATGGCGGAAAAAATTCCAATGGAAACATGCCGGGAGATGGAAGCCCTGCTGGATATCGGCTCGGTATATACCATCGGTTTTGCCCTTGACGACAGGCCCTATGGGGGGGTGTCCCTGCTTTTAAAAAAAGGTGAGGACCTTGGGTTCCGGTATGCCATTGAAACCCTGGTTAGCCATTTTTCGGTGATTATCAATCGGCAGCAGACAGAAGAAGAACGAAAAATGCTTGAATCCGAGCTTCGGCAGGCCCAGAAGCTTGAAGCCATCGGCACCCTGGCGGGCGGCATCGCCCACGATTTCAACAACATCCTGACCGCCATCATCGGCTATTCCGAATTGCTGCTGGAAGATGCGGAAAAGGGAACCCTCTTTGAACAAAATCTCAGCCAGATTTACGCGGCCGGGGCCCGGGCCAGGGATCTGGTCAAGCAGATCCTCACCTTCAGCCGACAGACAGAGTCGGATATGGTGCCCCTGAATGTCAATCTGCTGGTCAAGGAATCCATGAAGCTGCTCCGGGCATCGCTGCCGAAATCCATTGAAATCAAACAGGAGATAGAAACCGACATTTTAGTCAGCGGCGATCCGGGGCAAATTCACCAGATCATCATGAATCTCTGCACCAATGCCGCACAGGCCATGGAAAACAGTGGGATAATGACAATCCGGCTTCGAAAAGTGGACCTGGATGCGCACTTTACCGCCTCGCACTTCGGCATGAAACCCGGGAAACACGTGGCTTTGAGTGTCTCGGATACCGGTCCCGGTATTGACCCGGGGCTTATTGACAAAATTTTTAATCCGTTTTTTACCACAAAATCTGAGGAAAAAGGCACGGGTCTTGGGCTTTCGGTTGTTCATGGCATTGTTGAAGGCCATCACGGTATGATCGATGTGGCAAGTCAGCTGGGGCAAGGCAGTGAATTCATCGTTTACCTGCCGGCTGCCGAGTTTGCGCCAACCCAAACAAAAGCAACAGAAAAAGAACTCCCCAAAGGTTCAGAGAGAATTTTGTTTGTGGATGATGAGCATCCGATTGCCGAGATGGTGGAGCAGCAACTGATAAACCTTGGCTATACCGTGGAGGTCCGCACAAGCAGCATTGAAGCATTGGAACGGTTCCGGGAAAGTCCGGGGGATTTCGATCTGTTGATTACGGATATGGCCATGCCCGAGATGACGGGTATTATCCTGATCAAAGAGGCTCGCCGCTTGCGCCCGGATCTGCCGGTTATTCTCTGTACCGGCTTCAGTGAACAGATCAATGAAGAAATGGCAAAAGAAATGGGTGTATCCGCATTTCTGCTAAAACCCATTGTCCGGGACGAAATGGCAGCCGCGATCCGTGAGGCATTAGACACCTGAAAAGTGGTTAACGGCTGAGGAGCCCAAACCCTGATTCGGCGGGCGCAGTGGTTAATGGCAGGCATGGTGGTTAATGGCGGGCGCAGGGTCGGCCGCCGTGCCGGCCGACAAATGGGCGGGCACGGTGACCCGCCCTACAATAGGAGATGCCAGGGACCAACCGTCGTAGGGTCGGCCACCGTGCCGGCCCAAAATGATCGGCAAGCACGATGCTTCGCCATACAGCAGGATGTGCCTGCGGCCCAAACCGTCGTAGGGCCGGCCACCGCGCCGGCCAAATTGATGGCGGGCACGGTGACCCGCCCTACAGCAGGATATCCCAGGGACCAACCGTCGTAGGGCCGGCCACCGCGCCGGCCGATAAATGCGGCCACCGCGCCGGCCCAACAACGCCAATGAACACATGACTGTTCAAAAATAAATTTAATGGCCCGCAGAAGAAAAAACATACGGCTTCCGCGAGAACAATACGAAATCCCCGCCCGGATTTTCAGCATGACCATTTGTACATTTAACCGCCGTCCCTTATTTCAAAACGAAAATTACGCCCAAAAAATAATTCACACACTGCAATCCGGCCCCTTTGGCGAACAGACAAAACGCTATGCGGTTTGCCTGATGCCGGACCATCTGCATATAATGATTTCACCGGTTACAGGCAATTTGATGGATGCCATAAACAGCTGGAAAAGTTACACCGCCAATCTTTTGATGAAAAACGGGTTGACCGGCACCTGCTGGCAAAGAGGGGTTTATGATCATGCCCTGCGAAAAGAAGAGGATATCCGGGTCGTTGCCGAGTATATTGTAAACAATCCCGTTCGCGCCGGTATAGTGGATCGATGGCAGGAATATCCATATTCATGGCACCGATGGATGGCGGATATGCCATGATTGCCGGCCGGTTTGATCGGCCGCTATGCCGGCCGATGTCATGGCGGGCACGGTGGCCCGCCCTACAATGGGATTTGCCAGGGAATAACCGTCGTAGGGCCGGCCACCGCGCCGGCCAAATTGAACGGCCACCGTGCCGACCGATAGAGAGAGACCATTGATACAATGAACCAGGACCCGACAAAAAACAAACCCGCCGAAGGGGCTTCGGAGAAAAAAAGCCGAAACGGATGTGCGTCACATCGAGTGGATGCTCGCCCCGAAAAAAACGGCAGAGAGTGATTTTGCGCCCGAATACGGCGATTTGAGCCTGCTCAACGAAACCGGAATAATCCTGGCTACGGTAGGAAAGGAACAGCTCCGGGATATGGCCACGGAATACCTTGATCTGCTCGAAACCTCCACGGCCATATACGAAACCAGCGGCGATTATGCCCTGGGATTGTTTTCTTCGGGCTGGTGCCGAATGATGGACGCCGCTTCCCGAAGACTATGCCATACCGACGATAACCGTGCAGCGCTCAATAGCGGTAAATGGCTGTGCCATGAATCCTGCTGGCAGGAGGCTTCTCTGCCGGCCATAAAAAGGGGCAAGCGGTGGACGTGGCCTGCCACGGAGGAATCCGGTTATATGCGGTACCCATTCGGGCCGGCGGCGCAGTTGTGGGGGCCATCAACTTTGGCTACGGCGACCCGCCCACCGATGAAGAGACGCTGCAGGCGCTTGCCGAAAAATACCGCCTTTCCGTCGAAGATTTGCGCAAACAGGCCCAGACCTACCAATCCCGGCCCCGATTTATTATCGATTATGCCAAGGAGCGCATTCAAAAAGCGGCTTTGTATCTGGGCTACATCATTGAGCGCAAGCAGGCCGAGGACGAACTCCGCCGGCTAAAAGCGCATCTCGAAACCGAAGTGGCAGAAAAAACAAGGGAGCTCAAAGAACGGGTGGCCGAGCTGGAGCGCTTCCGCGATGCCACCATTGAACGGGAGTTCCGGATAAAAGAACTGCGCGATGAGATCGCGCGTTTGAAAGCCGGCACTTCGTGAGGCCCGGATGGCTGACATATCTTCTGGCGGCTTGGCTGCTTTTTGTCCCGGCCGGCGCCTTCAGCCAGGAAAACGGACATATTGAGGCCCCGGTTTCCCCGCAGGACCGCATCGTCATCGCCTCGGAACCCGATTATCCGCTACACTGTTATCCCGCTTTTGATTGTCGGCGGCGGCATCTCCATCCTGTTTCTCCAGAAGGCGGTCAAAAGGCGCACCAAAAGCTTGAACAATCTGAAGGATGACCTCGAAGCCCAGGTGGCCCAGCGAACCGCGGAGCTCCGGGAAAAAGTGGAAAAATTAAACAACAGCCAGCAGGCCATGCTCTATATGGTGGAAGACCTCAATCAAATGACCGCCGAGTTAAAAGAGGAACGCCGCAATCTGGAACTGGCCAACCAGGAACTGGAAGCATTTGCGTATTCGGTCTCCCACGATTTGCGGGCCCCGCTTAGGGCCATTGACGGCTATGCCCGGTTCCTGCTGGAAGATTACGCACAACAGCTTGATAATGAAGGCAGGCGCTTTATCGACACCATCCGGCAGAATGCCGTCCGCATGGATAAACTGATTTCCGATCTGCTGAGTCTTTCCCGGATTTCAAGAGCTGAAATGAATTTTTCCCCAGTTGACATGCGGGCCATTGTCGAATCCGTGTACCAGGAATTGGCAAGTGAATCTGAGAAAACTGCATTTGATATCCATATCGATCGCTTGCCGCAAGTCGCATGTGATATTACATTGATTAAGCAGGTCTGGCGCAATTTAATCGGCAATGCCTTGAAATACAGCGCCAAATCGAATATCAAAAAAATCGAAATTGAGGCTCAGCAAAAGGATAGAGAGGTGATCTTTTGCATAACCGATTATGGCGCCGGATTTGATGAGCGATATGCGCACAAACTGTTCAGCGTGTTTCAACGGCTGCACAAGGATGATGAATTCGAAGGCACCGGGGTGGGGCTGGCCATTGTTCAGCGGATTATCCACCGCCACGGCGGCCGGGTTTGGGCCCGCGGAAAAATCGATCACGGGGCGGCGTTTTTCTTTACACTGCCCCGGCAGTGACGATGCGCTTCGGGTCGTCATTCAAGGAGACAACCCATGGAAAACTTAAATGAAGTGGAAATTCTGCTGGTGGAGGACAATCCCAATGATGCCGAAATGGCCATGCGGGCCCTGAAAAAACACAACCTTGCCAACAACGTCCTGGTGGTGGGCGACGGCGAAGAGGCCCTGGATTTTCTGTATGCCCGCGGGCCATACGAAAACCGGCAATGTCAGTTTTGACAAAGACTACTGCGCCGATCACGCGGGATTTGTGCCGGGCGACTTTACCCTTCTGGCGGTCAGTGATGACGGTTGCGGCATGGATTTGGAAACCCGGGATAAAATATTTGAACCGTTTTACACGACCAAGGGTTTGGGTGAAGGCACCGGCCTGGGCCTTTCCACGGTATATGGCATTGTCAAGCAGAACAATGGATTCATTAACGTCTACAGTGAGCCGGAAAAAGGCGCCACCTTCCGGATTTATCTGCCCCGCCATGCAGGCGAGTCAGGCGCGCTTGAAACGGAATCCGCGGTTAAAACCCCGCCGCACGGCAGCGAGACCGTGCTGATCGTTGAGGACGAAACGCCGGTGCTAAATCTTGCCAAGACCATGCTTGAAAAACTGGGCTATACCGTTCTGGATGCGGCCACGCCGGAGCAGGCCATGAAAAAGGCCCGGGAACATGGCGACAGCATTCATCTCCTGATCACCGATGTTGTCATGCCGGAAATGAACGGCCGGGCGCAGGCTGAGCAACTGCAAGCCCTGTATCCGGAGTTAAAGGTATTGTTCATGTCCGGTTATACGGCCAACTTCATCGCCCACCGGGGCGTGCTGGCTGCGGGCGTGCATTTCATTCAAAAGCCGTTTGCCAAAATCGACCTGGCGGTCAAGGTGCGCAAGGCCCTGGCGGATTGATCTATAATGGACTGTTGGGGGAATTAATAATCATTCAATGCAGCTCGGGGAGGATCTGACATGACCAACCAATGGGAAAAGCAGCGCAAATATAAACGGGTATTTTTTTCCAGGCAGCAAGGGCTTACCGCATTGTTTGCCCTGCCCGGTATCCAAAGCACCATTCCGGTTAAAATAATGGATTTAAGCCTGGGCGGCATGGGCTGTGTTTTAATCCGGCATCCCAACCTGACGTTTAAGGAAGGCGATCACCTGACGCTGATTGAATTGCATGACCTTGAAAGACGGCGCATTCCAGCCGATATTGCGGTTGAAATCCGCTGGGTGATCGATATGGAGAGATTTCAAAGCATCGGCCTCGGCTGCCGATTTTCCGATACGCCGCCGGAACTGGAAAAGAGCCTGCAGTCCTTTATTGAACAAGGCCCATCCGCGGATGAGATCAAGCCGCAAACCACGGATTCCAAGGATTTTGTCAAAAAAAAAATCGCCGGATGAATCAGACGGGGTCAATTTGTTCCGCCTGTTTTTCGGGCGGGCTTGACGGCGGGCTTTACGGCGGGCACAGTGGCCCGCCCTACAATGGGATGTGCCAGGGACCAACCGGCCTATGGTCGGCCGCCGCGCCGACCGACAAATGGGCGGGCACGGTGACCCGCCCTACGCCTGGGGAAAAACCCGATTAATATTGGGACGGGCGCGGTAACCCGCCCGACAAATGGGGAAAAACCCGATTAATATTGGGGCGGGCATGGTGACCCGCCATACGAATGGAGAAAACCCGATTCATCGTAGGGTCGGCCACCGCGCCGACCTAAATTGATGGCGGGCACGGTGATACGCCATACAATGGAATGTGCCAGGGACCAACCGTCGTAGGGTCGGCCACCGTGCCGACCTAAGCCGACCATATTGAACGGCCTCATTTTAACCCGCTTGATTGAAGGCCTGCCATAACAGTTCGATGATATCTTTCATATACGGCACCTGGTTTTCTTCCCGGATTTCATTTAATGCCATTTTTTCTTCTTTGGATTGATTGATTTTGGCTGCTTCTTTTTCAGCCACAGCCCGAATTGGATTTTCATTGACCGCCTCCCGGAAAATTCGGGAGAGCGCGATCCGAAGCAGGCTGGATCGTTTGAGCCCCATATTATCCATTGCCCATCGGAATTGTCCTGCGTCTATGCCCTGAATTTGTCTAATCACGGCTTCTTCCAGCTCAGCCAATGTTCTTGGCTGGCGAACTTTAACCCTTCCGGAGGAAATCAGGGAATTTAATATCTGGTATGCGGTAAAATCGTCGAATCCGCTTTTGTCAAAAATTTGCCGTACCGTTGCCTGGCCGTTGAGCAGTGACAAAATACGCCATTCATCCGCTTTAAGTTTAATTTCGCCCCTGCCGCCTGTTTGGCCGGAAATTTTAGGGATCGCCGCGTCGCTCGGTATCTGTTTCTTTAAAATCCCCATTTCTTCGATCCGGCGGGAGGCATCAAGCAGAATATTCATGGTATCCAGTTTATACTCGATGGCTCCCTTCAGGTTGAGCGGGGCGTCCATATATTCAAATTTACCGGTACCCCACAACAAAACATTATATACCGTGTTTTCGGCCTGCTTTAGAAGAAAGGCATTGAGCCGCTCCAGGGAGAGGTAGCCCTGCTCCACGAGCGTTTTGCCAAGCCGTTCCTTCTTTTTTAAACTAAGCGTCAAACACTCATCCAGCACTTGCTGCGAGATCAGGCCGTTTTCTTTCATAAGCTCGCCCAGGCGGTTATTTTTTCGGGTTTCCGTGGCAAACACAATATCCCCGTCATGAAGAAAGACCTGGACCGTATTGGTCTCGGATTTAATAACCAGTCTGCCGGTGCGCTGCTCGTATGCCAGCATTCGCAAAAGTGCGCTCAGCTCGAATGTTTCCAGGTTGCCGGTTAGCGACATAAATGCTCCCTGAGTTTAAAAATTTTATTCAACCTATAATAATAGAACCTTAAGCTTATATCAACAAGGAATCATTTGTTGCTTTGTCCACTCCCCTGCTTTTTGATAACTATTTATCCTTCCCTATAAATTTTTGCATATTACAGTCTTGAAGTTATTATATATAAACGATAAGTTACAAAACGATATGCCAAAAATTCAGAAGGCTAAAAGCGCGAGTGTCTGCAGCTCTAAGTCATTTAACTTCCCAGATTACATCCAAAGACTTTCAAACATGCACCTAAGCTTCAAGCACCCATACATACCGCACAAGTTCTTTATCGCAACAATTCTTGCCATCGCTTTATTGTTTTTTTACACGCCCGCCAATTCAGCCGAAAAAGCTGATCCCCCTTTGCTTTCCGCCGCTGAAACCAACTATCCCCCATTCTCCATTGTTGACCCGGAGGGACGGGCAAACGGTTTCTCGCTTGAACTGATGCGGGCGGCGCTTAACGCCATGGGCAGAGATGTGACTTTCCGAACCGGTCCCTGGGCCGAGGTAAGGGGGTGGCTTGAACATGGCAAAGTCAAAGCTCTGCCAGTTGTGGGGCGAACAACTGAGCGGGAATCCATCTTTGACTTCACCTTCCCCTATATGTCCTTGCACGGCGCTCTTGTCGTGAGAACTGAAGCAAGAGGTGTTCGGGGAATGGGCGACCTCGAAGGCAAAACCGTTGCCGTCATGAAAGGCGACAATGCCGAGGAATACCTGCGCCGAAAAGATCATGGGGTGGAAATCAAAACCACAAACACGTTCAAGCAGGCATTGCAGGAACTTTCCGAAGGTCGCTACACGGCAGTGCTCATTCCCTGGCTGGTGGCGCTTCGCCTGCTCCAGGAAAATGAACTGCTCAATCTGCGGATAGTCGACAAACCGGTTGAAGATTTTCGCCAGGATTTCTGTTTTGCGGTAAAGGAAGGCGACCGCGAGACGCTGGCCTTGTTAAATGAAGGCCTTTCCATTGTCATGGCAGACGGCACCTATCGCCATCTGCATGCGAAATGGTTTGCCGCTTTGCAGCTGCCAAGGAACCGTCGGATTGTCATTGGCGGGGATCACAATTATCCCCCTTTCGAGTATATTGACGAAAACGGCAATCCCGCCGGATTCAATACCGCCATTACAAAGGCCATCGCCAATGCGCTGGGCCTTGATATAGAAATCCGGCTTGGCCCCTGGGCCGAGATTCGGGATGAACTCGGTGCGGGCAAAATCGACGCCATACAGGGTATGCTCTATTCACCCGGGCGGGACCTCACTTTCGATTTTACGCAGCCCTATACGGTAAACCATTATGTCAGCGTCACAAGAAAGGGTGAACGCCCCCCGCCGGAAACGGTTGAAGCGTTGAGCGGGCAGCGGATTGTGGTTCAGAAGGGCGATATCATGCATGATTTCGTTCTGGAAAACGGGCTCGAAGATCAGGTGGTCACCGTTGCCGCACAGGAGGATGCGCTGGAAAAGGTGGCATCAGGAGATCGCGACTGTGCTTTAGTCGCCCGGCTGACAGCCTTGTATTGGATCGATAAAAAGGGATGGCAGAATTTAACGTTAAGCCAGCAGCCGCTGCTTTCACCGGGCTATGGATTTGCCGTGCCGCATAATCAAAAGGCCTTATTGTCCCATTTCAGTGAGGGGTTGAAGCTCATCGAAAAATCCGGTGAATATCAGCAGATCCGGCGGAAATGGCTTGGGGGCTATGAAGATTTGCCCCCCACTTTCTCCGAAGTTTTCCGATATATCGCCTGGGTGGTTGTGCCGCTGATTTTAGCTGTTTTAGCGGTTTTTCTCTGGTCATGGTCTTTGCGCAAGCAGGTCAGGCGCCGAACGGCGGAATTTCAAAATAGTGAAAGGCAATACCGGCTCCTGGCCGATAATACGCTTGACGTGATTTGGACCATGACCCCGGAAACCGTATTTACCTATGTTAATCCGGCGATTGAACAATTAACCGGTTATACCCCTGAGGAATGGATCGGCAGCCGTTTGTCAGACCACTGCAGTGAGGCTGAATTTGCTAAATTGGCCGCGATTATTGCCCGGGAAATTGATAAAGGCCTGGCTCATCAGGGCGCCGTATTTGAAACGGAGATTTATCGAAAAGACGGCTCAGCCGTTGCCGTGGAAATTCACGGCACGATTATTTTCGATGAAAATGCCGCGCCGGTCAGACTCCAGGGCGTTACCCGCGAGATCACTGAGCGTAAAACGGCCGAGCAGGCGCTGCGTGATAGCGAGCAAAAATTTCGGCTTCTGGTTGAAAGCTCGCCGGATGCGATTTTCGTCCAGACCAATGGCCGGTTTGCCTATTTGAACCAGGCGGCAGTCACGCTTTTCGGGGCCAGCGCTTCCGGCGATTTAATCGGAAAACCGGTATTAGACAGCTTTCATCCGGACTATCATAATATCGTGCGCGAACGGATTCGCCTGTTGAATCAGGAAAAAATGGCAGTGCCGTCCATTGAGGAAACTTATCTGCGAATGGACGGCAGTCCCGTGGATGTTGAAGTGAAGGCCGTCCCCTTTCGCTATGAAGAAAAAGACGGCGCACTGGTATTCGTCCGGGATATTTCCGAGAGAATTAAAAAAGAAAAGGCGCATCAGCAGTTGCAGGAACAATTTGTACAGGCGCAAAAAATGGAATCCGTGGGCCGGTTGGCGGGCGGGGTGGCCCATGATTACAACAATGCGCTCAGTGTTATCATTGGCTATACGGAGATGGCTTTGGATAAGGTTTCTCCGGATGAACCATTGTATGCGGATTTGGAAGAGATCTTCTCGGCGGCCAAACGCTCATCGGCCATCACCCGGCAATTACTCGCGTTTGCCCGGAAACAAACCATTTCACCGAAAGTGATCGATTTAAATGACACAATTGAAAACATGCTGAAGATGCTCCGGCGTCTGATCGGAGAGGATATCGCCCTGGCCTGGCGGCCGGGGTCCCAGCTGTGGCAGGTAAAAATGGACCCGGTTCAGGTCGATCAGATACTGGCCAATCTGTGTGTCAACGCAAGAGATGCCATCACCGGTGTGGGCAAAATTACCATTGAGACACAAAATGTGACGTTCAACGAGGAATACTGCAGAGAACACGTGGATTTCCTGCCCGGCCAATATGTCCTGCTGGCGGTCAGTGACGATGGCTGCGGCATGGATAAAGAGACTTTGGAAAGTATTTTTGAGCCCTTTTACACGACCAAAGGCCTTGGCGAGGGAACCGGGCTGGGACTGGCCACCGTATACGGCATCGTTAAACAAAATGAGGGGTTTATCAATGTCTACAGCGAACCGGAAAAAGGCAGCACTTTTAAAATTTATTTGTCCCGTCATATCGGTGGTGAAAGGGAAGGGGCGGAAACAGAGATAGGGGCGGAAACACCGGTGGGTCGAGGTGAGACTATTCTGCTTGTTGAGGATGATTTGTCAATTCTGAATCTCGGGAAAATGATGCTTGAAAAGCTTGGCTATAAAGTTCTTTGTGCGAAAGATCCGAATGAGACAATGGCCATTACCGAGACTTATGCGGACGAAATTCATCTTTTGCTCACCGATGTGGTGATGCCCGGGATGAACGGCCGGGAACTGGCTGAAAGATTGGAAACGTTTTATCCGGGGCTTAAGGTTCTTTACATGTCCGGCTACACCGCCAATGTCATTGCTCACAGAGGCGTGCTGGAAAGCGGTATGCATTTTCTTCAAAAGCCCTTTTCCAAAAGGGAGCTGGCTATTAAGGTGCGAGAAGTATTGGATCATCGATAAAAGAGGTTTGTCAAATGGCCAGATTGTCGAAAAACAAGTGGACCATATTTGGTGCGTCCCCTTTTCTATGCTCTTCAGGAAAGATATTTTTCAACTATTACTGCCCTATCGCATCCCGCACCTTGACCGCTAATTCCTGCATCGAAAAAGGTTTCTGAATGAATTTAACGCCTTCATCTATCACCCCTTTATGGGCAATCACATCAGCCGTATAGCCCGACATGTATAAAATTTTGAGTCCGGGCCGGCTCATGGCCATTCGTGAGGCCAGATCCCGCCCATTCATCTCCGGCATAATCACGTCGGTGATGAGCAAATGGATTGTTCCATTGTATGCTTCAAATAGTTGCAATGCCGCAGATGGA
This sequence comes from Desulfobacterales bacterium, assembly GCA_034520365.1. NCBI lineage: Bacteria > Pseudomonadati > Thermodesulfobacteriota > Desulfobacteria > Desulfobacterales > Desulfobacterales bacterium. Next base: position 813,987 of record JAXHNP010000006.1, read on the forward strand.
TTTCCAGCAGTCTGAACGGTGTAACCCAGCCTTTCGAGGATCTGTCTGGACATTTGCAGCACAGGTATTTCATCTTCGACGATCAGGATGGTTTCCGTTCCCGTGGGTAATTGCCGTGTGGGCGTGGATTCTTTTGCGGGCTCCAAAGCGGATTCTTCCGTTTCAAGACGGGGCAGGTATATTTTAACAGTCGTTCCCTTTCCGGGTTCGCTGTCTACATTGATAAAGCCGTTGTGCTGTTTGACAATGCCGTATATCATAGCCATGCCGAGTCCGGTTCCTTTCCCGATCTCTTTGGTGGTAAAAAACGGTTCAAACAGATTCGCCAGCGTCTCCTTGTCCATGCCCGAACCATCATCGCTTACGGAAAGCATGACGTATTGTCCGGGAACAAAATAAGGATAAAGGTTACAATAATCGTCATCAACCTCGACATTGTTTGTTTCTATTTTAATTTTGCCTACATCGGCAATTGCATCCCGCGCATTGACGGCAAGATTGGCCATGGTCTGGTCAACCTGGGAGGGATCTAGTTTTACCGGCCAGAGATTGTTGCCCGGGTGCCACACAAGATCAATATTTTCGCCGATCAAGCGTTGCAGCATTTTCAGCATGCCGGAAATGGTCTCATTTAAATCGAGCTGCACCGGATTGATGGTCTGCTGCCGGGCAAAAGCCATTAGCTGCCGGACGATGTCGGCGGATTTTTTTCCAGCGGTATATATTTCCTGGATCGTTTTACGGAGAGGGTCTGACGGGTCCATCATGTCAATGGCCATTTCGGCATAACCATTTATAATGGTCAGCTTGTTATTGAAATCGTGGGCCACGCCACCCGCCAGACGTCCGACGGATTCCATCTTCTGGGCCTGGTTGAGCTGGGCCTGGAGTTTTTCCTTCTCCGCTTCGGCCTTTTTGCGGTCGGTGACGTCTCTTGCAACCCCTCGAAAACCGATCGCCTTGCCATTGGCATCTCTCATTAAAGAAACAGAGGTGTCCACATAGCATTTTTCCCCGTCTTTTCTTATAAGCGCCCAGTCAAATGTCTTTATCGAGGCTCCGGTAGTAAATACTTGATTAAATGCCTGAAAAACTTTTTCGGTATTATTTTTATCCGTTAATTCCCTAAAGTTCATCCCCATTAATTCGGCACTTGAATAGCCGAGTATCCGGCACGCGGAATCATTAAAAAAGGTAAAATTTCCGGCTGTATCCACCTCAAAATAGCCATCTTCGATACTGTCCAATATGGTCCTGTATTTCTCCTCGCTCGCCGCAACCGCCTTTTCCGCCTGCTTGCGCTCCGTGATGTCAATACAGGAAGCTATACTGCGATTGGTTCCGGCAATCATGTCCACGGCCAGAAAAATATTTCGCTTTTCACCGTGGCGGGTAATGAAACGAAACTCATACTGGTGTGGTGCAGGGTCCGGATTCCCGCGGCGCAAATAATGGTATTGTTTCATCCAGCCGACATCATCGGCGTGAATAAATTCGGTCCAGGATTTTTTCCCTTCCACCTCCTGCCTGGAATATCCGGACAGTGTTTCGAAATTGGTGTTAACATGCGAAATGGTGGTGTCTTCTTCAATAATGAACATGGCCGTGCCGGAGGTCTCAAATATGGCGCGATAGTAGCTCTCAGATTGCTGCAGGGCTTGTTCAGCTTGTTTTCGCTCCACTATTTCGCCTATTAAATAAGCTGCGGAACGAATCCGTCGCTTGGCCAGTTCAATGATAAAAGGGGGACGGATTTCATAGGCATTTGAACACTCGACTAAGTCTTTTATATCTACCCCGTATTTTTTAGCCAGCTCTGACAGTCTGTTAACATCGGTTGGCGGATCTCCGTATCCGACATTAATTGTCCCGATCACCTCCCCACCGGCGAATATAGGTACGGCATAAAGGCGGATTCCGCCCTCACATTCCATATCTACCGGCTTTGCTGTGGCAATGGATTGTTTGGCGGTATTCCAGCATGATTCATGGCACAACCATTTTCCACAACTCAGGGCCTGTGCGCTGTCCTCTGTCTTACACAAACGATATGAAGCCTGATCCATAAACCTGCACCAGTCAGAGGAAAACAGGCCCAGGGCGTAATCGCCGTTTCTTTCATAGACGGCAACCGAGGTTTCAAGCAAATCCAAAAAGTCGTCTGCAATATTTTTAAGCGTTTCTTCTCCTGCCGCATCCAGTATCTTCCGGCTGGTATTGAGTTTTGTCAAATCCCCGTAAGGGGGGACATAAGGCTCCTCTAAAGCGCGGCGTGCAGCGTAAAGGGCTTTCTGTCGGCTGGAAAGCATCCATTCGATTCTTTGCAAGCCTTTTTCGGTCTGTTTGCGCTCGGTGATATCTTCAATGGCAAGGAGGATAAGCCGTTCTTTTCCGGACTTTCTGTGAATTTCCCGGGCATTGACGAGCATGGTGCGCCGGCCGAGGTCGGCAAATTCCTGTTCAACCTGGTAGTCATCAAGGGTTGTTTTTTGAGGAAGGAGAGTTTCGAGCAGATCCCGCAGTTCCGGAATGTCCCACTGTTTGTTGTCCAGGTCATAAATCAGTTGCCCCTCGGTCTCTTCAGGCTTTACCGTAAAGGCGTCATAAAAGGAGCGACTGGCTGAAATTACCCTGAGATCCTGATCCAGAATGATCAAGGGGTCACGCACGGTGTTGATGATGCTCTCGGCGTATTCGCGGGCTTCCCCGTCTGAATTCTTAAACGCTGTCATTTCTTTGTTCCTGTAAATTTTGTTTTGTAACCCAAAACCTATTTACTTGGTGCTATCTTTTAAATCCTCATCAGGCAACTGAAGTAACCGGGAGTATAATATAGTTTGGATTTTTCCGGCAAATGCAATACATATTTTTAAATATAACGAAAGTATAGGTGTTTTGCAAAAACAGGGCCACGGATTTTAGCCTTTTGCGTACCCTTTTTATCACCGCGCGGTAAATGTGTTCTATCGATTTTTCAGGCGGGCACGGTGGCCCGCCTTACAATGGGATATGCCAGGGATCAACCGTCGTAGGTTCGGCCGCCGTAGCGACCGACAAATGGGCGGGCACGGTGTCCCGCCCTACAATGGGATATGCCAGGGACCAACCGTCGTAGGGCCGGCCACCGTGCCGGCCTAAATTGACGGCAGGCACGATGGCCCGTCATACAGCAAGATAGCTCGGGATTTGGTCATCGTAGGGTCGGCCGCCGTAGCGACCGACAAATGGGCGGGCACGGTGACCCGCCCTACAATGGGATATGCCAGGGACCAACCGTAGTAGGGTCGGCCGCCGTGCCGATCGACAAATAGGCGGGCACGGTGGCCCGCCGTACAATGGGATATGCCAGGGATCAACCGTCGTAGGGCCGGCCACCGTGCCGGCCTAAATTGACGGCAGGCACGATGGCCCGTCATACAGCAAGATAGCTCGGGATTTGGTCATCGTAGGGTCGGCCACCGTGCCGACCAAAGTGATGGGCCACCGCGCCGACCTTAAATGCGAACAACCCCATGGTTATAAGGTTTTTCGCCAGAACAAATTCATCGGGCGGGTCGTATTTTTACCGGTTTTGGGGAGATCAAAACACCACCTGGTTTCTTCCCCGGAACTTGGCTTCGTAGAGTTTACGGTCTGCTTCAACAAGCAAATTCTCCAGAGAGAGCTCGGACCTATATTCACAGGCTCCCGCGCTTATTGTTACTTTTCTTGGCACAGAAAACCGGTTTTCTCCAATAGCGGCTTGAATTTTTTGTGCAATTGTAGCGGCGCCTTCCAGGTTTGTTTCCGGGCAGAGGATCAAAAACTCTTCCCCGCCCCAGCGTGCCAGCCTGTCGGTGGCGCGAAGCATTGAACTGACGATATCCGCCACTTCTTTAAGCACCTGATCGCCTGCATCGTGCCCGTACGTGTCATTGATGCTTTTGAACCAGTCAATATCAAATATGATGATTGAAAATGTAGCGGCATACCGCATGGTTCGCTGATACTCTTTTTCCAGCGCTTCATTAATTTTCCGGCGGTTTAGCAGGCCCGTGAGATAATCGGTTTGGGAAAGCCTTTCAAGCACTTGATTTTTGGCCTCCAGTTCCTGATTCTTTTGAAACAGGGCCCGCTCGGTTAATTGTTCTATGGCATTTGCGATTGAATCAATCTCGTTATGCCGGGAAGTTGCGGGAGGATCTGCCTGATTAGGATAATCTGTTTGCGGAGATCCTGATATTGCGGCTTTAACCCGCTGTTCCAGCGTTCTCAAAGGGGCGATTATATTATTGCTGAGCGTTCGGCTAATAATTTGTCCGACCAGCAGGCTCACTGCTATAACAACCGCAATGCTGAGCAAAATCCTGACTATTAAAAACTTAAGTATTTCGTATTTATTAATAACCGTAACCACAATCCAGCCCAGGGATTCCAGCCGGGAGTGGTAGGCGATTTTGCTTTGTTGTTTAAAGGTATAGCCCGAACGGCCGGCAGAACTGGAAAAGTCATCTTCAGTATCCACAATTTTTTTGAATTCCTTGCCTCGAAGGTTCTCACGATGGTGAATGATAACCGTCCCTTCCTCATCAACCACGAAACTATACGAAGAAGAATACGCCGGATCACGCTCGGAAAGGATTTTTGTAACCGCGTCCATGGATGAGTCTATGGTCATTACTCCCTGAAGATTACCGGTATCGTCGGTCAAAACCTTGCTGAAGGATACCAGCCACTCCCTGGTTTTGGCCTCCCGGTAAGGGATACCGCCGGATATATCCGGTGACGCCTTTAAGGCCGCCAAATACCATGGCCGTTTTCTCGGATCATAGCCCTTTGGTGGTGTATAGTCATTGATTAAAAGCGTTCCATCCTCATATCCGGAATAAATGTAGTTGATATTTGGAAGAAATTTCTTGAGGGTTTCAAAGAGCGATAGGGCCTTTTCTTTATGCGAAAGAGGATCTTCAACCGCGTAAATCACCTCCGGCTTCCGGGCCAGAAACTGTACGGCGGACCTCAGCGGTGTAAAGTGTCCCTGTATATAGTTGGTAGCGGCTTGGTTCTTATTACGAATAACTGCGTATGCGCTGTTTATTCCATTATAGTATAGAATCGCGGACATCAGGATTCCAAAAAGCAGAACCATGACCAAAGAAAGAAACAGTATATTTACAAACAGCCATTTTTTAAGTGTTCTGATTCGTTGCCGCTTCACCCGAGACTGCCACTCTTCTTTAAAATCAACTTGCTATCCTCTTCAGGAAAGATATTTTTCAACTATTACTGCTCTATCGCATCCCGCACTTTGACCGCTAATTCCTGCATCGAAAACGGTTTCTGGATGAATTGAACGCCTTCATCTATCACCCCTTTATGGGCAATCACATCAGCCGTATGACCCGACATGTATAAAATTTTGAGTCCGGGCCGGCTCATGGCCATTTGCGAGGCCAGATCCCGCCCATTCATCTCCGGCATAATCACGTCGGTGATGAGCAAATGGATTGTTCCATTATATGCTTCAAATAGTTGCAATGCCGCAGATGGATTTCCAGCAGTCCAAACGGTGTAACCCAGCCTTTCGAGGATCTGTCTGGACATTTGGAGCACAGGTATTTCATCTTCGACGATCAGGATGGTCTCCGTTCCTGTGGGTAATTGCCGTGTGGTTTCCTTTGCGGGCTCCAAAGCGGGTTCTTCCGTTTCAAGACGGGGCAGGTATATTTTAACAGTCGTTCCCTGTCCGGGTTCGCTGTCTACATTGATAAAGCCGTTGTTCTGTTTGACAATGCCGTATATCATAGCCAGGCCGAGGCCGGTTCCTTTCCCGACCTCTTTTGTGGTAAAAAATGGTTCAAACAGATTCGCCAGCGTCTCCTTGTCCATGCCCGAACCATCATCGCTTACGGAAAGCATGACATATTGTCCGGGAACAAAATAAGGATAAAGTGTACAATAATTTTCATCAACCTCGACATTGTTTGTTTCTATTGTCATTTCTCCCACATCGGCAATTGCATCCCGCGCATTGACGGCAAGATTGGCCATTATCTGGTCCGCCTGGGAGGGATCTAGTTTTACCGGCCACAGGTTGTTGCCCGGGTGCCACACAAGCTCAATATTTTCGCCGATCAAGCGCTGGATCATTTTCAGCATGCCGGAAATGGTGTCATTTAAATCGAGCTGCACCGGATTGATAGTCTGTTTCCGGGCAAAAGCCATTAGCTGCCGGACGATGTCGGCGGATTTTTTTCCAGCGGTATATATTTCCTGGATCGTTTCGCGGAGGGGATCTGGCGGGTCCATCATGTCGATGGCCATTTCGGCATATCCATTTATAATAGTAAGTTTGTTATTGAAATCGTGGGCCACGCCACCCGCCAGCCGTCCGACGGATTCCATTTTCTGGGCCTGAGCGAGCTGCTTTTGAAGCTTTTCGCGCTCCTCCTCGGCTCGCTTGCGATCGGTGACATCCCAGACAGTCGATACCACCAGATTGTTTTCGGGCAAGGGAATGTTCTTGGCTGTTATATAAAAAGGTTCCTTTCCAGGACGTGAAACCGGGATATCTTCCCAGTACATTCGCTCCGGGTCGTTGCTGGCGTAATCCTCAAGCACCCTTTTTTTGATCTGTTCTCTGAACGTTGCATCCGTATAGACAACTTCCCAGAAATCGTTCGGTGCAGCCAATGCGTCCCGTGTGGTTCGGTAGAATCTGGCGAAATTCTCGTTCATGTAGGTGAAATGGACTTCTGGATCGACTGAGTTGACGGCGACTCCCACTGGAAGGTTATCCAGGGTGGCTTTGATAAAAGCTTCCCGTTCTTTCAGCTTTTCAATAGCCTGCTTACGCCCGGTGATATCTCTTGCACTGAATACGATTCCTTGAGGGATACCATTTTCATCTTTAATAAAATTTCCAATGGTTTCAAACCAGATGTAGTTGCCGTCTTTGCACTTGTATCGATATTCAACCCTGCGAGGATAGCCCGATGCAACGAGTTCATTAAATTCCTCCAGTATGCGCGGGTGATCTTCCGGATGCACAAAATCCATCACATTTTTTCCGATCAGGAAACCAGGCTCGTAACCCAGGATCTCATGGGCTTTTCCGGCAAAAGTGAAATGGCCCTCCATATCGGTCAGTGCGACCATATCCAACATGTTCTCGGTGACGATCCGGAACAGCGCAGCCTGATCATCCCTTTCTTCAAGCTGGCTCCGCAGCTGCTCGTTTTGTAACTCGGCCTCAATCTGCTTTACCTGCATTTCGTAAAACTGTTGTTGAATTTCTTCGAGTGTCATGGAAGCAAAATCAGGAAAGGGGATGGCTTTGATTTTTTGCTCTGCTTGTTCGCGGATTGAGGTCGAATTGGATTGCACGCGTGGCGGGTGGTTCTTTTCATCCGTCATGGCGATCTCCTGGGATGGTCAGGCCAAAAAATCCATTCAGCAGATATGGCCTGTATGGGTCTCCGGCAAAGCTTCTTATAAATCCTTTAGGGCGCCCGCTATGCTTTAGCACTCTGCGATTAAGCCTGTTTTTCTTAGGGGTTATCATCTATCATAACTGAATCAATTCCGGGTTGCAATGGTAACGTTAGATTTTTACGTAAGAAAAGAAGGGCAGGCCACCGTGCCTGCCTGAAAAACTCGCCCTATCCTGCGTTTTTTACAACCCGGTTCCGCCCCGCCGCTTTGGCCCTGTATAGTGCTTTATCAGCCAGCAGCAGCAGCAGCTTGTCTTTGCTGGCGGCATTTTCATTATGAGCGGTCACGCCGATGCTTGCCGTGTAAAAAATTTCTTTTTCTTCATAGATTGCAGGGGTTCGCTCAATTGTCAGCCTCAACCTTTCGGCCAAGGTCGCCGCTTCTGCGAGGCGGGTGTGCGGTAAAAGCAGGCTGAATTCTTCACCCCCCATCCGGGCGGGCATATCCGGCTGCCGAAGATGGTTTTTAAAGATTACCGCCATGTGCTGTAAGACTTCATCCCCGGCGGCGTGGCCGAGTGTGTCATTGACACGCTTGAAATCATCAATGTCAAGCGTCAAAACTGAAAAAATGTGTCCGTACCGGTTAGCGCGTTCGAGTTCGCTATCAAGCGCGTCCATGAAGTACCGGCGGTTCCAGAGGCCGGTCAGCTCATCTGTGGTGGCCAGCTTGTTCGCCCGCGCGATGGCGACCTTGAGCTCTTCATTCGCTCTTTTCTCGCGCAGGAATTGTTGTTGACGGGCAAAGGTCGCAGCCAAATTATCGGCGGCAAGACTCAGCAGGGCATGTTCGGTATCCGTAAAAATACGCTCCTCAGTGGTGTCAATGAATCCGAGAAATCCGATCAGCCGCCCTTTCGGCCGGATTGATCGGCGTCTGCAGAACCATACACATTATTTCGAGTTTCGAGGGGCGCTCCATACTGATTTACTGTCGGTTCAAGGGGGGAGGTGGATTTCAGCCCGATTTGCGCATTACATGCGACTTGAGATAGCATCGCCCCCTTTTGTCCCGCACATCAAGAACCGCGTGCCGCAGCACCATCACCGGGATGCCGCCCTTGAGGCCGACGGTCAGATCGTAGCGCGAAAAGGCCAGAACCACCCCCCGGATGATCTCGCCCTCCAGCAGCGTAAAAAATAATACCTCCCGCTGCTGCATCAGGGGAAAAAGGGTTTTGTTTTTGATGTAATGGCGGTTTTTCGGGGAAATGATCGGTTCCAATCCACGCGCCGCGATCTTTTTATCCGTTTTGATCCGCTTGCCGGCGGCCCCGGCCTGGGATGCCGGGTAGAGCAATTTGATATTGATTTTATCGATTTCCTGCTCCGTCTCTCCATCAGCGCTCAGCACGACCTGATAAGGGGAATTGGCAACCATCCGGGCCTGGATGATATTCCGGCCGTGCAGGTGATAGACCCAGGGCGATGGATCATTCAACGCCGCATCAAATACCGATTTTTCGTAATTGTCTTTCAGATATTGCCTTAACGTACCGAAATTCTGCATCCCTGTTTCTTTTCTCATAATGGTGAACTTAATAAAGATTACCGGCGGATGTCAACTATTAGGATTGCACGATAAATTTGTTCTGTCTTTTTTCAGGCAGGCACGGTGGCCTGCCCTACATACTCCGGGATTTCCAATCTTGCCGCATCTACTTTTCTTAGGCAGGCACGGTGGCCTGCCCTACGGCTTAGGCAGGCACGGTGGCCTGCCCTACATACGGCCACATGCGTCGTAGAGTCGGCCACCGTGCCGACTAGTTGTCCGTTAACAGGACCGTGGTTATGGGTTTTGCGGTTAGAACAAATTAGCCGTGTCACGGACCCCAACATACCTAAACTTGTCTTGGATAAACTAGTGATTGCACATAGCAGCTATGAAGCTTCAGTTATACTGGACTATACGCCGCTAAGGACTCTCAAACACTATACGGATTCTTTCAGTTTTAAAGATGCCCCCAATATATTGATGTGGGACTGTTAACTGAACTTTGGCGCGGGATCCAAATTCATCGATCCAGATTCATTAGCGGCGGCCTGAGGCTTATGATTTCTTAAAATACAGCACGAGGCTCTTGCCCAGTACGGGGTTTAGGAGGGTGTCCATAAAGCGCGTGATTTTCGGCTTTTTCATGATATCCCAGGTGAGGAGCCGATGGTAGAGGTTGATTGGCTGGATGTCGTCTCTGGTCGGTCCCATCAGGCATTTGAGCCACCAATAGGGGGTGTGCAGGCTGTGGGCAAAATGGGTGGTCCGGAACACAGCGCCGCTGTTTTCAAATAGCTGCCGGATACCGTGCTGGGTGTAAATCCGGACATGGCCGCCGTTTGCCGAATAATAGGCGGTGGAGAGTTTCCAGCAGATTTTTTCCGGATAATACCGGGGCACACTCACTACAAGGTCTCCGCCAGGTTTGAGCACCCGCAGGATCTCGTTTGAAGCCCTTCGGTCATCCGGGATATGCTCCATTACCTCCGAGCAGATCACCAGATCAAAAATTTCGGCGGGAAAGGGTAAGGACAGGATATCGCCGGCCGCGCATCCCCAGCTGCCGCCGCCGTGTGCGCCGATGGCCTCATGATATGCCAGCCGGCCCCGGGCTTCATGGACATCCTTATAATTGGCATCCACCCCTATGACGGTCACACCGTCGCAGGCATAAGCGCGGCAGCAATGTCTGCCGCTGCCGCAACCGATATCCAGAATTTTATCCCCGGGCCGCACCCGGATCCGGTTAAAATCAACGGTAATCATTGATCACTTGAGAATAGGCAGCGACTGTGCGCTTTGCCGCCGCCTGCCAGGTCAGGTGGTTTTGTACCCGGCGGTAGCCGGCGTCACTTAATTTTTGGGCGTATTCCGGATGATCAAGCACTGATACGAGGGCCCTGGCCAGCGCCTCCGAATCCTTTGGCGGAACGAGGATGCCGGCATCGCCGACAACCTCCGGAAGCGCCCCGCCCGTTGTGCTGATCACCGGAACCCCGCAGGCCATGGCTTCCCCCGCAGGCAGCCCGAAGCCCTCATAGACTGATGGCACCACGGAAACCGTGGCCCGGGCGTATTGCCGCACAAATTCCTCGTAGCTGATGCGGCCTGTGAAGGTCACCAAACGGCCGATGCCCAGCTTACGGATCAGTTTAATGACCATGCCGTTTTTTTTGGGCGTGCCCACAACAATTAATCGGATGTCCCGCCTGGCCGAAATTTTAGCGATAGCCTCCAGCATGTAGTGCAGACCCTTTAACGGGGTGTCTGCACTGTTTGTGACGATGATGCGGTTGGCCTGCCGGGGGATGTCTTCTATCGGATAGAAAAAATCCGTATTGATGCCGTTGGGCACCACGGAAAATCGGTCCTCATCAATATCAAAGGCCCGGCTGATATCCGCGCGGGCGCATTTTGATACGGTAATGATCCGGGGCATGCAACGGGCCACCCGTTTCTGCATATCCAGAAAGGAATGCCATCGCAGTTCTTTTAGCTTCTGCCACAAATGCGGCGCGGTTTTTACCGCGATCTCCCGGTCCACCGTGATGGGGTGGTGGATGGTGACGATGGTGGGCAGCATTTTTTTGATGCCCCACAGCCCGTAGGCCAGGCTCTGATTGTCATGGATGATATCATATTTTTGTTTATTCGCTTTGATGTATCGGGCCGCCCGGAGGCCGAAGGTAAACGGCTCCGGAAAGCCCATGGTGGAAACCCCCAGCCATTCGATCAGATTGATCATGTTTTTGAGTTCATAAGTTTTCGGCACACGGAAAAGATTGTCCGGGTTATAGAGGTCCAGGCCGGGGAGCTTGACCAGGTGTACCCCCGGATCCGTTTCCGGGTAGGGGGGGCCGGAGATCACTTCCACGCGGTGTCCGAGGGCTGCAAGCGCCCGGCTGAGGCTTTTTACATATCCGCCCTGTCCGCCGCAGTGCGGGTTGCTGCGGTAGCTTAAAATGCCGATGCGAAGGGGATGTTTGGGCATACTATTATTTGACGCCTGATCTTTTCTTCTCTATACTGACGGTTATAATCAAGTTTCCCTTAGAGTAAAATACTTCAAATACTGATGCATTGTAAATCCGTCAAGCGTTTTATGGGGTTTTCCCTAAACCTTAAACCTTAAACCCTAAACCTTAAACCTTAGACCCTAAACCCTGAAAAAAATGGAAAATCCCCTCTCAATCGATATCGGCGGGCTTTTACTTGAGAACCCGGTGATGACCGCCTCCGGCACATTTGGATTCGGCAGGGAGTTTGAGCCGCTGGTTGATTTAAACCGCATGGGCGCGGTGATTGTCAAGGGGCTTTCCCGGGAGCCATCCCCGGGCAATCCCCCGCCCCGGATTATTGAAACGCCCTGCGGCATGCTAAATGCCATTGGTTTAGAAAATATCGGCATTGACGTCTTTATCCGGGACAAACTCCCTTTCCTCCGGCAATTTTCATGCGCCGTAATCGTCAATGCCTATGGTAAAACACCGGAGGATTATGCGGCGGTGGCGCAGCGCTGCGAGGGGGTTGAGGGCATTGACGCCCTTGAAATCAATATATCATGCCCGAATGTGAAAGCCGGCGGGGTGAGTTTCGGGGTGGATCCGGCGGCCGCCGCAGAGGTGGTTTCTGCGGTCCGGGAGAAAACCGACAGACCGATGATCGTCAAACTATCCCCGAATGTGACCGATATCGTCTGTATTGCCGAGGCCGTGGCGGCGGCCGGTGCGGATGCGCTCTCTTTGATTAATACCCTGACCGGCATGGTCATTGATATCCATAAACGGCGCCCCAAACTTGGCAATATCACCGGGGGGCTCTCCGGTCCGGCCATCAAGCCGGTTGCCCTTCGAATGGTCTGGCAGGCGGCACAGGCGGTAAATGTGCCGGTTATTGGCATTGGCGGGATTAATACAGCCGAGGATGCCCTGGAGTTTATCATTGCGGGGGCTTCTGCGGTTCAGGTGGGCACAGCCAATTTCACGAATCCGGCGGTCACAATGGAGGTCATCGAGGGCATTGGATCGTTTCTTCAGCAGCAGGGCATCAATCATATTAAGGACCTGATCGGCACGTTGAAAACGGATTAAAAAAAATGCTATCCACATCCGGGGGTCCTGTGGTATATAATTTACTTAAACCAAACGGTGTTTGTTTCATTAAACGACAATTTAATCAAAAAAAGGAGTCTACTATGCTGAAACGAGTAATTATTGCCATGATGGTCGTTTTAATGATGGCGAGTGTATCTTATGCGCGGGAATATGAAGGCATTGAGATACCGGAGACCCATGAAATCGGCGATACGGTCCTTTTATTAAACGGCGTAGGGGAGCGTTCCGTATTCATGCAGGAGGTTTATGTCGTCGGGCTATATTTAACGGAGCCCGAAGAAGACTACCAAGCAGTGTTAGAAGCAGATGAGCCGATGGGTATCAAACTGCATGTCACTAATGCCTTTTTTGCAAGCAGTGAAAGGGTTATGGATGCTTTATACAAAGGATTTCGAAATAATATGCCGAAGGGCGATTTGACTCCGATTGAAGACAAGGTCGAAAAATTCAACCAGTGTTTTTCCGGTGAAATTGCAAAGCACGACGTCTTTGACATTGTCTATTTACCGAATAATGGCGTGACAGTCAGTAAAAATGGTGAGCCGCAAGATACGGTTCCGGGCTATGAATTCAAGAAAAAGGTTTTTGGTATATGGATCGGTGAGACCCCGGTTCAAAAAGATATGAAGACTGCGATGCTGGCCGGTGATGTTTCGGATAAGGCCCTTACCATGCAGGAGGAGAAGCTCGCGCAGCTTGAGAAAGAAAAAGAAAAGCGCCTGGCCCAGGCTGAAGAAGCCAAAGCCGCCGCGGCAGCCGAAAAGAAAAAAGCTGAAGAGGCAGCCGCCGCAGCTAAAGAAAAAGCCGCCGCCGAAGCCAAAAAAGCGGCTGCTGAGGCCAAAGCAGAGGCTGCCGCCAAAGCTGAAGCGGCCAAGGCAAAAGCGGTAGCGAAAAAGGAAAAGGTTGAAGAAACGGCTTCCGGTGTTATCTCAAAGGATAAATTTGTCTCCGCGGATATATATTTTACCCTGGGCGGCGACAGTTTAAGCGCTGAGGCCAAACAGAAACTGGATAAAAAGGCGGCCTGGCTCAAAGCCAACCCGGATGCCATGGTGCTTGTCGAAGGCCACTCAGATGCCCGGGGCCCGAAGGATCTCAACTATCGACTGGCTGAAGAGCGTGCCAATAGCGTTAAAAATTATCTCGTTGAAGCGGGTGTTGATGGAAACCGCCTCGGCGTGATCAGCTACGGCGAAGAGCGGCCCATCGCCGCCGGCGACAATAACGCGGCCTGGGCGAAAAACCGCCGGGTGCATCTGCGGATTATTGAATAGAATCGGATGTCATTTCGAGCGAGAGCGAGAAATCTTTTAATTGTTTGACTTTTAAAGATTTCTTGTCGATGGCGCGCCCCGAAATGACAAGCGTGAGGCCCTATGTAAATAAAAAGGGGAAGGCCGGTTTCAACGGCTTTCCCCTTTTTTTCTTTTCCCTCACAGGCGGCCTACAGGCCGCTTGAAGAAGCCTGAAACTGCTGCTACAGGCCGCCCTCCGTGTTGGGCGGATTTTGTTTCAGGTATTCCAGGCGGTTTAACCCATTGACATAGGCGTATGCACTGGCCGTAATAATGTCCGGGTCCGTGCCGCGGCCCAGCGCGATAAGCCCGTTTTCCTTGAGCCGCACGGTCACTTCGCCCTGGGCGTCCGTGCCGTCAGTGAGCGCATTGATGGAAAAGCGCATAAGCTCGGACCGGGTCTGCGTCATTTCGGCAATGGTGTGGTATGTGGCGTCAATCGGACCGTTTCCGGTGCCCGTGCCCCTGATGACCTTGCCGTTGATCGAGATTTTGACGCTGGCGGTCGGAAAGACCGTGGTGCCGATGGAAAGATGGAGATATTCCAGGGAATAAATGTCCGAGGTCCGAAGGATGCCTTCATTGACGATGGCTTCTATATCCTCGTCATGAACGACCTTTTTCTTGTCCGAAAGGGACTTGAATTTTTCGAAAACGATTTTGATCTCGTCCTCGGAGAGATCATAGCCCATGTTTTTTAAATATTTTCGCAGGGCATGCTTTCCCGAATGCTTGCCCATGACCATCCGGTTACTGGTAAGCCCCACGGTTTCCGGTTTCATGATCTCATAGGTCATGGGGTTTTTTAATACCCCGTCCTGATGGATGCCGGCTTCATGGGCAAACGCATTGGCCCCGACAATGGCCTTATTCGGCTGCACCATGATACCGGTGATCATGCTGACCAGCCGGCTGGTGGGGTGAATGCGCTGGGTTTGAATGCCGGTGGTCACCGGCACATAGGTGGGCCGGGTATGAAGCGTCATGACCAGCTCTTCTAACGAAGTGTTGCCGGCCCGCTCACCGATGCCGTTCACCGTAACTTCCGCCTGCCGGGCCCCGGCATGAATCGCCGCCAGGGTGTTGGCGGTGCCCAGGCCCAGGTCGTTGTGGCAGTGCACGCTAAGGATGGCCTTGTGGATGTTGGGCGTGTTTTTCATCACATAGGTGATCAGTTCGCTGAATTCATTGGGAATGGCGTAGCCCACGGTATCCGGCAGATTGACCACCCGGGCGCCGGCATCAATGACCGCCTCAAAAATCTGGCAGAGAAAATCCGGATCACTCCGGGAGCCGTCTTCTGCGGAAAATTCCACGTTATCCGTAAACGAGGCCGCGTATTTGATGGCGTCTACGGCGGTGTTCAACACTTCTTCCCGGGACATATTGAGCTTGTAGGTCATGTGGATGTCAGAGGTCGCCAGAAACGTGTGAATCCGGGGCCGATTGGCATGGGATACCGCCTTCCAGGCCCGGTCAATGTCTTTGACCGAAGCCCGGCAGAGGGCGGCGATTTCAGAGTTGACCACCTTTTTGGCCACCTCCGAGACTGCCTCAAAATCCCCTTCAGAGGAGGCGGGAAACCCGGCTTCTATGACATCCACCCCCAGTTTTTCCAGCTGGGTGGCAATGCGCACCTTTTCTGCCACATTCATGCTGGCGCCGGGCGACTGCTCCCCGTCCCGCAGGGTGGTATCAAATATATATAATTTCTCCTTCATGGTATGACTCCATTTGTTTTATCTTTGGCCAGCTTGAACTGGAAGCTGTCTGCCAGCGCCTGCCAGGTGGCTTCTATGATATCTTCAGAGACGCCGATGGTGCTCCAGAGCTGCTCTTCATCCCGGGATTCAATCAGCACGCGGACCTTTGCGCCCGTGCCTTCGCTGCCGTCTAACACGCGCACCTTAAAATCTACCAGATGCACCGGGTCCAGTTCATTGGCATACACATGGTTTAGTGCCTTACGCAGGGCGTTATCCAAAGCGCTCACCGGCCCATGGCCTTCGGCGGCCGTAATTTCTTTGACATTGCCGACCCCGATCTTGATCAGGGCATGGGAGTAGCAGGGCTGATCCTTGTCCTTTTCAATGGTGACCCGAAAAGAATCCAGCTCAAAAAGCGGCTCAAACTGCCGGGTCAGTTTTTCCATTAAAATTTTAAATGTGCCGTCCGCCACATCAAACTGATAGCCTTCCTGCTCCAGGCGTTTGACTTCAGCCACGATGTCACTGGTGCTCACCCCGTGGGAGTTGATATCAATCCCCATTTCTTTGGCTTTGTATTCCACATTGCTTTTGCCGGCCATATCCGAGACCAGCACCCGCCGCTCGTTGCCCACCAAACCGGGATCCATGTGTTCATAGGCCCGGGGTTCCTTCATGATGGCGTTGACATGGATGCCGCCTTTATGGGCGAATGCGCTTTTTCCCACAAACGGCCGGGAATGAATGGGCGGCATGTTGGCAGTCTCGCTCACATAAAGGGAGACCTTGCGGAGTTTTTTGAGATTTTCTTCCCCAATACAGGGATGGCCCATCTTTAACTGGACAATCGGAATAATAGAGGTCAGGTCGGCGTTGCCGCAGCGTTCGCCATATCCGTTGATGGTCCCCTGCACAATAACCGCCCCGTTACGGACCGCGGTGATGGTATTGGCCACCGCAAGTCCGGAGTCATTGTGGGTGTGAATGCCGAAACGGATTGCTTGGGCGGTTTTTCCGACCTCCGGGTCATCGAACAGGGCATCGCGGACCTCTGTCATGATCTGCTCGATTTCATGGGGCAGGGTGCCGCCGTTGGTGTCACAGAGCACCAGGGCATCCGTGCCGCCCGAGACCGCCGCCTTCAAAGTCTTTACCGCATATTCCGGGTTGTCCTTGTATCCGTCAAAAAAATGCTCGGCATCATAGTGGACTTCCAGATGATGCTGTTTCAGGTATTCCACCGATTCCCGGATAATCGCCAGATTATCATCCATCTGGATGTTTAAAATCTTTTTGACATGCAGATCCCAGGTTTTACCGAAAATGATGCCCACCGGTGCGCCGCTTTCAATAATGGCGTTCAGGTGCCGGTCTTCGGCCGCTGTAATGCCATGCTTGTGCGTAGCGCCAAAGGCGGTGAGCCGGGAATTCTGAAAGGTTTCGGATTTGGCCATGCCGAAAAATTTTTCATCCCGTTCATTGGAGCCCGGCCAGCCGCCTTCGATATAATGAACCCCCAGTTCATCGAGTTTTTTGGCGATCTTTAGCTTGTCGATGGCGGAGAAATTGATGTTTTCTCCCTGCGTGCCGTCCCGTAACGTGGTATCATAGACCAGTACCTGTTCCATGATGAGTATCTCCAGTATTTTTATTTATTTTCCCCGCCGATCAGGCCGCAGGGACCTTACCGCAGCGCCGGTTGTCCACATTTCGGAATTCTTGATGGCGTCGAGTTCCTTGTTTAATTTTTCGCGGTAATCCGGCGCACTGTTGGCCTCCAAAACCCGCTGGGTCTCTTTTCCGGAGGCAACGCTCTCATAGAGGTTTTCAAAAACCGGCATGACTGCATCCCGGAACTTGGGCGCCCAGTCCAGCGCGCCGCGCTGGGCTGTGGTGCTGCAGTTTGAAAACATCCAGTCCATGCCGTTTTGATCGACTAAGCGAATCAGGCTCTGGGTGAGTTCCTCTACGGTTTCGTTAAAGGCCTCGCTCGGGGAATGCCCGTTTTTGCGAAGCGTATTGTATTGGGCCTCCATGACACCGGCCAGACACCCCATGAGCACGCCGCGCTCTCCGGTCAGGTCGCTGAACACCTCTTTCTGAAAGGTTGTGGGAAAGAGATAGCCCGAGCCGATGGCAATGCCCAGCGCCAGGGTTCGTTCTCTGGCCCGGCCGGTGTAGTCCTGCTCAATGGCAAAACTCGAGTTAATGCCGTTTCCGGCCAGAAAATTCTCTCTCACGCTCCGGCCGGAGCCCTTGGGCGCAACCAGAATGACATCCACGTCCGCCGGCGGAATTACCTTGGTCTGGTCTCTGTAGACAATCGAGAAACCGTGGGAAAAATAGATGGCATCCCCGGGATTCAGACATTCTTTAATCTTCGGCCAGGTAGCGACCTGGCCCGCATCTGACATCAGCTCCATGATGATGGTGCCCTTTTTGGCCGCCTCTTCAAGCGGGAACAGGGTTTTTCCGGGGACAAACCCGTCGCTTTTCGCCTTCTCCCAGTACTCGTCGCCTTCAAGCTGGCCGATGATGACCTCCAGGCCGTTGTCTTTTAAGTTCAGCGCCTGGGCCGGGCCCTGCACGCCGTAGCCCAAAACCACGATGGTTTCATCCTTTAAGATTTCCCGGGCCTTGTCATTGGGAAACTCATCCGAGGTAATTACTTCTTCGGTTACACCGCCGAAATCGATTTGTGTCATTTGGGTTCCTCCTTGGTTGAATATGATTAAATTTTTAATTTTTAGGTCTTTGATATTGGGTATTAGGTTTTAGGTATTGGGTATTAGGCGGTTTTTAGTTGCTAACGCCTAATACCCAACTGCTAATACCTGCCAAGCCTACTTTTTCTCCCGATACAGGGCAATGCTGCCGGTCCTTGCAACCTCACGAATCCCGAACGGCCGGAACAGGTTCAGGATGGCAGAGATTTTTTCATCATCACCGGTTATTTTGACGGTAAAATGGTCCTGGCCCACGTCAACCACCTGGCCCCGAAAAATGTCGGTAATCCGCAGGATTTCCGCCCGGTGCTGCTGGACGGCGTTGACTTTGATGAGCACCATCTCCCGCTGCACATACTCCTGGCCGGTGAGATCAAACACCTTGATCACGTTAATGAGCTTGTTGAGCTGTTTTTTGATTTGCTCGATGATCATGGGGTTGCCCTTGGTGGTCATGGTAATCCGCGATATGGCCGGATCCATGGTTTCGGCCACGCACAGGCTTTCAATGTTGTACCCCCGGCCGGAGAAAAGTCCCACAATCCGGGAGAGCACGCCCGGTTCATTGTCCACCAGAATAGATAGTAAATGTCGTTTTTCATTCATATAAGCACCTCATTAAACCAGCAGCATGTTTTTAATCGGGGCCCCGGCAGGCACCATCGGATAGACGCATTCCTCCTGCTCAACCACAAAGTCCATGATTACCGCCCCGGGATGGGCCAGGCCTTCGGATAAGACCTTCTCCACTTCCTCCGGTGTTTTGGCCCGCAATCCTTTGGCGCCATAGGCTTCGGCCAGTTTCACAAAATCCGGCGTGTGATGGAACTGGGTGGAGGCGTAGCGCTTCTCATAGAAAAGCTCCTGCCACTGCCGCACCATGCCGAGAAAACAGTTGTTCAGGATCACCACCTTGACCGGCAGGTTATATTGGACGGCAGTGGCCATCTCCTGGATATTCATCTGAATGCTGCCGTCGCCGGCCACATCCACAACCAAATTGCCCGGAGCCCCCACCTGGGCGCCGATGGCCGCAGGCAGCCCAAAGCCCATAACGCCTAAACCGCCGGAGGTGATAAACCGGCCCGGCTCGCGGAAATGATAGTATTGCGCCGCCCACATCTGGTTCTGGCCGACCTCGGTGGTGATGATGGCATCCCCATGCGTCAGCTCAAAAAGCTTGTCAATCACGTACTGCGGCTTGATGATATCCTCTCCCTGCTTGTAGGCCAGCGGCGTGGTGCGCCGCCATTCATCGATTTGGGTCAGCCACTCCTGGCGGTCCTCCAGGAGATCCGCGTAATCCTCATTTTCGATCAGCTCATTTAATTGCTTAAGCGAAATTTTGCAGTCCCCCACCACGGGCACGGACACCTGAATGTTTTTCTGGATGGAGGTGGGATCGATATCAATCTGCACGATCTTGGCGTTGTTGGCGAATTCGTCGGTTTTGCCGGTTACGCGGTCGTCAAAGCGAACCCCCACCGCTATCATCAGATCGCAGTCCGTGACCGCCATATTCGCCCGGTAGGTGCCGTGCATGCCGAGCATTCCGAGCCACAGCGGATCGGTGCCGGGAAATCCCCCAAGCCCCATTAAGGTGCTGGTCACCGGAATCTGCGCTTTTCTGGCAAATGCGGTCAGCTCTTCGTGGGCTTTGGAGAGCACCACGCCGCCGCCGGAGAAAATCACCGGTTTTCTGGCTGTCCGGATCAGGCTGACCACTTTTTTGAGCTGCTTGATGTTCGGCTCATAGGTCGGATTATACGATCGCAGCCGGACCTCCCCGGGCGGAGAATAATTGGTGGTGGTGTTGACCACATCTTTGGGCAGATCGATCAGCACCGGCCCGGGGCGTCCGGATCGGGCGATATGAAAGGCCTCTTTGACTGTACGGGCCAGATTTTTCACATCACTGACCAGGTAATTATGCTTGGTGCAGGGCCGGGTGATGCCGACAATGTCGACTTCCTGGAACGCATCATTGCCGATCAGCTTGGTGGGCACCTGGCCGGTAAAAATCACCATGGGAATGGAGTCCATATAGGCCGAGGCAATGCCGGTGACCGTGTTGGTAGCCCCCGGTCCGGAGGTTACCAGGGCAACGCCCACCTTGCCGCTGGCCCGGGCATAGCCGTCCGCCGCGTGTACCGCCCCCTGTTCGTGCCGCACCAGATAGTGGCTAATCTCGGTCTTTTGCAGCGCGTCATAAATATCAATCACTGCCCCGCCGGGATAACCGAAAATGGTATCCACGCCTTCTTCTTTTAACATCTCCATCAGGATTTGTGCCCCAGTGAGCTTACTCATAGTCGCCTTCCTATATAATCATTAAGATTTCATTATTGCGCCTTTATCCGCAGACGACACCATCTTCGCGTATCTGGCCATATAGCCTTTGGTAATTTTGGGCGCCGGCGCCTGCCATTTTTCCAGACGTTTATCGATTTCCGCGGAGTCGACCTTTAAGGTAATGGTTTTTGCCGGAATATCAATCGATATGGTATCCCCCTCATTCACCAGGGCAATCGGGCCTTTCTGCATGGCTTCCGGGGATGCATGTCCGATGGCCGCCCCCCGGGTGCCGCCGGAGAAGCGGCCGTCCGTGATAAGCGCCACATCCGCATCCAGCTGCATACCGGCAATGGCGGAGGTTGGGGTGAGCATCTCGCGCATTCCCGGGCCGCCCATGGGACCCTCGTAGCGGATGACCACCACATCGCCTTTATTGATTTTTCCGTCAAGAATCGCCTCGGTTGCCGCTTCCTCGGAGTCAAACACCCGCGCCGGCCCTTCATGGCGCAGCATACCTTCCACAACTGCGGACTGCTTTACCACACACCCGTTCGGCGCCAGATTGCCGAACAGGACAGCTAAGCCTCCTTCTTTGTGATAGGGGTTTTCAATCGGCCGGATCACATTTTGATCCAGCACCCGCGCGGATGCGAGGTTTTCCGTGACCGGGCGGCCGGTGACCGTCATGCACTCCGGGTGGATCAGGCCGGCTTCGTTTAAAACCTTCATAACCGCGGGGATCCCCCCGGCATTGTTAAGGTCCTCGATATGGTGCGGACCGCCCGGACTCAGAGAGCACAAATGCGGCGTCCGGTTGCTCACGGTATTGATCCGGTCCAGTTCCAGGGGCCAGCCGATTTCATGGGCAAGGGCGGTTAAATGGAGCACCGTGTTGGTTGAGCAGCCAAGTGCCATATCCACGGCGAGCGCGTTTTCAAACGCGTTTTCGGTTAAAATTTGACTGGGCGTAATCTGCTTTTCAAACAGTTCCATCACCTTGATGCCGGCCGTTTTGGCAAGCCGAATCCGGGCCGACATCACCGCCGGGATGGTGCCGTTGCCGGGAAGTCCCAGGCCGATTACCTCGGTTAGGCAGTTCATGGAATTGGCGGTAAACATGCCGGAGCAGGACCCGCAGGTAGGGCAGGCCGCATCCTCAATGGCCGTCAGCTGGGATTCCTCCATTTTGCCAGAGCGCACCGCGCCCACCGCCTCGAATACGGAAATCAGGTCGACTTTTTCCCCGGGTTTTTCCGGGTGGCGGCCGGCCAGCATGGGACCGCCGCTGATCACCACCGTGGGCAGATCCAGCCGGGCGGCCGCAATCAGCATGCCGGGCACAATCTTATCGCAGTTGGGGATCATGACCATGGCGTCCAGGGCATGGCCCCGGGCCATAACTTCGATGGAGTCCGCGATCAGTTCGCGGCTGCCCAGGGAGTATTTCATGCCTTCGTGGTTCATGGCGATGCCGTCGCAGACGCCTATGGTGCCGAATTCAATCGGGGTCCCGCCCGCCATTAAGATGCCGGTTTTAACCGCTTCGGTGATTTTGTCTAAGTTCACGTGGCCGGGCACAATGGAATTGACCGAATTGGCCACCCCGACTAAAGGGCGTCGGATTTCCTCATCCGTATACCCCATGGCTTTAAACAGCGAGCGGTGCGGCGCGCGCGCGAGTCCTTTTTTGGCATTGTCACTTTTCATCCCGAAATCCTCCATCAAAAAAAAACCGTTATCAGCAAGTGCTGATAACGGTTTTTAAGGTTAATTTCCTTTTTAATTCAAGTGATTATCAACACCTGCGGTCCCGGTCGGCGTAGCCTACGCCTACAGTAAGGCCAATAATAAGTATCAGGTTGTTGTTGATAATCAGCTTAAATCGTCTCATTTGGGTCACCTTTGAATATTTTTATCTCGTAACAGTATAGTTTATGCTTGTCAAGAACCTTTTTCACGGTAAATTTGTTCTATCTATTTTTCAGGCGGGCACGGTGGCCCGCCCTACGCGACAATGCCGACATTTTGTAGGGTCGGCCACCGTGCCGACCTTACATGCATGAAACCCCATGGTTATGGGGTTTCTCGTCAGAACAAATTTACCGTGGAACCCTTTTGCGGTTTTTGGAACTTATCCCGATACCACTCAATCGTCCGTGCCATAAATGCTGCCTGATGGTTTTCATCGCTCATTGGGTGATCCCCGTTTTCAAGCCGTACCAGCTCCACGGGCGCGCTTGCCAGTTTATAGATTTCCAGGGCATTCTCATAGGGGACGATCGGATCCGCATCCCCGTGAAACAGCAGCAGGTTTGAAACCCCGGCAAGCCGGTCGGAAATATCAAAAAACAGTTGTTCCCGGTTCAGGGATTCAAGAACAGGCTGCTGGGCGGCATCATTGATATAGGGCGCCCGGATGGCCTCGCTTCGAATCGGGGCGGCCACGGTGACGATCGCCCGGGGGTTGATTTCGGAGGCAGCGGCCAGAACCGCGGCACCGCCCAGGCTGCTGCCGAAAAGAGCGATCCGGCCATCGGTGATATCCATATCCAGAAGGTTTGTGATCGCGTCCATCAAATCCCGGCACCGGCCGTCAAATGTGGTGACTTCGGCAAACTGGCCCTCGCTTTGCCCGCATCCCCGGTGATCAAACCGGAAATAGCCGATCCCGATTTCATTGCACTTCTCCGCCAGGGCGATTTGTTTGGGGGATTCGCCATCGCTCATCAGTCCGTGGGCGCCCACCACAATCGGCGGCTTAGCATAATCCGGGAGGTGAAGCGTGCCGTGGATTTTTAAGCCGTCAGAGTCGAACCACACAGTTTCTGTCGTCATTATTTCCCCTTGATGTGATTTTTCAGAATAACCGGGATTGCATTTTTATCCAATTCTAATTACTTTAGCCTCACGGTAAATTCGTTCTGTCTTTTTTTAGGCAGGCACGGTGGCCTGCCCTACGACGACATGCGTCGTAGAGTCGGCCACCGTGCCGACTATCTGTCCGTTAACAGGACGGTGGTTATGGGCTTTGCGGTTAGAACAAATTAGCCGTGACTTTAGCCTTTTTTGCAAATGTGGTTTGTCAAATATAAATATACCGGCAAAATTTGCAGATTTTTTATTATTTTTCAAACCCTAAACCCTAAACCCTAAACCCTAAACCCTAAACCTTAAACCCTTTATTTATTTCTATGCGGATTAAAAAAGGACAGGAAATTGAGCTGGAAATAACCGACCTGGCCTTCGGCGGCCGGGGAATTGCCAAGGTGGACGGGTTTACCGTATTTGTCGACCAGGCGGTGCCGGAGGATCGGGTCGTGGCCCGGGTTTTTAAGCGAAAGAAAAATTATGCCGAGACCCGGGCGGTTTCTTTGATTGCCCCGTCGCCGGACCGGGTCGATCCCCCGTGTCCGTACAGCCACTGGTGCGGCGGCTGCAAATGGCAGTTTCTGGACTATGACAAGCAGCTTGAATACAAGCAGCGGCATGTCTCGGAATCCCTGGCCCATATCGGCGGCATTAAAGGGGTTTGGGTGCATCCCACCCGGACCTCGGATCAGGTGTTTCATTACAGAAACAAAATGGAATTCTCCTGTTCAGATCGGCGGTGGCTGCTGCCGGAGGAATTGGGCGACGAGCGCATTGATATCGGTTTTGCCCTGGGCCTGCATGTGCCGGGTACCTTCCACAAGGTGCTTGATATTGACCGCTGCCTGCTGCAGCCGGATACCGGCAATCAAATTTTAAATGATGCCAAAAGCTACATGAAAACCTCAAGACTGCCGGCCTACGGGCTAAAAACTCACAAGGGGTTCTGGCGGTTTCTGATGCTAAGGCATTCGGTGGCATATGATCAGTGGCTGGTCAATATTGTGACTGCTTCCGAATCTGTGGCGGACGTCAAGCCCCTTGCGGAAGAACTAATGGGCCGGTACCCGGAAGTGGTTTCCGTGGTCAACAATATCACGGCTAAAAAGTCCGGCGTGGCCACCGGCGACTATGAGGTCCCGCTGGCCGGGGAGAATTGCCTGAAGGAGTGCATCGGCCCCTATGAATTCGAGGTCTCGGCCAATTCGTTTTTCCAGACCAATACACGGGGGGCGGAGATCCTCTATCATACCGTAAAACAATACGCGGATTTGTCCGGCAGTGAAACCGTGCTCGATCTTTACAGCGGCACCGGCACCATCCCCATTTTTCTCTCTGATTCGGCAAGGGCCATTACCGGCATTGAGATTGTGGAAAGCGCGGTGGCGGATGCGGAAAAAAACTGCCGTTATAATGATATTTCAAACTGCGAATTCCTGGTGGGGGATATCAAGACCCGGCTCTCCGATATTACCGAAAGACCGGATGTCATGATTATTGATCCGCCGCGGCCCGGGATGCACAAGGATGTGGTAAAAAACGTGCTGGAAATGCGGCCCTCCCGGATCGTCTATGTATCCTGCAACCCGGCCACCCTGGCCCGGGATCTGTGGATGCTCTCCGACCGGTATCGGGTGGACGAGGTGCAGCCCGTGGACATGTTTCCCCATACCTATCATATTGAGGCGGTGGCAAAGCTTGAGAAGCGATAAAGGAGATTTTATGCCAATCGAATTTGAACCCATCGGCACTTTTCACACGGAGGCCACAGATATCCCGAGACACTGGAGTGTCTCTGATGTGACCGGCCGGATTGTCATTGATGAGAACTATGTCAAAGGGCTAAAGGATATCCAGCCCGGCCAGAAAATCATCGTTTTGTTTCATTTCCACAAAAGCGCAAAGTTCGATCCTCAAAAGCTGATCCAGACCCCGCCCCACCGCCAGCAGGCCATGGGCGTCTTCAGCATCTGCTCCCCCTTTCGGCCAAATCCCATCGGCCTCTCTGTTTTGGAAGTTATAAATATTGATAAAAATATTATTTCCGTCAGACGGGCGGATATGATCGACGGCACCCCGATCCTTGATATCAAGCCCCATATCGAGGACAAGCACGACTGTCCGAGTTATGCAAACGATTGATGCCAAGGCAATTTGATAAAAATTAAGGTTTTGTGATTTTATCTCCTGTTGTTATTTCCCCAAACCGATGCTATTTTATAAACAGGCGTAAATATTATTTGATATCGTTTACCAGGTTTTATTCAGGGGCGTTAAGGAAAGGAGGGGGGTATGCGACGGCAGTTCCGAAATATTTTCTGCGCGACGGATTTTTCCGAGTTTGCCGATGCGGTGCTGGCCTATGGGGTGGCCATGGCCAAGCGCTTTGAGGCCAACCTGTATGTCTGCCATGTGGTTGATTTGCCGACGGTTTCCGCATACGGCGAGGCGGTGTTTGATCCGATAGAATATCAGCAGCGGTTCATGGATACGGCCCGGCAGGAGATTGACCGGCTGCTGGGCGATACCGATGTAATGTATCAGCCGCTTATCTCCATCGGCAATACCACGGATGAGATTGCGCGGCTGGCCAATGAGTATATTGCGGACCTGGTCATTACCGCTACCCACGGCAGATCCGGTATAAAGCGCTTTTTTCTGGGAAGCGTCACTGAACGCCTGATGCGTACCCTTCCATGTCCGCTGCTGGTGTTAAGGGGCTCTGAGGAGTTTACCGACCGCTCAGCGACCAAGCAGTTTCCCTTCAAAAAGATTCTGGTGGGATGCGATTTTTCAGAGGATTCGGATCTGGCCCTGGATTACAGCCTCTCCATGGCCCAGGAGTTTGAAAGCGAACTCCATCTCGTGCATGTGGTGGAGCCTTCCGGATACAAGGATCTTTTCAAGCTGCCCCAGGAATCCGGTGATAAGTTTAAAGAGGAACTCTACGATATGGTCAAGGAGAAGCTGAATTCACTGGTTCCCAAGGAAGCCCTGGCCTGGATTAAGCTGGAGACCAAGGTTTTGGTGGGCAAGCCCTATGCCGAATTGATCCGGTATGCCCAAATGAGTGCTATCGATATGATCGCTTTGGGCATACGGGGGCACGGGATGGTGGAGGAGCTTCTGGTCGGCTCCACCACCGACCGGGTAATCCGTCAGGCGCCGTGTCCCGTGTTATCAATTTGTCCGGAATAGGGGGGTTGGGGGTGTTAATTTTGGGCCGCTGTTTTTGATTCATGCCAGCCCGTGTCCGAAAGGATCGCCCCGCGCTGGCTGATGACCACCTCCCGGATGGGCACTTCGCTTCCGGCGATTTCCATGCCTTTTTTGACAATACCCGGCAGCCCCGAGCAGCAGGGCACCTCCATGGTAACGATGGTGATGCTGTTTAATCCCGCCTGCCGGATTACATCGCCAAACTTTTCTGCATAGCCGTCCTTATCATCAAATTTGGGGCATCCAATCATAACGGCTTTACCGTCCAGCAGATCCTGATGGAGATTGGGATAGGCCACGGCCACACAGTCGGCAAGCACGAGCAGATCCGCATTCTTCAAAAACGGTGCGTTGGCCGGCACCAGCCGGATCTGCACCGGCCAGTGGGACAGCCGGCTGTCGGTTGGCCCGTGTTCGGCGGATTCCGCCTGCGATGCGGAAACCGGCGTTAAATTCTTTATTTGGCTGGACGGGCAGGTCCCCGGCCCCGCGGATGGGTCGCAGGCGGTCTGGTTTTCCATCTGTGCCAGGTGGTTTTCAACAGCCGCCTCGTCAAACTCTTCGGCTTCGCGGTCAACAATATGAAGGGCGCCCTGGGGGCATTCGCCGATGCAGGCGCCGATGCCGTCGCAGAGGTTCTCCGAGATGACCCGGGCTTTGCCGTCAATTATTTTGAGCGCGCCTTCGGCGCAGGCGATCACGCACTGGCCGCAGCCGTCGCAGAGTTGGTCATCGATTTCAATGATTTTGCGTGTGGTTTTCATATGTCCTCCGTTATTTTCTTGATCTACAGCAGCACCTGCCGGACGATCGATTTTCCGGTTTCCGTGTAAAACTGATTTTCTATGATCCGCTCGGCATGCTCGGCGGCCATAGGCTGCTCCTTATGCTTTTCCGCCAGGTTGGTGATCAGGTCCGCATCATAGAGAACCTTGAAATTCTGGGTTTCCTCATCCCTTGGATGATGGTGGCGGCCGATGATATCGCAGACCTCTTCGATCAGTCCCTCTGCAGCGCCCAGTTTTTCAAGGATCTCCCTGGCAATGGGCGGTCCCTCCTCCTCCTGATAACGGGCGGCGGTTGAATTGTGCTTTTTTTCGGCTTCATGGATACCGATGTCATGTAAGTAGGCGGCAGCCATAATCACCGCCATGTCGCCGCCCTCCTTGGCCGCGATTTTTTCGGCATGCCGGGCCACGCGGGTGGCATGACCGATCCGTTTGAAATCGTTTCTGAAGTATTTTTTCACTTCAATGGCGATCCGGTCTTTCAGGAGTTCGTCGCGCTCGGCCAGAAGCTCCGGCGGCATGTTTCCGATGCACTGTTCCGCAAATTTACAGTAAGCCGCGCATCCGAAGTCCATGTTCGGATTGACAAACTGGTGCCCGCAATGCGGGCATCGCCGGGTGGTATCATCCTTGAAGAATTCGACCCGGTTCTCGCATTCCGGGCAGTCCACCTCAAAAATCGCAGTGGGTTTCCAATATCGGCTGTCCTGTCCGGGACATTTCATAATGATGCCTCCTTTCGATGTTTGACTCCTAATATAAGGCGCCATGGAAGAAATTTCATTGACTTGAGTCAAAAGTTAATTTTTTTCGGTGCCTCTTTACGGGGAATCCAAGAAGAATTTGACAAAAAATCGGTGATATAATAAGAACCCACGATCATGACGGAAAAAAAATTCAGGGAAATCCTCGCCAACGAAAAAAATCTGATCCGGATTCTGGACAACCTCAAGGAGGGCATTATTGCCCATGATCTGGACCGCCGCATCTTCTTTTTTAACCATGAGGCAGAGCGCATCACCGGCTACAGTCGCGAGGAGGTGCTATATAAGGATTGCCATGAGGCCTTTGGCGGACCTTTCTGCGGCGAGCGCTGCCTGTTCCGGGAAGCCGATCACAGCATCCCGGATGATATCGGGTATCCGGTCAATATTTTGCGAAAAGACGGGCAGATCCGCAATGCCGAGATGCATGTCACTGCCATGAAAGACGAAGCCGGAGAATTCATCGGCGTACTGGCCTTTATCAAGGATAATACGGATGTTGTTGAGCTAAAGCTTAAAACCGGTCAGATGATGGGGTATGGCGACATCGTCGGCCGGGACAGCCAGATGGTTAGGATCTATAAGCAGATTCAGGATCTGGCTGCCTATGACTATCCGGTCCATATTTACGGGGAGACCGGCACCGGCAAGGAATTGGTGGCAGAGGCCGTTCACAACCAGAGCCGGCGGGCCGGGGCACCGTTTGTGCCCATTAACTGCGGTGCGCTTCCGGAGGGGCTGATTGAGAGCGAGCTGTTCGGCCATGTCAAGGGCGCGTTTTCCGGAGCCATCCGGGATAAAAAGGGGCGGTTCGAATTGGCGAACGGCGGGTCGGTGCTGCTGGATGAGGTGGCGGAACTGCCCAAAGACTTGCAGGTGAAGCTTTTGCGCTTTCTTCAGACCGGCAAATTCGAAAAGGTAGGCGGCGAAGCGACGATTTCTGTGAATGTGCGGATCATCAGCGCCACCAACACCGAATTGGGCGAAGCGGTGCGCGCGAAAAATTTTCGCGAGGATCTTTATTATCGCTTAAATGTCATTCCCATCCATATCCCGCCCTTGAGAGAGCGCCGGGTCGATATCCCGCTGTTGGTGGATTATTTCTTGGAGACATTTTCCAGCCCGGCGGAAAATGGGCGCATCAGGATTTCAGATGAAGCGCTTTCCATGCTCATGGATTATGACTGGCCCGGCAATGTGCGCCAGCTCCAGAATACGCTGCAGTATTCAATCGTCAAATGCAGCAGCCGAATCATCCGGCCCAAGGACCTGCCCATGGAACTGGCTGATC
The DNA here is from genome assembly GCA_034520365.1 of Desulfobacterales bacterium. Taxonomy (NCBI): domain Bacteria; kingdom Pseudomonadati; phylum Thermodesulfobacteriota; class Desulfobacteria; order Desulfobacterales; species Desulfobacterales bacterium. The sequence goes on from JAXHNP010000006.1 coordinate 843,520, forward strand.
AGCGGGTGGCCAAAAGCCGCCGCGGCCCGGTCAAGAAGCTGGATATTGACTCGGTGCGTGACGCCCTGGAAAAAACCGCCGGAAACAAGGCCATGGCCGCCCGACTGCTCGGTGTGGGCCGGGCCACGCTCTATCGGTTCATCAACGAATACCCCTCAGCCGTGCCGCAAACCCTGGAAAACAGTACTTGAAGTTATAGCCGGACGCAAGCAGCTCAACCCCCTTATCCGCAGCTTTTCGAAGCTCCCGGCCGTATGCCGGATCAATATGGTCCGCCGGGGCGAATGCTTCGGCATCTGTCCGCTGAATCAGAAAAAACATGACACACCGTTCGCCTTTCTCTACCAGATGCTGCAGCCGGTCATGCTGCCTGAATTCGGACAATGGGCAGTGACCTGCTCACCGGAATCCAGGGGCACATCCGCCAGAAACCGTTTATACCGGCGTAAAAGCGTGCCGGCATAAAGTTTTGGCCAGTATATCGCCCCGTTTTGCCTGGATTGCATATCGTTTGCAGCGGTTTTTAAGATTTTTTCAGAAGCCATACATTTTTCCCGTCATTGATTATTGTTTTTGAAACATAAATGTTTCAATGAGAAATCTTGAAACATGTCAAGATCAATTAGCGCATTTTTAGGTAATTTAATCGTACTCGAAAAAATTAAAAGCCGATCACGAGTACGAGTACGAGCACGAGTACGAATCAGTAGGGTGGATAAGCGATAGCGCATCCGCCAAATGTTTCGAGTTCACGGTTCATAGTTCACGGTTTAAAAGTCTCGGTGGCTTTGGCAAAGGCTTCAAAAAAAAGGCCATTTCCTTTAAGTCTCCCTTTCGTAATTTAAGATTTTTGGCATGCAAATTGAAATCCAATTTGGCATAAGGAAAAAAGGGGACAGTTTCTTGAAAACCTGCAATGAAAATATCCAAAAAACCATTGAGCTTGCAGAAGCGATGCTGAATCTGGCCGAGAAGGGGGATCTGGATCGAGAAGATGTGGGGTGCGGTGTGCTCTACGGCATCCTTCGGGATGCGGCCTATCGGATTAGGAAAACCGCCGAGGCGGAGAAAGAGACACACATGCATAAGGGCAAATGGCTTTAGCTTTTAGCGTGTAAACAATTTGTATTGGAAAAATCAATCTGAACCATTATTTTTTATCAAGAGCGCTGGCGGATTGGCCAGACAACTTAAAACGCCCGGCGCTATAAACCAGGAGTCGGGGCTTTTGATTTAAACTGATTATGCAACCCATTGTTCTGAAGGAGGAGAATTATGACGCAACACCTGGAAGTCTATAAATGCGAACTGTGCGGCAACATTGTTGAGATGCTTCATGCCAGTGACGGCACCCTGGTCTGCTGCGACCAGGCAATGACGCTGATGGCTGAGAACACCGTGGATGCGGCAAAGGAAAAGCACGTCCCGGTGATTGAAAAAACCGACAAGGGAATTAAGGTAAAGATCGGCGATGTGGCCCATCCCATGGAGGAGAAGCATTATATCGAATGGATCGAGTTGATTGTGGATGGCAAGAGCTATATGCAGTTCTTGAATCCGGGGGATGCGCCTGAGGCCTTTTTCGAAATATCCGCCGGTCAAGTAACCGCCAGGGAATACTGCAATATTCATGGCCACTGGAAAAACAGTCAATAAGGGGGGTGAGGATGATGGCCAGTTGGAAGTGCTCAAATTGCGGGTATACCTTCGAGGCGGACGCACCGCCGAAGCAATGCCCGTCCTGCAAAGAAAAGTGTGAATTCGTGGATAATTCCTGTTATACGCCCGATTGCGAAGATAAAGGAACGGACGATCGGATCAAATCCAAACACTGAACCCAAAAGGTGAGACATGGCTAAAGCATTGGTCGCCTTTGCGACGCGGAAAGGGGAGACGGAAGTTATCGCCGGATTGATCGCGGAAGGCATGCGGTTTTCCGGCATCGAAGTGGAAGCGGTCAACGCCAATCAGATCAAGTCGGAGAAGGATCTCACGGGCTATGACGCCTATGTGTTCGGCTCTGCGACCTATCACGGGGATATGATGCAGTCCATGAAGACGCTTCTTTTCATGGCTGAAAATGCCGAGCTTTCCGGAAAAGTCGGCGGCGCGTTCGGCGCGTTCGGCTGGAGCGGGGAGGCCCCGGATCGGATCTTTGATACGATGAAAAATATTTTCGGCATGGAGATGGTCAGCAATCCGCTGCGTTTAAAGGCAAGCACGCTTGGCGGCGGGATGAAAATGGCTCAGGACTACGGCCGTGAAATCGCGGCCAAACTGCAGTAAGGTAATAAGTTAAAATAAAATATACAAATATGTTGACTTTTGTTTCACTTCCATACTACAGTCAAATGTATGGAAACTCAACAGAAAGAAGATCTGATCAGTCAGGTGAAAAAAAGGTTCGAGTTGATGGCGGCTCATTTGTCAGAAAAGGACAAAAGGATATGGGCTGCATCAGAAGCCAATACAATTGGCAGAGGAGGAGATACCATTGTTTGCCAGGCAACAGGTATGTCACGTGTGACCATCGGAAAAGGAAAAAAGGAACTGACGGGTAAAGCAGATGGAAGCAAAAAACGCATACGTAAATCTGGGGGTGGGCGTAAGCGTCTGGTGGATAAAAATCCTGCATTGATTAAAGACCTTGATATGCTAATAGATCCGCTTACCAGAGGCGATCCGGAATCTCCTCTCAGATGGACCTGTAAAAGTACCTATAAACTATCAGAAGCCCTTCGTAAAAGAGGGCATAATGTGTCCCAGAAGACTGTGTATTTGATGCTTCAGGAAATGGGTTACAGTATGCAGGCCAATCGAAAAATTAAGGAGGGAAAACAAAGTCCGGATCGGGATGCACAGTTCAATTTTATATATGAGCAGGTAAAAGAGTTTCAAGGCGATGGTCAGCCTGTTATTTCAGTCGATGCCAAGAAAAAAGAAAATATTGGCCAATATAAAAACACCGGTATGGAGTGGGAACCCGCCGGGCAACCAACCGATGTGAACACATATGACTTTCCGGACAAAGAGAAAGGTAAAGCTTGTCCTTACGGTATCTATGATTTGACACGTAATGAGGGATGGGTAAGCGTCGGTATAAGTCGAGATACAGCACAATTTGCGGTTGAAAGCATTCGGCGTTGGTGGAATGAAATGGGCTGTTTCAGGTATCCCGGCGCTACCCGGTTGCTGATCACAGCAGACGGCGGTGGCAGTAACGGCTACCGAGTTCGTTTGTGGAAAAAAGAGGTTCAGTCTCTGGTAAATGAATTGGGAATTACGATCAGTATTTGTCATTTTCCGCCCGGGACAAGCAAATGGAATAAAATCGAGCATCAAATGTTTTCTTTTATGAGCAAGAACTGGCGGGGACGACCATTAGATAGCCTTGGGACTATAGTCAATCTGATTTCAAACACCACAACCCAAAAAGGCCTGAAAATAGAGGCTGATATTGATGATACGCAATATGAAAAAGGTCTTAAAGTTGGTGATGATGAAATGGCTCAGCTAAACATTGAGCGAGCGAGTTTTCATGGTGAATGGAATTACAAAATAATGCCTCAGGAAGTCATGTATACTGGATAAAATTTGTACACTTTATTTTAACTTAGATACTAAGAAAGCAAGGAGGAAGATATTATGACGACACCACAGCACTGCCCGGGATTCCAGCAGTTTAAAAATTTGAAGTCATTTACCTGTAATTGCCCCGAGTGCAGCGAGGCATTGGAGATTTTCTCCGATGAATTTGACAAGCCGCACAAATGCCCGAAATGCGGCAAGGAAGTGGATTTCACCCAATGCACGCTGTCAGGCAGCGCCTGATGGCCGGATTGGAGCAATGCATGCGAAAAATTATTTTGATTCTGACCGCATCGGCAGTTGTGACGGCAATGAGTGTAGCCGCCTTATCAGCGGCACAGGAAACCGCACAGGAAACCATTGATAAGGGGGCGGCCGAGATGAAGCTTGAGAGCGGCCGCCTGCCGGCCGCTCCGTTCCCCCATAGACTGCATCAGGAAACGCATGATGACTGCAATGTCTGTCACAACATGTTTCCGCAAAAGCGCGGGGCCATACAGAAGCTGCAGGAGCAGGGCAAACTCAAGAAGCAGCAGGTTATGAACCAAAGCTGCATTGCCTGCCACAAGGAGCGAAAAATGGCCGGGCAGGCTTCCGGGCCCTTGTCCTGTATGGACTGCCACGCCAGGTGAAAAAGCTTTAATAACAGGTTTCAGGTTTCAGATTCGTACTCGTGCTCGTACTCGTTCTCGTAATCGGCTTTTAATTTTTTTTCGATTACAACGAGTACGTGTACCGTCCCGCTTGCGCGGGACTGAGTACGATTAAGTTAATTAAAATACGATTACGTTAATCAAAAAAGGAGGGCGTTATGGACAAATATGTATGCCAGGTCTGCGGTTATGTTTATGACCCGGAACAGGGTGATCCGGATAACGGGGTTGAGCCCGGTACATCCTTTGAAAATCTGCCGGATGACTGGGTGTGCCCGGTCTGCGGCGCAGGCAAAGATGATTTTGAAAAAGAATAATTTAGTTTAGAGACCGGTTTCGGTGTTTAAAAAGGTATTGGGTATTAACATTTAGGTATTAGGTGTAGCTAATACCCAACACCTAATACCCAAATCCCAGTTAACTGAAACCGGTCTTTCTTATGGAGGCAGTGAATGAAGCCAGTAGAAATTGCAAAGGGAATCTACAACGTTGGTGTGATCGACTGGAATATCCGGGATTTTCACGGATACTCCACCGAGCAGGGCACGAGCTATAATGCCTTTCTGGTGGTTGATGAGCAGGTGGTGCTTATTGATACAGTGAAAAAAGAGTTTGCCGATCAAATGCTGGCCAATATTTCCGAGGTTGTGGATCCCAAAAAGATAAATATAGTGATCAGCAATCACACGGAAATGGACCATTCCGGGGGCCTGCCCCGGGTCATGCATTACATCGGTGAAGACAAGCCGGTTTACTGCTCCAAGATGGGGCATAAGAATCTGGTCCAGCATTTTGGGGATAACTTAAATTATCAGGCAGTCGAAAGCGGCCAGGAGCTGAGTATCGGCAGCCGGACGTTGACATTTCTGGAAACCCGGATGCTGCACTGGCCGGACAGTATGTTCACTTACAGCCAGACCGATAAGATCCTGTTTTCAAGCGATGCCTTTGGCCAGCACTATGCGGGCTATGAAATGTTTGACGATGTGGTGGGCGATGCGATTATGCCGCATGCCAAAAAGTATTTTGCCAACATTCTTCTGCTGTACGCGCCCAAAATATTGAAGCTGGTGGAACAGGTCACGGAAATGGGGCTTGATATCCGGATGATTTGTCCGGATCATGGCATTATCTGGCGAAAGGACCCGGGCAAAATTATTAACGCCTATGTCGAATGGAGCCGGCAGGAGCCTGCACGGAAGGCCATTATTATCTATGATACCATGTGGAAGAGCACCAAGCTCATGGCAGAGGCCATTGCCGACGGCATTGCGGAAACCGGGGTTTCCGTAACCCCCGTGCATATCCGGAGTTCCCATCGCAGCGAAATTATGACCGAAGTCCTGGACGCCAAAGCCATAGTGGTTGGCTCGCCAACATTGAATAACGGGCTGTTCCCATCGGTCAGCGATATTTTAACCTACATGAAAGGCCTTCAGCCGAAAAACAAAATCGGCGCGGCATTCGGTTCCTATGGCTGGAGCGGGGAATCGGTCAAGCTGATTCATGACGAACTGGCGGCCATGAAGTTTGACATGCTCGATGGAGGGTTGAAAATCCAGTATGTCCCGGACAAGGAAGGCCTTGGCAACTGCCGGGCATATGGCCGAAAAATCGGTCAGGCGGTGCTTGGTCAGGCTTCGTGAAGCCCCCGGTTGTGGAGTTAAGCGAATGCATCCGCTGCGGCGTCTGCGAAGAGGTTTGCCCGGAGGTGTTCCATCTAAGCGACGCGGGGTATGTGGCGGTGGCGGAGCTTTGCGAATATCCGGAAGAATTGGTTGACGAGGCCATCAAGCACTGTCCGGCGGATTGTATTTATTGGGAAGCGTAGGTATAGGGGTGTGGGGTGTAAGGTGTAGGGTGTAAGGTGTGGGGTGTGGGGTTAAAGGAATAGGGTGTAAAAGGGGAATGTCAGATAATATCGATTTAATCGGAATGACCGGACGGCAGCTCAAAAAAAGGGTCCGCCAACTGCTTGCCTCGGATACGGATATCAATGACATATTGGATGCACTGGCCCGCATTCCCGCCCGAACGGCGGTCAATCCCTTGTTCGCCTGCTTCTATGATGGCTCGCCGCTTGTCAAATGGCGGGCGGTGGCCGGAATGGGGTTTGTGGTCGCCCGGCTGGCTGAGCGCAATATGGAGTCCGCACGGGTCGTGATGCGGCGGCTCATGTGGAATTTAAATGATGAGTCCGGGGGTATCGGCTGGGGCTCGCCTGAGGCTATGGCGGAGATTATGGCAAGACAGCCAAAGCTTGCCGATGAATACGGCGCCATTTTAGGCTCCTATGTGCGCCGTGATCAGAATTTTTTAGAGCATGAGGGCCTGCAGCGGGGTTCGATCTGGGCTGTCGGCCGCTTGGCAAAGGTCCGGCCCGCGCTCCTGCAGGATACGGTCGGCGATTTACGACTTTTTTTGACGTCTCCGGATGCCCACCACCGCGGATATGCGGCCTGGTCACTCGGCAATTTAGGCGCCGCGGCGGCTGTTTCAGAGATTGAAGCGCTTTTGGCGGATAATTCGGAAATCGATATGTTTCGCGATTTGGCGCTTGTTACAACCCATGTCAGCCGCCTGGCCAAAGAGGCGCTGGCAGCCATCGAAAACGGAAAGGGATCATGCTAGTTCTCGGATTGCAGGGAAGCCCCCGTAAAAAAGGCAATACCAACCATCTTTCGAACCTGGTGCTCGAGGCGGCCGCCGGCTGTGGCGCGGAAACCCGCCTGGTACAGGTCCCCCAAAAAAACATCAAGCCCTGTATCGGCTGCACCCAGTGTGAGCGCAAAGGGTTTTGCTCGATCGAGGATGACGATATGGCGTTGGAGATGTATCCGCTTCTCCGGCGGGCGGACCTGATTATCCTGGCCACGCCGATCTACTTCTATAACACCACCGCACAGCTCAAAGCGCTGATCGATCGGTCCCAGACCCTATGGTCGCGAAAGTATAAACTGGGGCTTGTGGATCCGGGGCGCCCCTTTCGCAAAGGGATGATGCTTTCTGTCGGGGCCACAAAAGGCAGGAATCTTTTCGAGGGGATGACCCTGACCGCCAGGTATTTTTTCGATGCGGTGGGCGCCTCGTTTGACAGCAGCTTAACCTATCGGCACATCGAAAATATCGGGGATATGAAAAAGCATGATACGGTGGCCGATGATGTCAGAAATGAAATCGAAAAGATGGGCCCGGTCTTTCGAAGAAAAAAAATTCTGTTTGCCTGCCGGGAGAATGCCTGCCGCAGCCAGATGGCCGCCGCATTTGCCCGTTACATGGCCGGTGATGCCCTGGATGTGGACTGTGCCGGCAGTCAGCCGGCCGAACAGGTCAATCCGGTAATGCAGGAAGTTATGGCAGAGATCGGCTATGATATGGCCTTTCGCACGCCCAGCAGCCTGAATGCGGCTGTCGAAGCATCGGAGCCGCATATTATCGTGACCATGGGGTGCGGTGAGGAATGCCCGCATGTGCCAGGCGTTGAAATGCTGGACTGGGAGCTTCCGGATCCGGCCGGCCAGTCCAAAGAATTCATGTGCCGGGTAAGGGATGAAATCCAGGCCCGGGTGGAGGCGCTGGTCAGCCGAATCATCAATAAATGAGAATCGACATAGCCCCTCAATTCAATTTTGCAGAACAACGGACGCCCCCCTATCGGACCGATGTTTATACCAATTTATCTATTGCTAAACATTGTACTCAAAGATATACAGAGATAACTAAAACCGATTTAAATCAATGGGGCCGGATTGAGCCATAGCCCCTTCTAAGTAACTTCACGGGTATTAGGTTTTGGGTATTAGGTATTAGGTTAATGAAATCAAGGATTTATGGTCGGCACGGTGGCCGACCCTACGATGAATCGGGTTTTTCCCCATTCGTTGGGCGGGCCACCGTGCCCGCCTGAAAAATAGATAGAACAAATTTACCGTACCTCAGTGCCTCTAAAGTTATTTATAGGCTCGGTCCCGGGCAAACGGCCCGGGGGGAATACTTCTAAGTAACTTAACGGTTTAAGGTATCGGGTATAAGGTGTAGGGTCAATGAAATCAAGGCTTTATGATTTAAGTAGCTCACAGTTCACAGTTTCAAAAATTTAGTGCCTAAACCCTAAACCCTAAACCCTGAAACCTGAAACCTGAAACCTGAAACCTGACACCTGAAACCTGACACCTATTATTCGTATGGTCAAATTTCATGCTCAAATTTCAGCTGATTTAAAAAGGGGGATTGTCAAATGAAGAAGAGATGGAAAATTATGGTGGGGCTGATTCTGATTTCCGCTTTAATCGTTTGCCCGGTTTTTGCTGCGGATGAGGCCGGTTCTTCGGGCGAAGAAATGCCGGAGGCCGCTTCGGCATCTGAAGGCGGGCAAGAGACCGCCGCTGGAGAGCAGACAAAGCTGGAAAAGGCAAATGCGCTGCTGGCTACCAAGGAGCTGGATAAAGTCAAGCAGGCCATTTCCATTTATAAAGAGATCCTGAAAAATGATCCCCAAAATTTTGAGGCCACCTGGCGCTGTGCCAAGGCCTACCGGGAATACGGCTATAAAGCCAAGCATAAGAGAGTCTCCGGGTGGGAAGACATCTGTGCGGAATACGGCAAAATCGGCATGGAATATGCCCAGAAGGCAATTGAGCTGAAACCGGATGAACCCCAGGGCTATTTTTTCTACGGCCTGAACGTGGGGGTCTATTCAGATGGTGTGGGCATCATCACCGCACTCAGGGAGGGGCTTAAAAACAAGACCCAGGAGAACCTTGAGAAGGCCTATGAGATCGACAAGACCTTTGACAACGGCGGTCCTATGCTCGCCCTGGGGCGGTTCTGGCAAAAGGTGCCATGGCCCTACAACGATAAAGACAAGGCCATGGAATATTACCGGGAGCTTCAGGAAACCGAATATTTCGGCCATCATGTGGAAGGCTACATCTATCTGGCGGAACTGTTGATGGACAAATGGGGAAAAAACCCCAAACAGGAGGCCCGATCGTTATTGAACGAAGCCATTGAAAGCACGGAAAATCCCTATTGGCAGGAGCGGGCCCGGGATTTGCTGGCCGAGCTGTAGAAAAGGGGACGGGCGCAGACAGTCCATCCGGCTCAAACGATACTAAAATGCCGCACAGCCACACGGTGAATTTGTTCTGGCGAACAACCCCATAACCATGGGGTTGTTCGCATGTAAGGTCGGCACGGTGGCCGACCCTACAAAATGTCGGCATTGTCGCGTAGGGCGGGCCACCGTCCCCGCCTGAAAAATAGATAGAACAAATTTACCGTGCGCACAGCCTTGACAGATTTTCAGGCAGAAGATATATTTATAATAATGCTGCGATGAACGCAGCGGGCTAAAAAGGGGGTGCCGGCAATTTCGGCACCGGATACACGGCTTAATCAATACTTTCAAGAAGAAAGGAGACAATCATGAAGATTAGAAAAGTCAGAAAAGCGCCCACCGGTCTTTGCAAGTGCAAACGATCCTGCTAGCTACCAGATTTTAACTGAAAAAATAGCCTGTGCATGCCTTGTCTGCACAGGCTATTTTATTTGAGCACACACCTTTGCTTATGACCAAAATCGATTTTAAGAGCTATATCTGCCGGCCGTACTGTATTTTTTTCCGGGAAGGGGAAAAAGAGGAAATGGCCTGCTACGGCGCCCAGGTGGTGGAAGCCCTGGTTGATCGGGGCGTGGTGTCTCCGGAACAGATCACGTTCGCCAAGGACCCGGCGCTTTGGCACCGGCACCGGCCCGTTATTGAACCCCATGTTTGTTTTCAATGCCCTTTTAGGGCCGAAGATTGCGATTTTCAATCCAATGCTCCCGAAGACGACATGGAGCCCTGCGGCGGCTATATCGTGCTCACCCTTCTGGTTGAGCATCGCCTGATCGATGAAAAATCCCTGGAAGCGGTGACATGACCTGGCAGCAAGCCTACCTGCGCCTGGCCCCTGAGGCGGCGTTGAAGCGGCTGGAAATCCCCTATATTTATCATAGAGGAAGAGATGAGCTCTATGAGATCGATGACCGGGCACTCGATTTTTTAAGCCGGTGCGACGGCCATACAAAAGGCGAAAACCTGACGGATGACGCCGAGTTCGTCGAATACTGTATCGAAGAAGGGATTCTGGAGGCGCTTGCCGTGCCTGCGCCGATTGATATCACCATCGATCACAGCCCTTCTCCGTCCCTTCGGTACCTGGAACTCCACCTCACCCATCGCTGCAATCTTAAATGCCGGCACTGCTATCTGGGCAAATCCCGGCCGGCTGAGCTGGCGCTTTCAGAGGCCGTGGATATTACCCGGCAGTTTTCTGAAATGGGCGGACTGCGGCTTCTGATATCCGGCGGCGAGCCCATGGTTTACCAGGAGCTGGCGTCCTACCTGGAGGCTGTCAGGGATCTTAAAATCCGGCGGATCCTGTTTACCAACGGCACCCGCATCACCCCGGATAATATCAAGCAGCTGGATGTGGATGAGATCCAGTTCAGCCTGGACGGCTGGCAAGCGGGGCATGACTGGCTGCGCGGGCCGGGGGTGTTTGAAAAAACCGTAAACGGGGTAAATATTGCGCGAAAGGCCGGCATTCCGGTCTCCTTTTCCACCATGATCCACAACGGGAATTTGACGGAATTTGACCGGATGCGCGAATTTATGGCGGAAGTCGAAGCGCTGGAATGGGGCGTTGATATATTGACGGTGGCCGGAGCCCTGGAAGGGCATGCGGATATTACCGTGCCCTATGAACAGGCCGCCCCCTTGATGGCCTATGCTTACGGCGGGGGCTATCACGGCGCATCTGAAGGCTATGCGTGCGGCCGGCATCTGATGGCGGTCATGCCGGATGGGAAAGCCGTAAAATGCGGTTTTTACAGGGATCGGCCGCTGGGCGATGCCCGGCAAAGCCTGAAAGACTGCTGGCTGAATATGACGCATATCCGGCTGGACGAGCTTGAATGCCGGGATTGCCCGGTACTTGAAGAATGCCGGGGCGGCTGCCGGTTCCGGGCCTCTCATCCTTTGGCGCCGGATCCCGCCATGTGCCGGCTTTACGGGATCTCCAGGTAAAAAGCACTTTATGCCCGCATACCTCCAGTTCTATCCCACCCTGCGGTGCAACTTTGACTGCGACTTCTGTTTTAACCGGCAGCTGCCCGACTGCGGGGATGTGTCGATCGAGAACTTCCAAAAAATGGTGTCCGTGTGCCGGGCAAACGGCATCCGGCACATTGATATGCTGGGCGGTGAACCCACATTGCATCCCGGTTTGTTTGAAATGCTGGACCTATTGGTGGATGCGGGATTGATGAGCACCATCAGCACCAATGGCAGCCGGGTGGAGACGCTTTGGCAAATTTCCGATCGGTATTCAAGGGAATCCGTCCGCCTGGGAATATCCATGAATTCGGAAGATGTTGCCGAGCCGCTCCATCAGTATATTCTTTCCCGCCGGCCGATCCTGAAGACGATTTTTTCAAAACACGACTTGATCCCGGACGCATTTAAATCCTATATTGGCCTTCAGGGCATTGAATTTTACCTGCTTTACCGGGACATCCTCAATTCGGCGGATCTTTTATACAGCCTGCCGTTTGAGGCGTTTTACAGCCGGCTTGTGGACATTAAAAAAGCATATGCCGGTGTAGACGGCGTGTTCTGTTCCGGATTTCTCCCGGATCTGGCAGATTTTCCAGAGCTTGGAAATGTGCGCTGCCCGGCGGGCACCACCAAGCTCTCCGTGCTGCCGGACGGGCGGGTTTTTCCATGCTACCTGCTTTTCCGATACAGTGAATTTGAGCTTGGCAATCTGTTTGAGGATGATTTTGACACCATCTGGCAGCATCCGACACTGGAAAAATTCAGGCATTTTCAAGGCAACCCGTGCCCGCAAACCGAATGCCGGCTGCATCAGAGATGCCACGGCGGATGTCCGGCCATCAGCTACATGTTTGACAAGAATCTCGACGCGCCGGATCCCAGATGCGTCTATCCGGTGAATCAATGAACCGTGAACTTTGAACTGTGAACCGTGAACCTCAAGTTACTTTAGAAGCCCTTATTCTTAAATTGCATAAATATCTAAGGGAGCCCTGATGAAGCCAATCGATTTAAGAACTCCGGCACTTTCTGCGGAAGACGGGGAGTATATTTTCGGCAAGGAGCATACCGGCAGCCATGCCTGTTACATGATTTACGGGGTTTTAAAGCCCGGTGAAACGGATCGCCTGGTAAAACCGGGCGCGGGCCATGAGGAAATGGTGCTGGCCGCCGCCGGGGATCTGGAGGTGACAGGCGCGTTTGCCGGTCGTTTGGCCGCCGGATGCGCGTTTCATATTGAGGGGGAAGATACCGCATACCTGAGTAACCCGGGATCCGAAGAAGCGGTCTATGTTGTGGCGGGCGGACACTCTGAAGCAGGGCATCATCACTGAGGGATATGACCTGCGAAAGGAAAAGCATGAAAAAAGGATTCAAAATCAGCCTGGCCATTCTTATTGTCGTGATGTGTGCCGGGTATTTCGGGTTAAAAGCCTATGCCCCGCATGTGGAATGAGCCTTTTTTAAAACGCTTTTGCCGTGGCGGCCAGACCGCCTGCGGCAATCGGAGGGCGGAGATGGATCTGGACAATTTTTTACGACTGGTAAACAATTTCTATTACACCCATACCTATGCGGCCATCGGCATTATTGCCGCCCTTGCCATCATTGCCCTGTTCAAGCCCAAACAAACAGTTAAGGCGCTTTTGATAATTGCGGGCGTGGTCGCGGTGGGCTATATCCTGTATCTTATCGGCGGGGCGGTATGGTCCGGGTTTACAGACAAGAACCAGATGCTTCATAAATACTGACGGCTTCGCAAAAAGTCCAATATCTTTGTTGCGCTGCATCCCTCGGAATTTCACGTACGCGTCAGTACGCTGCATTCCTCGGGATTTGCGCGCCGCGATCTTGAACTTTTTTCTTTGCCGTCCCGAAATCGACTTTTTACGAGTCCATCAATACTAATCTTTGAAAAAGGCAGCCTATGCCTCAGGCATTCGATCTCTCAGATGACAGGTTAGCTGAAATTGCCCGTCAGATGGAGGAAAAAACGCGCGACGGGTTAAAGAAAGATGGCGGCGAGCTTCTTTGCATCCCCACGTTCGTACCCATCCGGTCCATCCCCCAATCCGGCCGCCTGTTGGCGCTGGATCTCGGGGGCACCAATGTGCGCTGCGCGCAGGTTGCCCTGGATTCGGGCCGGCTTAAATTTGAAAAAGGGCCGGTTAAAGAGCGGCTTACAAATGAGCAAGAGCGGCAGTTGGATCAGACGGATTTTCTGGACCGGCTGGCCAACATTATACATTCCGTTGAACCGGCTTCAAATCTGCCCCTGGGATACTGCTTTTCATATCCGGCCGAACCTACAAGAGACGGGGATGCGGTTCTGCTGCGGTGGACCAAGGAAATGTTTGTTGCCGATACGGTGGGGCAAAAGATCGGTGAAATGCTGTGCCGGCACTTGGCTGGCCGGCATTTCTTTTGGCAGTGCACGAAGGTAAAAGTAATCAACGACACGGTGGCAGCCCTGCTTGCCGGCATGGGGGCGCCCGGTGCAGATGCCTATATCGGGCTCATCGTGGGGACCGGCACCAACATGGCGATATCCCTGCCCACCGGGCGGATGCCTAAGATGACCGAAGACCGGGACGAAACCGTTGAGCTGCCGGTCAATTTGGAATCCGGTAATTTCCGGCCGCCCTTTTTGACCGAATGGGATGAAAAGCTGGACCGGGAATCCAATAATCCGGGCCAGCAGCGGTTTGAAAAAGCGGTTTCCGGCCAGTATTTAGCCCATCTCTTTAAACTGCGTCTGCCGGAGAGCCGGATTGATACCCGGCAGGGCGCGGCAGCCGTATTTGAAAAAGCTTACGGGGCATCCGCTGAAACGGATACGGAAAAAGAGATGGCAAAAGCGATTATCAATCGCTCCGCCCGGCTGGTGGCAGCGTCCCTGGCCGGCCTCATCTCCTTTTTAGCGACAGGTCGGGCGCAGCCGGTGAAAAAAGTTGTAATAACCTCTGAAGGCGGTGTTTTTTGGGGGCATCCGGCATATAAAGAAGCAGCCGAGTATGCATTGCGGCATTTGTTAAATGCCAAGGGCCTGTCAGGGCTTGATTTTGAGTTTTTGGCTCTTGACCATGCCAATCTGTTGGGCAGTGCCATTGCCGGGCTCTCAGAATGAAATGGAGGAGGCGATGAACCCGCTTAAAACAAAAATATTTACCTATTTTACCCTAAACATCAATCCGCCCAATGAGATTCAGATCAACGAATGGCTGGCTGATCATCCGGATATAGAAATCGTACATATGCTCCAATCCGAATCCATGGCGGAAAAAAACGGCGAGATCGAGCGCAATCTAAGTATTACCATTGTCTACCGGGAATCCTGACTGAAAATCCATTGATAAAGGGACGGCTTATGCAAGCGGAAAATTTTGTAATCGGGAAAGTCTATTTTGAAGGAAGCTTTTTGCACCCGGAGTATCCCATCCCCGAAATTGAAACCTGGATCTATGTCGGCATGAATCTCTTCGAGGAGGAAGCGGAAGAGGAGAATGCCTATTTTTTCATCAATCCGCAGAAATACTATGAGGACGATCTAAAGCCCGCGATCCAGGATGAGAGCTTTTTCGAGGATATTGACGGCTATTATGTGGTCAAGGAAAGCGATTTGGATGCGATCATGGATATTGATGAACTCGCTGCCTGGCTGCCCGCCCTGAAGGGGGCGGAAAATGCGGAAGAGGTCTTCTTCTAAGTAACTTCACGGTTTAAGGTATAGGGTGTAAGGTGTACGGTCAATGAAATCAAGAAGTTATGGTCGGCACGGTGGCCGACCCTACGATGAATCGGGTTTTTCCCCATTCGTAGGGCGGGCCACCGTGCCCGCCTGAAAAATAGATAGAACAAATTTACCGTACCTCAGTACGTAGGGCGGATAAGCGATAGCGCATCCGCCAAATGTTTCGAGTTTACAATTCACGGTTTACAGTTCAAAAAACTCAATGCCTTTAAAGTTATTTATAGGCTCGGTTCCTGCCGCCTGCCGCCCGCGGGCCGGGGAGGGCGCTTCTACCCAATACGCTGCTGCGCGATAAGATTCTCTAAGTGGATTTTTTTGAGGGCATCGGCGAAATGCGTAAAATCCCGGGCAGCGGCGCCGGGGTTTTGGTCAACGATATGCTGATAGCTATCCCGGATAAGATCAACCATGGTTTCAAAGTAATCGGGAAAAATCGTCAGGGTCGAATATTGTATCCGTTGGGCACTGGGCATGAGTTCCAAGGCGATTTTCTCGACGATCGGGTTCCGGGCGGCGGCTAATATCATCTTGCCATAGTCCGTGAATCCTTCCAGGTAGATTTCATAGTCCTTTGTTTCAAGGCTTTTTTCGATCTTGTCCAAGGCTTTTTTTAATGCCTGTATTTCCTTTTTTGTCGCATTTTCCGCTGCCTTGGCAAAGACATACTGATAGATGATCGTGACAGTGTCATAGAAATTTAAAATATATTCCTCGGTTAGTTCGGTGACCTTGTAGCTGCCCGAGGCGGTACGCTCAAGGAGGCGGTTCTGCTCCAGCATGTGCAGGGCATCCCGTACCGGGCTCCGGCTGACGCCCCATTCTTTGGAAATTTTGGTCTCATAAATCATCTCGCCGGATTTAAGTTCATTCCGGATAATCTGGTTGCCGAGAATTTGCACCAGTTGATCCGAAAGATTATTGCGTGCCAGTTGTTCCATAAAGCATCCCGTCAGTTACTGGTTTTGAGGGAAAGATTTTTATTTCCGAAAGACACTGCCGAATCGCATCCATGGCCGGCCCGTCCTCCGTCTCAAGCAAACTGGTGCCCGCCATATCCCCCTGCCGAATCATTTCGTCCTCCGGAATCCAGCCCAGGCAGGAAAGGGGCTGCGGGATGCGGAGGGTATCAAACTCTTCTTCGCCGCGGAGCCGGTTGATAATCAGGCCCGCCTGCGCATAGCCGACCGCCTGATCCGCCACTGCCAGGATGGTTCTGGCGACTTCAAGCCCCTTTTTGGACGCATCGGAGATCATCAGGAGATGGGTGACAGCTTCCATGACCCGCCGGTTGATCTGTTCAATGCCCGCTTCGCCGTCAATAACGACATAGTCAAAATTAGCGGCCAGTGACACGATAATATCCTTTAACATGTGGTTGACCTGGCAGTAGCAGCCCTCGTTTTCCGGCCGGCCAATGGCCAAAAACGCCAGGTTCTTCCGCTCTTCAAGCGCAGCCAGTATTTCATAGTCCAGGCGGGATAACACATCCGCCTTATTCTGCGCCTCCCCGGCCTTTACCCGTTTTATCAGATCATTTCGGATTTCATCCACGGTTCTGGCCACAGAAATCCCCAGAGCCGTGGCAAGCCCCACCGCGGGATCCGCATCAATGGCCAGGACCTTTTTTTGCGGATCGGCCAGTAAAATTTTAATAATACCGGCGCTGATGGAGGTTTTTCCCACCCCGCCTTTGCCGCACAGGGCGATGATTCGTCCTTTCGCCTTATCCGGCATGGGAGGCTGCCTTCCGTTTTTTTAAAGCCTTTCGCATGGCTCGCAGCTCCGCCACATCGCTGCAGACCGCATTATATTCGCAGGTCGTGCAGTCAAAAGAGAGCTCTTCGGCCATTTTGTTCATTGCCCCGATAATTTTTATGGTTTCGCAGGCGATGCCCTGGATCTCAAGGACCGCTTCCCGGCTTTGGGTGATAAAGATGACCTCTGCGGCTTTGATATAGGAAAGCCGCGTAAACTGATCCAGGAGCGAACCGCCCAGTACCCTGAACGAAAACCCGTTTTTCAGGGCCTCCCTGCTGACCCGGCTCCATTCGCGCTGGTGCTGGGAGACCCCGCGCATCATGTAGCCTTTAAGATCAAGATCATATCGGAGCAGTTCCATTTCCCGGTACCGCTCAAAGCTGTTTTCTTCGTCAAAGTCGTCTCCGGCGGCAATAATAATTTTTCCAAATGATGCCCGCTGGTCTTTAAGATCCGGCAGGTCCGGGCCAACCACCGTGATGCGCCGGTCAACTACCCGGGCCGGGTCATTTGTCCAAAGCAGAAAAGCGGAGGATACATCATTGGGATGCCCCAGTTCCACCCCGGTATCCCCGGCCAGGACCAGGTTCTGCCGATGGGAGGCCGGCCAGCTGGCGGGGCGGGTATGCGAATATGTGGTTAACGCCCCGGCTGCCTGATACCGTTCCAGAAAATTTCGGATTTGATCGATATGTTTGTCAAACAGCTGCATGCAAAGCTTCTGCTTTTTCCATGGCATACAGGGCCGCGCCCAGGGCCCCGATAATCTGGGGATCCGTTCCGTCAAGCGATCGTAATGGCAGCCCCAGGGCCTCTGACAAAGCGTCAAAGACCCCTTGATTTTTGGCCACCCCGCCGGTCATGACGACCTCCGGGGTTACCTCGATGCTTCTGGCCAGGGACGCTACCCGCCGGGCCATGGCATGATGGAGGGCGTTGATGATATCCGGTATCTCTTTTCCGTCATTTACCAGGGAGATGACCTCGGATTCCGCAAATATGACGCACTGGTTGGAGATGGAGAGTTTTTCCGCGGCTTGGGCACCGATACTGCCCATCTGGTCGAGCGGGACCTCAAGGGCCTCGGCCATCACCTCCAGAAACCGGCCGGTGCCGGAGGCGCATTTGTCGTTGTAGATAAACCGGGCCACGCTGCCGTTTTCATCAATTTTTGTGGCTTTGGCATCCTGGCCGCCGATATCAACAACCATGCGGACAGAGGGCGCAAGATGCCAGGCGCCTTTGGCGTGGCAGGAGATTTCGGATTCAACGGCATGGACAAACGGTATCTGCTCGCGGCCGTAGCCGGTGCCAACCATATAATCGAGATTATCAAATGTCAGGCCGGCATCGGCAAGCGCCAGCCGCATCACCTCGCTTGCCGAATCCGAGGGCCGGGGTTTGGCCCGGATCACCGCCTCGGAAAAGCGCTCGCCGTTTTTCAATATCACAGCCTTAGCCGTTAAGGAGCCCACATCGCATCCTGCTACAATCATTGGCACACCTCTATCCCGTCTTAATCTTAATCTTCAAAAATATGCCTCTAAGTAACTTCAGGGGTATTAGGTTAATGAAATCAAGAATTTATGGTCGGCACGGTGGCCGACCCTACGATGAATCGGGTTTTTCCCCATTCGTAGGGCGGGCCACCGTGCCCGCCTGAAAAATAGATAGAACAAATTTATCGTGTCTCAGTGCCTTTAAAGTTACTTTTACGCTCGGTCCCGGGCAACATAGCCCGGAAACATTTCCAAATATCTGTTTTAAAATTCCCGCTAATTCTCCAAAACCCGGCTTGTTATCTCCTCATAGGCCATCACCGCCGCGCCGATCGCGCCCGCCATCTGCGGATCCGCCCGTCTGGCCTTTTTGATCCGAAGGCCCAGCAGTTTTTCAAGTGTGGCCACCACCCCCATGTTTTTGGCCACCCCGCCGGTCATCAGGACATCCCCTTCGGGTTTTACGGTATTGGCCAGAATGGCCACCCGTTTGGCCATGGCCGTGTTGACCCCCGCCCCGATGTCTTCAATCGGGGTTCCGGAATTTAAATATTTGATGACATCCGCCTGGGCCCAGACTGTGCAGGTAGAAGCCAGGGTAATCGGTGAGCGCGCTTTTCTGGAGAGCGGCCCCAGTTCATTGATATCCATGCCCAGAACGTTTGCCATCACTTCAAGAAACCGGCCGGTGCCGGACGCGCACTTGTCATTGGCGTTAAACCGCTCCACCTGGCCGTCCGAATCCAGTTTCATGGCCTTGCAGTCCTGGCCGCCGATATCAATCACGGTTCGGGCAGATGGCAGCAGCCATTTCGCGCCCTTTCCGTGGCAGGAGATTTCCGAGACCGAATGATCCGCAAAGGCCATTCTGTCCCGGCCGTAGCCGGTACCGATGCAATAGGTTATATCTTCAAGGGCTAGCCCGGCCGCGTCAAGCGCCCCTTTAACCGCTGCATCCGCCGAATCCCGGGGCCGCGGTTTGGATCTCAGGATAAAACTTCCGATAATTTTATTGTGCTTCATGATCACCGCCTTTGAGGTCAGTGATCCCACGTCGCATCCGGCAACAATACTCATAGCAGGCCTCTTACGGTAAAAAATTCGTCCAGTCGCTCCCTTGTCGCCTCCCAGGATTCCACCCGGTCGTCAAAAGCGTCGTCATTCATGATATGGACCGGTATCCCCTGTTTTTCGATATCCCGGGCAAAGGGCTTGACCATACCCCAGGTGTTGCGGCACCCGGGGGTTCCGTTGTAGATGATGCAGTCCACGCTGTATAATCTGGCAAGGGCCAGGCATTCATCCAGCCACATCCCGTGCTGGTCATAGGGGCCCCGGATGGAGCGCACCATGGGGAGTCGGGCGTTCATCTGGGCGACTGTGTCAAGCATTGCCTCCGGCGAGGAAAGATCAACCCCGTAGCAGGAGCCCTCCAAAGCCTGGCAGTAGGGGTTGTAGTCCCGGAAATTGCGGGTCAGAATCGAGCCGGCATTGGCGATGCCGCGCTCTTCCAAATAATTGTAGAAATTTATATCAACGGTGTAATGATCAATGTAGCACATTAACACGCGCAGATTTTCCGCACCGGCTTTCAAGGCGGGCACGCCGGCGGCCATCCGTTTTTGCGCTTCATCCCGCAAAAGTTCCAGCAGCCGGGTATATCCCGGATGGCCGGCAAAACAGAACCGGCCCGCATAAATCATGAGCGTATAAATCGGCGGAATCGGGGTGGGGACCATCATGAGCATGTCTTCAAGGTCTGCAGTGATGGCATCCTGGGCTTCCACCTCTTTCAAGTTTTCCGCGAGCCGGTCATAATCGATTTTTTTGCCGGTTTGTTCCTCCAGAAACCGGATCATGGCCTGAAAGTCTTTCACATGGTAGGCCTGGCTCCGGCTGTCACCGAGGGTGCTCGGATAGTTTAACTGGAAGAAGGGTTTGTCCAGATATTCGGCGGCAAATACAAAGGCGTTGGCATTCGTATCGCAGACACCCGGCGTATCGCAGAGCACTATATCAATGTTTTCTCCCATATCCGCCAAATAGGCACCGAGCGCGCCGCGCTGGGATGAGCAGGCGGTCTCCGGCATGCCGACTTCACAGCAGTAATCCATGTAGTCAAACATGCCCCGCTTCCAGACCATGGCACCGATGGCGGTTAACACCTCAAAGGTCAGCGGTACGATGTCCATTGCGTAAAAAATGACCGGTGAACTGCAGAATGTGGTGGCGGCGATTTTTTTTCCCTGTGCGTGGGCGTCAAGAATGTTTTGGTAGTACCCGGCGAGCAGATCCATAAAATAAATGCCGGGGGGGCCCGCATCGACGAAATTTTTTACAATACCCTTGAAGTAGGGAATATAACGGTATGCCCAGGCGATCTCTTTTGCCGTACCTGCCGGGAATTTGGCCGCCGCGCTGAGTGTGCTGCCCATGAGCCAGTCATAATTGTATTCCTTAATTGCTGCTCGCATATTTCCTCCCCCGGCCGAGCCTTTCAAGAAAGGCGTTGATCCGTAATTTCAAACGGCCCTTGTCAATCATCGGGCCGTATTCGCGTTCCAGCCGAAGGCAGGGAATTCCTTCCGCCTCCAGGTCCTTTTCAAACAGGGCGTTTTCAGCCCCGTGCAGATCGCAGAAGCGGATATTCTGCATGATGACGCCGTCCACATGGCTTTGCTCGATTTTTTCCTTCAAAACGGCCAGCCGCTGCTTGTACCGGCCATACATGCGCGGGCACGTGGATTCGCCGAGATAATGTTCGGCCAGGGCGCTTATCGGATCTGCGTCTTCATCCACCGGCCGGCCTTCGGACCGGACCCCGAAGCACAGGTTTTCCGCCACCACCATTGCATCGGTATCGGTTTCAATCAAACGGATAAGATCCGGGTCGTCGGTGATGCTGCCGATCAGCATAATCCGTTTGCGGACATTTTCCATGGGGGGGCTTTGGCTTAAGGATGCCATCCACTGCGTCAACTCTTCGTTATATTGGGCCCTTGGCATCACCGTGCCGGCAATGGTGGCGGCAAACATGTCCGAGCCTGATACCACGGGTGTTTCGGATGTCCGCATGGATTCAATTTCAGAGAGCAGCCGCCGCCCCTTATTGTATTCCAAAATCGCCGCGCGCAGATTTTCATCCGTAATCGTCACTTTGAAATAATCCTCGATTTCGGCGATTAAGTACTCAATTTCCTCGACAAACCATTCCATGCCGTGGCCTTCGGCCTTGTGGGGCACATCAAAGTAGTAGAAAAAGCCGGGTATAATGCCGTCATAGTCTTCGCCCGCCTTGCGCCAGCATTCATCCAGGCGCCGCATGGCATCGCAGCCGGGCGTGATGACCGCGCCGTCAATAAATTTGTAGGCGCCCTTGCCGACAAGCTGGAGCAGGCACTTGGGAAAACTGCAGATAAACGGCCCGTAATAGGCGTCTCCGATATCCATGCCGTCCGTTTCGATGCCCCGCATTCGAATCGGCAGAATCCCGGCGGCATGAAAAATTTCAGCCGGCACCTGGGAGCAGGTATATCCGACCACCGGCCGGTTTAGGGCCTTCCAGTCAATCAGCGGCTGGCATTTAATCTGGTTGGCCACATCATGGAAGAGCTGCATGGCTTATGCCTCCATCATGGAAAAGAGATTTGCCAGGGCCTCGCGCGCCTGGGCGGCGTCTGCTTCAAATTCGTCGTCTTCCGGTTTAAGGATTTCACACACCCATGAGACAAGCCCCGGCACAACCGCCCGGGCTGCCGGCTTTAATTCCGTCTGGCTGTCTTCCAAGAGGTTGCGGGCCGCTGCCGAGAGCTCATCCAGATCAATGGCGTCCGTAAACTGGCGGATAAACCCGGCGGCTGCCTCGGGCCGGGTCTCATAGAGACGGTTTAAAAGTCTGAGGGTGCTGTTTATGTATTCAGCGGTTTCCTGAATGTCATATGCGTCAACCGCCCGGGCCAGTGATCCGGTAAGGGTTTCGTCATCCAGGGTGTCCAGAAAGGCAAGCCGTCGATTGACCGCCCGCATTCGGATGTTTGCCATCACGGGCTTTTTTTCGATTTCTTCCTGAATGAATTCCTCTTTTCGGGCAGCTGCATCAAAAAATGCCTGATTGACCTGGTCCTTTAATTCACTGAGCAAAATCCGGGACTTCCACAGCGCAGCCGGATCGGTCAGGTCCAGGATTTCATCCAGCTTTTCGGAAAGGGTCCTGTAGATTTGGGGATTTCCCGCATCCCCCAAAAGGGCACTGCCGGTATGGATCTTTCTGACGATCTCTGAGAGCTCATTGGTCAACCCGGCAATGGCCGGCCCCTCCAGATCCCGGATAAACCCGCAGATAACATCGGTTAGAAGGTCCGGGGGGAGCTCGTTCATTTTTTTAATCGAGATGTTAAGGGAATCCGCAATGAGGTTGGCAATCAGCGGCAGCATGGAAAGCGCCACGACAACCTTTGCCGGATACTGCCAGATAATATGGTTGACCATCCGGACAATGGCCCGGATATCTGCGCCTGAATTCTCAAGCGCCTCCCGGACTTCCCCGAAATCGATGGATTCCACCCACTTGGAAAATCCGGGTTCAAGAATCCCGGCGAAGAATACAGGGTCGTTTTGGTGGATATCGTTTAGAATCCGTGAAGCCCGGGTGATTATCTCCCCGGACCCGCCGCCGGCGATCCCGGAGATCAGGTCTTTTACGATGGCCTGTTTCTCTTCGGCAGGGAGGGATTCAATGGTTTTAAGCGTGTTCGCCGCCGCTTCGGTCAATGCTTGGCATATTTCCGGCAGTCGGGCGGCCAGGCTTTCAATCATTGCCGGGTCTTCAAAAAGCTGCTGAAGGTTTTTGGCCTGGCCCAACATGTCAGGCCCGGCAAAGCTTTGCTGAAGGCTTTTTCCCACCATGCGGGAGATGAGGTTTTTGAAAAGGCTGCGATCCGCCCAAACGTGTAAAACTTCCGGAATTAATTCCCCGATTAGCTCGCGGACCTCCCGGGTCATCAAAAACTGCCGGACAACGCCGGCCTGAAATGATGGTTCGCTTCGATCAAGGTCGGATTTTTTGTATATCCCCACCGGGGTGGGAGACGCCGCATTGCCTGGACTCATCAGCAATATCCTCCGATAGCAGCTTCCTTAATTTATTATTTATTATTTGATCTCTTTTTATCTCGCAGAGATCGCTAAAGACGCAGAGAATTTTTTTTCTAAAAAGCGATTTATGCCGCAGCCTCGGTATTTTCGCAGAAAGTAACTCAAAAAGGCCCTGAAAATCCGTCCATACTGTCATTTCGAGCGCCAGCGAGAAATCTTTACAATAAGATTCCTCGTCGCTTTCGCTCCTCGGAATGACAGTGGCGGAACGGTTTGGAATAACCACATATAGTATTTAGTAGATCAGAAGGCATTTACGTCCCTGACGGCTTTGCGAGAGATTACCTGGCCCGGCTATGCACTTACGGCTTTTTGGGGTTCAGCTTCGTCATCTGATGGCACTGAAAAATTCGCGTCTTTTTTCTGGCTGCCAGCATCCGCCGCAACCAGATGCCCGGCCAGGCGTTTACCGAGCGAAAGCAGCGTCCAGGTGGGGGGAAGCCCCAGTTCCTTCGGGATGACAGAGCAGTCGCAGACATAAAGGTTGTCATATTTCGTTTTTAAGTCCGCATCGAGAATCTCGCCGATTTTAACCGTTCCGCCGGGATGAGCGGCCACCACCCAGCTTTGATAAATGTCGGAAGCGCCGGCATTCTGAAGAATGCGCTTGGCATGCACGGCCCCTTTGTGGAGTTTCAGCTTGTCATCCCGGGTGAGCGGTTTTCGGATCCACCCGTTTTTTGTAAGCTCCCCGCCGAGATTATCCCGGACTTTGATCATGATGGGCAGGGTATCGGCATAGGAAAATGCCTGTTTGAGCTTCAAGACTTCCAGATCAAGGATGATTTTCAAAAGATGCGGCATGTTAAAATCAGTCATGACAATGCCGTCATCCGCAAAATGCACGCCGGTGCTCATGGGCACGGATTTGCCGCTGCCCAGGCCCTTTATTTTGCCATATACAAAAATCAGGGGATCAAAGAAGAACTTGCTGCCGGTGTCTTTTATGCCGCTCTTGCGCAGAATCATGGGCGATCCCAGCCCCCCGGCGGCAATAATGGTGACCGGCGCGAATGCCTGGTAGGTTTCCCGGTTGCGCCGGTATTCAACGCCTACAGCTTTGTTGTTTTCAATGAGTGCCCTGGAAACTTTGGCCTTGTTAATAATGGTGGCTCCGTTTTCAAGGGCTTCATCCACGAAATGCCGGGCGTTCCATTTGGCTCCGTAAGGGCAGCCGTAACTGCAGAGCTGGCAATTCAGGCGGCATTTGTCCGGGTAGATGAATTTATTCATCTTGTGAACATCGTAACCGGCATTTCCGGCGCTGTCTAAAAACCGACGCGGGCCGGGCCCCATAAGATCCTCAGAGAGTGGAGCGACAGGAATATCAGCCGGTATGCCGGCAGCATCCTCCGAAATATCCACGCCATAGGATTTCAGCATATCAACCGGGGGATCAAAGGCCGTGGCGCAGTATAACATGGAGCTGCCGCCGGTGGTAATGCCGCGAATTGTGGCCAGCATCTGATTGGTAAAAAAAAGGCTTTTGCCCGGGATGGATGCCTGTGGAATCACCTGCGCGGCGCTGCCGCGGGTTGGTTCATAATCCCCCCATTCAAGGATCAGCACTTTTTTCCCGGCCCTGGAAAGCTCCCTGGCAACGGTGGCACCCCCTGGTCCCGTGCCCACAACAATGGCATCGAATTCGGTTTTTGGCAGCGGCATGATGCGTCTCCCCCCTAAGCTTTTAATTTTTTTAACCTAATACCTAACACCTAATCCCCAAAGTTATTCAGAAGTATTCTCCCCGGGCCGTGCGCCCGGGACCGAGCGTATAAATAACTTTAAAGGCACTGAGGCACGGTAAATTTGTTCTGTCTATTTTTCAGGCGGGCACGGTGGCCCGCCCTACGAATGGGGAAAAACCCGATTCATCGTAGGGTCGGCCACCGTGCCGACCATAAATTCTTGATTTCATTAACCTAATACCTAATACCCAAAACCTAAAACCCGTCAAGTTACTTAGAAGACAACGGCAAAAAGCCTTCCCTGATGGAAATACAAAGTAAGCACAGCAAAACAATGTTTACTCTGTCGACCGTCGACCGCCGACGAATACATTAAGGACCTATTGAAACGAAATGTCAAGGGAAAAGTTGGACTTTTTAGAGTGGCTCAAATCCCGGGGCCGGACCGTCGGAATCGGCATCCGGCGTTGCCGCATTCTCTCCTTGCGGGTAGGTTTTGGGAAGCAGGGGGTCGGATGCGGGCCGGAGGTTCATCTTGTAGCCCCGGATTTTTCCGGTTTCCCGGTAAGATCCGGTTTTAAGGCGCAGTTCATCCATGGGTGTCACCACGATGGCCGCATCATTCTGCACCGGGCAGTAGTGCTCGCAGTAACCGCAGCCGGCGCACCGGTCTTCTTTTACATGCGGCACCGGGTAGGGCAGTTCGGGCTTTTTTTCAAATTCAACCGCATCGTAGGGGCAGACCTCGTCACAGACCATGCAGCTTTTTTTGTGCTCCCATGCCAGGCACTTCTGCCGGTAGATCACAGCTGTCCCGGTTTTGGCCCAGACCCGCTCGCCGGAGGAGAGCGCTCGGATCGCGCCGGTGGGGCATACCTCGCCGCAGACGGTGCATCGCGGATCACAGTATTTGCGCCTTGGGATAATGGCCGGGCTGAACATCCCAATAAAACCGGCATCAAACCATATGGGCTGCAGGGTGTTGGTGGGGCAGGCTGTCATGCACTCCCCGCAGCGGACACAGGCAGACAGGAAGCTCGCCTCCGGCAGCGCACCCGGCGGCCGGATCAAGCGGGCGGCGCGGACCTCGCCTTCGGTATATTTGTCGGTGGCCGCGGTCAAGCCGGTAAGGCTTATCGCTGCGGTCCCCATGCCCGCTGCACCGGCAAGCAGAAACTGCCGCCGGGAAGGGGAGATCGGGGAATTGGCGGCTGCATGCGTATTAAGTGGCGCGGATAAGCTGAATTCAATCGCATCCTGGGGGCATAGTTTTGAACACTTTTGACAGGTAATGCAGGCCGAGTGATCGGTTTTTGACGGATCATCGATGCCAATCGCCCCCATGGGACAGTTTCTTGCGCATATGCCGCACTGGTTGCATGCATCGCTTACTTGGCGCCGGATTAGAGGTCTTTTGGCGGCAAGGGCCAGCATGCCCCCGGCCGGGCAGAGATAGCGGCACCAGAACCTGGGGGTAATTTTACCGGCCGCAAAGATCAGAATAAAAATAACCAGTACGAAAAATTGCGCGGCAAATCGGGACGGTTCAATTTCCGCAAACATGAGGGAGCGGATATCCAGGCGGTCGGCGATGGGGTATATGGCGGCCAGGCCAAAATCGGCGGTTAGTTCAATAACCGGATAGACAAGCAGGCCATACAGCCGGGTAATCAGGCCAAGGGGGGTGAGCCAGAAAATCAGGGAAACCCCGAATAAACCGGCGCCGGCCAGGAATATGAGGAGATAGAGATTTAGATGCGGTGAGAGCCATTCCGGCCCGTTTTGTGCCTTTGTCCCCCGTTTTTTCAGGCATCGGTCGGATAGATCAATGGTGGTCCCCATGGGGCAGATATAGCCGCAAAAGGCCCGGCCCAAAAAAACGGCCGAAACCAGAACGATCAGCGCCGGAATAAAGATCCATTTCAGGACGCGGGCCGACAGGGCGGTAACCCCGACCAGCGAAGGGTCCAGGCGAAGAAATAAGTCTGATGCCGCCAGATGACCGGCGCCGGCCAGAAGCGCCAGAAACAAGACCAGGCAAAAACCTTGAACAACTCGCCGGAAATTCATTAAACGGTTGTTTTCCGGACCTTCAGGTTCTCAATGTCCATTCGGCCGAGGCCCCGTTCATGGGCCAGGCGGATATGCTTGACCTGTTCCGGTGCATATTTTTTCCCATACCATTCAAATGCGGAGACCGTATAGGCATCCGCTGCCACCATATCGGTTGCCGCAATAATGGTTCCGGGCTCAATAACTTTGCCGGGCCCGCCAGGTCCCCCGGTGGTCAACACCCGGGTGGCATCCACCACGACGAGATCCGGCGTCAGGAGTGAGGCCAGATCAACAATGCTCTCGTGCAGGCCGATCCGGTGCATAATGCTCCGGTTCTGGATCAGCCCCATCATGCCTTTCATGGAAATGCTGACGCCGGCGCCGGAGTGGGATTTGGCCACAGGCACGGCAATCAGAACATCGGCATCCAGCACGGATTTTATCACATCGGTTTCTTTAAGGGTTTTGCCGTTTTTGATTTCAATTTCCTTAAAGCTCCGGGGGTTGGTTACCATCTGGGTCATGCCCGGTTCAATGGAATCACAAGCCGCGGCAATGCCGGAGGCTTCAAGGCAGCGCTCTGCCGGGGACAGGGGGTTGTCCAGTACCAGCACGCGGGCGGCGCCGGCTTCCTTGCACATGGCGGCAATGGTTTTGACTGCCAGCGGATGGGTGTTGGAAGCCCGCTCCGGACCCGTGGGAAAGCTCATGTTGGGTTTAATGACCACCTGGCTGCCCTTTTTGACAAATTTGGAGATGCCGCCGATCATTTCAACGGATTTTCGGACCGCCGCCTCAATGTCACCTTTAACCACGGCGATATCGGTCTGGTTTTGGGCAAACAGCCGGGCCGGGGCCAGAAGGGATGCGCCGGCCGCCCAGAGCATGCCGCCGGCCTGGTATCTTAAAAAATTTCGTCTGCTTATCAGCTTCATTGCATAATCCTTAAAAATATGGGGTTGGTTTGAAAATTATTTAAGCATATCATTCTTAATAATATACGTAATCTGATGCATTTCAATGCGCTGGCTTCAAAATTTTTTAAATACAGGCCTGAACACCTCTGCTGACTCGTACTCGTAATCGTAATCGTAATCGTAATGGGCTTTTGATCTTTTCGAGTACGAGTACGAGAACCGTCCCGCTTGCGCGGGACTGAGTACGATTAAGCCCCATAGGAGCAAGATTAAACCGAGTGTTAATAAGCCAGCAGCGTCGCCAAAAGGCCTGAGATTACAATCCCGTCAAATTTTTTCCCGGGTGCTGAAAATTGGCATGACGCACAAACCGGGGTTATGTTATTTGAGAAACAATATAGAGTTAAGAGTAAAATTGGATAGCCTTGGACTGTATACCTGAAGTTATTCAGAAAACCTTTTAAAGATAAAGGAATCGCGTGACCATGTGCCTTTCTGATCAGCGCATATGCGGTAAAACCTGGGATGAATTTTTGGAAATGATTCAATCCTTTCACGGATTTCCGGCCCCCGGGCTTGTGCTGGGCTCCTTTATGGTGGATTTGGCCAAATCCCTGATTGGCGAAGAGGTGGAGGCGGATGCCATTGTTGAAACCCGCCACTGCCTGCCGGATGCCGTGCAGATTTTTACCCCCTGTACCATCGGCAACGGGTGGATGAAAATCATGGATTGGGACAAATTTGCCCTGACCCTCTACGACCGTCACAATCTGGATGGGTACCGGGTTTGGTTTGATCTTGAAAAGGCCAAAGCCTATCCGGATCTTTACAATTGGTACATGCGGCTTGTACCCAAAAAGGATCTGCCGATTTCGGTGCTTTTAAAGGTTTTGGCCGAGGCGGGACATTCAGTGCTATCCTATGCGCCCGTTACAATGACAAGCCATTACACGCGCGAGAAGAAAAAGACCATTAATATCTGTGCCGGATGCGGCGAGGCATATCCCGCATGGCAGGGTTCTTTATGCCGGGCCTGTCAGGGGGAAGGCTATTATGCCGCACGCGTTGAAGATGAAAACACTGGTTCCGGTGCAGCGGATGCGGACGGCGCAGGCGCGGATTCTCCCAAATTAAAGAAAGTGCCGGTGGAGCAGGCGGTGGGCAAACGTTTGACCCATGATATCACCGAGATCCGCAAAGGCGAATTTAAGGGGCGGGCCTTTAAAAAAGGCCATGAAATCAGGCATGAGGATATCTGCCACTTCCATCGCCTGGGCAAGCAGCATGTATATATCGAGGAAGTCGAGTCCGCGCATATTCATGAAAATGAAGCGGCTGAACGTATGGCCAACGCCTTTTGCGGACCGGGGGTGATATGGCGGGGCGAACCGGTTGAAGGAAAGCTCAAGCTCCAGGCCAAAACCGACGGTCTGCTTACGGTTTCAAAACCCGCACTGGCGGATATCAATATGCTCGGCGAGGTCATGTGCGCCACCCGCCACACCCATACGATGGTCAAAGCCGGCGACATCGTCGCGGCAACGCGCGCCATTCCGCTTTTGGTCCGTAAAGCGGTGGTTGACCGGGCGGTTGAGATTGCGGCGGCGGCATCGGGCATCATTGACGTCATACCGCTCAATCAGGCCAGCGTGGGGATTATCATTACCGGCAACGAGGTCTATCATCAGATCATTGAGGATCAGTTCGAGGCGATTCTTCGGTCAAAAGTCACGGAGCTTGGCTCGAATGTCGCGGATGTGGCATTTGCGCCGGATGATGCCGATAAAATCGCAGTGATTCTCCGCCGCCTGCTTTCTGCCGGTGTGGATTTGATTCTTACTTCCGGCGGTATGTCGGTTGATCCGGATGACGTCACCCGCATGGGCGTGGTTAAGGCCGGCGGCAAGGCTTGCACCTATGGGTCGCCGGTGCTGCCCGGGGCCATGTTTATGATCGCCTATGTGGAGGATGTTCCGGTTTTGGGGGTGCCGGCCTGCGGCATTTATCACAAGACCACCATGCTGGACCTGATTCTGCCCCGCGTGCTCGCCGGCGAGCGGCTGGACCGCTCTGATATTTCAGAAATGGGCCATGGCGGTCTGTGCCTTGACTGCAAGGTCTGCCGCTTCCCGGAATGTCCGTTTGGCAAATAACTTAATGCCGGTGAGGGGTATGGGTGAGCATATTGACATCGGGTTTGACCGGGCCTATCGCCTGGGTGGGAGATGTTTTTTCACCGGGTCCGCATGGGGCCGGGGAAAGCTCTGGGGGCCGGGCGCCTGAAGGGAAAACCGGTTTTTTGTCTGCCCGGCGGTCCGGCCTCTAACGAAGCTGCATTTATCATGATTGCGTTCCCGGCGATTTTAAAAACAGCCGGATTTCGGCACTGCCCATATCTGTATCTGACGGGAAGACTGGAAACCGAGTTATACGGCCAGTCGGACTGGACCCAGCTCATCCAATGCGAGATCCGGCAGACATCGCCGGAGATTTTGCTTTTTCCCAGTAAATTGAAAAGCCGCCTCGCTGCCATGACCCGGACGCCGGCGATTGTGAAAATTTCGGAAGGGGTGGAAAGGATTGCGGCCGGTTCGCTGGTGCCATTTATTTGCCTTGATCGCCAAGTGTTTGAATGGCCGATAAATGACACCCCCTCACCTTAATCCTCTCCCCCGCAGGCGGGGGAGAGGAGATTGGGGCGCCGCGCGTGGGGCATCTTCGAAATGTAGTTTGTATCGTCGGTTTGTGCAGTCAGCTTCGGGTTAGTAAGGCAGGAAAAGAGCCGCCAGATCGGGTATAATAGCCTGAGCCTTTGCTATCTTTCCTGATGGCGTGTCAGTTATCATAATAACCGTGTCTGCTATCATAATAAAAACAGACTGAACACCTTTAGTTCCCTTCTCCCCTTTGAAGGGGAGAAGGTCAGGATGAGGGGATGATCGGGTGACAAAAACAAGGGCCAGAAACCTCAGAAAAAATCAGACAGACGCGGAAAAATGCCTTTGGCGATATCTGCGAAATCGGGGGTTAAAAAACCATAAATTCCGGCGGCAGCATCCGGTCGGCCCGTATATTGCTGATTTTGCGTGTGTGGAAAAAGGCCTTATCGTTGAGCTTGACGGCGGCCAGCACGCGCTCCAGGCGGAAGATGACGCCGGGCGGACGGCTTATCTTCAATCCAGAGGTTTTCAGGTATTAAGGTTTTGGAACAATCAGGTGTTAACAGAGACCGCTGCAGTTTTGGAAATGATTGTAGCGGTTTTAGAAGGAAGTAACACCCCCTCACCTTAATCCTCTCCCCCGCAGGCGGGGGAGAGGAGATTGGGGCGCCGCGCGTGGGGAAGTCTCAAAATGTTAAAGTGCTGTTGGTTCGTGCTGATGGCGTGTTTGTCCATCATGCATACAAGTATCTGCATGTCATAATCGAAAAGTCTGTTTGATGTGATAGAAGAGTTCGTATGATGTGATAAAAAAGTCTGCTTGATGTGATAGAAATGGATTAAATACCTCTAGTTCCCTTCTCCCCTTTGAAGGGGAGAAGGTCAGGATGAGGGGATGATAGAAATTGACAAAAAACTGAGAGCTTACCCTGGTTTTAAAAATCTCCGGCTTTTTCCTTCAACGCCTCGAACTTCGGGCCTACCGCCTCAACAATTTCCTCAATGACCGCGGCGGCGCTTTTGACTTCATTTATCATGCCGGCAAACTGGCCGCAGCAGATTTCCGCTTCATCGGCATTTCCCAGGTTCTGGGCATGGTACTGGGAATGGGCGTTCAGGTATGCCGCAAGTTCTTCCGGATCGGCCCCGGATTTGTGTCTCTCTGTATATTGCTCCGTAAATTTATTGCGAAGATCCCGGGCGACCATAAAGTCCTTGGAAATCGTCACCGTGCAGGCATCCCGGCAGTTTATGATCGCCTCCTTGACCCTATGGTGGCTTTCCGATTCCTGGGTCGCCATAAACCGGGTGCCCATATAAATCCCGTCTGCGCCAAGGGCCATGGCGGCCAGCACGCCCCGGGCATCCCCGATGCCGCCGCCGGTGACGACCGGGATGCTTACCGCATCGGCCACCATGGGAGTCAGGGCAAATGTGGTCAGCTCTGTAAAGCCTTTGTGGCCGCCCGCCTCATAGCCTTCGCAGATCACCGCGTCCACACCGGCTGCCTCGGCTTTCTGGGCATGCCGGCCGGTGGATATGGCATGGAGAACCTTGATGCCGGCTTGCTTTAACCGGTCCGTATAGATATCCGGCCGCCCCACAGAGGCGATAACCACCGGCACCTGCTCGTCAATGATCACTTCAACGATTTTTTCCGAATACTTTACGGTTTCCCCCACGCCGATCACCACGTTAACGCCAAAGGGTGCATCCGTGAGCGCCCTTACTTTGCGAATCTGTTCACGCATGCGCTCTGCCGTGAGATCCACATCATGGGTAATTTCCGAGGCCCCGGAATTGGGCCCCAGGGTGCCCAACCCGCCGGCGCCGGATACGGCGGCGACCAGTTCAGCCCCGCTCACCCAGTTCATCGGGGCCTGGATAATCGGGTAGCGGATGTCAAGCAGATCACAAATCCGGTTTTTGGCCATGATTTTCCTCCTTTGATAAAAGGAAATATATTACCGATCCAGAGCCTCGCGAACCTTTTTCAGCATTCTCTCCAAAGGGTAGGGTTTTTGCAGGAAATAAAAGCGGTTTTTTTCAATAATATCGATCCGGGCCTTCTCTTCGGTATAGCCGCTGCTAAGAAGAATGCGGGTGCCCGGGGTTTTTTGAATGATTTTTTGGGCAAGCTCAATGCCGTTGCCATCCGGCAGGATCACATCGCTGAACAACAGGTCAAACCCGGGTTTTGCCTGGTCGATGAATTGGCTGGCTTCGGCAACAGAGGCCGTTGCCTCGACCTGATAGCCATTCATAAGAAGCGCTGAACAGATCATTTCCCGGACCTCGTCCTGATCCTCAACCAGCAGAATCCGCTCGCCCTCTCCCCGGTTTTTGGGTTGGGCGTGCATATCATCCGGCAGATCTTTATCTTCAGCTGTTTCTTCGCTTTGCTCAAGGACCGGCAGGTAGATCTTAAAGCGCGTCCCATGCCGGGGTTCGCTGTAGACATTGATCCAGCCGCCGTGCTGTTTGATCACGCCGTAGACCACGGACAAGCCCAGGCCGGTGCCCTGGCTTGAGACTTTGGTGGTAAAAAACGGTTCGAATATATTTTCCGCCACTTCAGGCGCCATGCCGCAGCCGTTGTCTTCGAAGGTCAGGCAGACGAAATCCCCCGGGCGGGCGTAGGCAAACTGTCGGCTGTAAAATTCGTCGATATGAATGTTTTCCGTAATGATGCGAAGCGTTCCGCCTTCAGGCATGGCATCCCGGGCATTAACGACAAGGTTCAGGATGATCTGCTCCATCTGGGCGGGATCGGCGTTGATCCGGCTTAAATCTTCGGCCAGTTCCGTTCGGAGTTCGATGTTTTCGCCGATCAGGCGCCGGAGCATTTTGTTCATATCCGCCACCACCTGGTTTAAGTTAATCGCCGATTTCTCGAGTATCTGCCGTCGGCTGAAGGCCAGCAGCTGGCGGGTCAGTGCCGCGGACCGATCCGCGGCGTTTTTGATTTCATGGAGATATTTTTCCCGGGCCGCCGGCTCGTCTTTTTTAAGCTGCATCAGCTCGGCGCAGCCCAGAATGGTGGTCAAATAGTTGTTGAAATCATGGGCCACCCCCCCGGCCAGCGTGCCGATGGCCTCCATTTTCTGGGAGTGATAAAGCTGGGTCTGGATCTGATCCTTTTCCTGCCGGGCCTTATTGAGATCGGTGATGTCTGTTAAAATCCCCAAAAAACCGGCAAATTCGCCGTCTTCATTAAACATGGGGTTGGGGGATACGATCGTGGATAGCACCCGCTCATCTTTGCCGATCCAGTCGATTTCAAAAACATGCGTGTCGCTTTGCGGCCAGTTGGCCACTTCAGTCTCAAGTTTTTGCTGATTTTTTTCATCCAAAAATTCAATCGCCGGCCGGCCGATAATTTCTTCAGCCGCGTATCCGGACATCCGGCAGAGGGCCTTGTTGACATAGCTGATATAAAGCTGATGATCAATAATGGTCACGCCGTCGTTCATGGTTTCCACAAGCGTTCGGTAATTCCTGAGTGCGGCTTCAGCTTCTTTTCGCTGGCTGATATCCCGAACCAGCCCCTGGATCACCTGCCGGCCGTTTAGTTCAAAGGCAGACGCAGAGACTTCCGCCGGGAATCGCCGGCCGGTTTGGGTCTCGAATTCGATTTCGAAATTGACAAATCCCTCACTGAAAAGGGATTCAAAAGCGGCGTCGCTGCTCGCCTGGGATTCAGAGGAGTGGAGATCCTGGACGTTTAAACCCAGCATTTCGGATTTGGAATAGCCGAAAAGCTCAAGCGCCTTATTATTGACATCAAGGATCACGCCGTCCGTCTGGTGGATGAAGATGCCGTCATTTGAGTAAAGGAAGAGCTTGCTGTATTTTTCTTCGCTTTCACGGATTTTGAGCTCGTTTTCCCGGCGCTTGGCGCTCATGTCATCAAGCTCATCCTTGATGAGCTTAATGGAGTTGAAAACGCTGGCAAACGGATGCTTGGGGTCAATTTCTTCAAAATCCGTATCAATCCCTTCTTTTTCCCAGTTAATGCTGCCGATAAACAGAAGCAGATCATCCACATAGCGCTGGATCAGCCCCTGCTGGGCTTCATCTTCGGTCCTGGGATGCTTAGGGGCCGCCTTTTGATCCGCCCGGATCATTTCAAATGCCTGGTTGATGTCGTCGGCTACGGCGATGGCAAAGGGCATAAAGGGCCTGGCCATCTTAACGGCCGTTGCGACCAGGGGATTGGCGCCAAACAACAGGTACATCCGGAAGGGGATTTCCCGGTGCCAGTTGAGCACGTAT
Source organism: Desulfobacterales bacterium (assembly GCA_034520365.1). NCBI lineage: Bacteria > Pseudomonadati > Thermodesulfobacteriota > Desulfobacteria > Desulfobacterales > Desulfobacterales bacterium. The sequence goes on from JAXHNP010000006.1 coordinate 878,620, forward strand.
TTCATGAATAATTGGCGGCTCTTGCGGCTGAACCCCGAAATTTTCGATGCATCCACCACAATATAGTCAAAATCCGCCTGCTGTTTGACCGAATTATGAATTTTATTGACCATCGGAATGTGCTCGGCCTTAAGCTGGCCATCCGGCTGGGAAAAGAGGATTTTACGGTCAATAATAACGGTTTTGCTGCAGTAGTCCGGCGTTTTGAATTCCCAGTCCGGTGTGGTGAGAAGTTCTGTCGGAGACAGGGTTTTATCCTCACCGCCGTATTTAAAGGGCTGATCGAATATGAAATCCCCCGGCTTCAACTCGTTGGCTTTGCAGACTTCAAGGGCTTTTTCAATGGCCTGGCGGTATCGCTTGACGGCGAAGACTTTGTTACCGGTAAGGGCAAAGCGCTGCCCGATTTTTACGGCCAGTTTCATCAGCTGAGAAAGATTGCAGAAAATTAAAGAGAGGAGCCGATCTTTGCTGTTGAAATGGTCGATAAAATATTTTCTGGCGTCAATACTGGCATTTTTGAGGCGGAGATAGTCTTCGATCTGCAGATAATGGCCGGATCCGCCGGCCACATGGGCGGCGACGGCTTCATTCAATGCAAGTGAGGCTTCAACGCCCTGAAGGCTGACATGGCCTTCAGGGCGGGAATAAATGATGCGATCGCCGATCAGCCAGAAATTGGCGAAGTAATCCGCATCGAGTTTTTGACTTTGCCATTCCGGTCGGGTATATATTTCTAATCCGGTGAGCGGACAAAAATATTTGATGGTGTCTGTGGGCTGGTTTTCATCCGGTGCCATGTTCATATCGAATAATGCCGCTTTAAGTTTGGTTTGTGTTTTAATAATAGAAAATTGAATTTATATAAAGAAAAATTTTAATCCGGGCGGCGTCCATCAAGGAGGTGTGTTTTGGGCTGGGAAACCTGTGATACTTCGATTTTTAAGGATCTTTTTAAAAAATACAAACACTTAAATCCCATCCGGATCCTGGCGGAAGGCGATTCCTGGTTCACCTATCCGCGGCGCTTCCTGCTTATCGGCAAAGACGTCAACATAATTGACCATCTGGCCCGGGAAGACAACCTCTTGATTTTAAATACCGCATCAAACGGGGATGAGATCGTTGATATGATCTCCGGCGAGCAGAAATTCGCGCTGCTTAAACGCCTGCACCATATCGATTTTGATGTGGTGCTGCTCTCAGGCGGGGGCAATGATATTGTGGGCCGCTATGATCTCGGCTTTCTGCTGTATGAGAAAACCCCGGAAATGGAGTGGCGGGAATGCATTAACGCCACCCGTCTGTTTATTAAAATCCGGCAGGTGGAGCTGGCCTATCGGGAGCTTATAGAACGGATCATCGAAATCCGGCCCCAAATCCGCATCGTGATGCACACCTATGATTTCCCCATACCCTCGGACAAGGGCTATGAGCTCTTTGATGTGATACCCCTCGGAAAGTCCTGGATCTACCCCTATTTTATGCAAAAAAAGATCCATGACCCGGAAGATCAGCGAAAGATCATCCGCAATATGCTGCTCAGGCTCAAAAGTACCCTTAGCAAAATTGAAAAAGATTATCCCCGGAATGTGGTGGTCGTAAACACCCAGGGGCTTTTAGAAAAGCGCCACTGGGCCAATGAAATCCACCCAACATCACAGGGATTCGGCCTTCTCGCCCAGAAGATCTATTTTGAGGGAATCATCGGCCGGAAAGCCTGATACGGAAAACATGCATAATGCCACAAATGAATACATCTTTCTTTAATTTCTTTCATTGGAATGGCTTATGATCATCATCTACATTCTTTTAATTCTTTATCTGATTGCGCTTATTGCGACCATAAACCTGTATTTTGTGGCCTGGTATGATTATGTCAACTTCCGGGCCGCTCAACCGGACAGCGGGGAGTGGCGGCAGTCCATCCACACCGGGAGAATGCTCTTATACGTGTTTTTGGAGTCGCTCGCCCTTTTTTTTCATGTCATTACGCAGCCGCTCCGGTATCTTTTTGACCGGATGCCGCCCAAAAAGGTTTCGGATCCCCGCCCCCCGATTCTTCTGGTTCACGGCTGGAGCTCGGGCAGCCACGCCTTTATGCTGATTTCCTGGTATTTGAAACGGAAAAAATTTAAAAATATCTATACCATGACCTACCGGCCGGTGATGGCTGACCTTGAGGGGCTATCCCAAAAAGTGGCGGATCGCATCAATGAGGTGCTTAAGAAAACCGGCGCAGAAAAGGTCAATATTGTTGCCCACAGCCTGGGCGGTGTATTGGCCCGCTATGCCATCAAGAATCTGTATATGGAAGACAAGGTGAGCCGGCTCATATCCATCGGCTCCCCGCACCGGGGCAGTCGGGTGGCCGCGCTGTGGCCCTATGGCCGAAACACGCTGCAGCTCTTGTATGAAAGTGATTTTATAAAGGCGCTTGAAGAGGGCGGCCTAACCCCGGGCCGGGTCAAATATGTATCCATCTATTCGGCGTTTGATAATTTTATCATCCCCCAGGAATCCGCGAACCTGGGCGATAGCGCGGTTAACCATAAGTTATCCTACCACGGCCATCTCCGGCTGCTATACAGCCATAAGGTCAACCGGCTTGTCCGGGAAGCGCTCGAAGGCGGGCTCGATGCCGGGGACGCATCGGCCAAACATTAAGACAGCATTTGTTTTACCGTCTCAAGCATCTCCGAGATCTGGAAGGGTTTCTGCAAAAACTGATATTTCATGAACCTAAATTTTCAATGTCAAAGCGGTTGTGCCGCAATATGCGTTTTAAACGCATGCTTTATTGACATGAACCCGGGTATGCTTTAATAATAAAAGAGATTTAAATCTGTGGCGTTCATTCCGATTTAGAGGTGTATATGCCCAAAAAACACAAACGAACCAGCACAAGATCCCAGGTGTGGCCGGAGACGCAGGCCATTGTCACAGCCACTGACCCGCTTTCCGCAAGCGGCCGGGGAGAGATCAAAATTGATGGTAAAGTAAAGGACATCGGATCGCTCGGCATGTTTCTGATTACCAAGGAATATCTCCCCAACAATGATGATGTTGAAGTTGAAATCATATTCGACCCGGACTCGCAGGTTCCCAATTTAAAGATCAAGGCGATAGGCAAAACTGTGCATAGGACGCATGAGGGCATTGGAATTAAGTTTACCAGTATCGATCTTTCCCGATTGCAGAAATGCATTGTTGAAAAAATGAACCGGGAAGAAAGAGCCGCAAATTCAATGTATACATTGGGAGAAGGGCATTCAAAAGCCCGGGAGCAGAAGAACTGATGCCATCCTTTTCTTAATCTCATTCTTGCAAAGCCGCAAAGAACGCAAAGATTTTGAAAGCCATGCGGTTTTTTGCTGTTATTGCTATACCCCGCCTTTTTTCCGCCTCTATCCAATCTTTTTTTATACGGTTAATCTGTTCTAACCGCAAAGCCCATAACCACGGTCCTGTTAACGGACAGATAGTCGGCACGGTGGCCGACTCTATGACGCATGTCGCCGTAGTAGTAGTAGGGCAGGCCACCGCGCCTGCCTAAAAAAAGCAGGCCACCGTGCCTGCCTAAAAAAGACAGAACAAATTTACCGTGCTTTTTTTAATGCAGAAATTGAATCTGCTTTAAAGATTTGGTATAAGAAAATTCTAGTTCGTTCGAGCAGTTTTGGTGCGGATCGTTAAAATTCGAAACCAACGGCACGCTGGAGTAAAATCAACCAATGCCGGGCTTTCAGCATATATCTGCCGGCCGCAAAAGGCAATGCTATGGCGTCTGATACAAAGCGCGGGAAAAAAGATGAAATTCTGCATGGCTCTGAGTCTGTGCTCTTAGTTGATGACGAGGAGATGGTTCTGGATGTGAGCAGGGAACTTTTGGAGGGGCTGGGCTACTCGGTGGAAACCGCTGGCAGCGGAAGCGCAGCCCTTGAAATCCTTGAGGCGAAAACCGATGCCATTGATCTGGTGATTCTGGACTTTACCATGCCGGAAATGGGCGGAGAGGAGACTTTCCGGCACCTCAAGTCAATCCGTCCGGATGTGCCGGTGCTGGTATCCAGCGGTTTTTCATTAAACGCCGAGGTGGGCGAAATCCTCCGGCATGAGCGGACCGGATTTATCCAGAAACCCTTCCGGCTGCATACGCTTTCGCAGAAGGTCCGTGAGATATTGGATGCATAGCCGGTTTAGGAAAGGATCATATTAAACCGCCGAAAAAGGAAGATTAACCTTTTTATTTGAGAAACGGAGCCTCTTATGTTTGTTAAAAAAATAGACAGCGTCCCCAAGGTTAAGGTCACAACCGGCGAAAAGGCATGGAAGCAGGTTCTGATCAGCGTGCAGGAGGCGCCGAATGCGGCCCTGCGCCGGTTTATACTGGAGCCGGGCGGCCATATCTCCAATCATACCAATACGGTTGAGCATGAACAATTCGTGCTAAACGGTCGCGCCCGCATCGGCATCGGGGAGAAAGTCTATGACGTGGCCAAAAATGACACCGTCTATATTCCGGCCGGCACGCCGCACTGGTATCAGGTGTCCGGGGAGGAGCCGTTTGAGTTTATCTGCGTTGTCCCGAACAAGGAGGATGTTATCGAGGTGCTGGAAGAAAAAAGCTGACCCGAATGTTTCAGACAGACTTCATACTTTTTATCCAATCGTATGCCTCCGCGTCTTTAAATACGTTTTTTCTATTTATTACCAGCCTAAACGACGAGAGCACCATCCAGGCCGTTATCATTTCCTTTCTTTTTGGCGTCAATTTCCGCAAGGGATTTCTTCTTCTTCAACTGACGGTGGTAAACGGCATTGCCACCGGATTTTTCAAAAATTTTTTTGCCCTGCCGCGGCCGTTTAACGTGGATGCCGCCATTCAGACCCCGGGCTATACTCCGGATCCGGCCGGCGTTTTAAACGGACAAGATGCGAAAACCTTATGGGGATTGCTTCCGGAAGAGGCAGTGGCAGATTTCCGCATGCACCGGTTCAACAGCTTTGGGTTTCCTTCCGGCCATACCAGCAGCGCCGTGGCCCTGTGGGGCGGGATTGCCCTGCTGTTTAAAGACTGGCGGATCAGGGCGGGCTGCCTGCTGCTTATCCTGCTTATCCCATTCTCCCGGATTTATCTGGGCCGGCATTTCCCCGCGGATGTTTTGGGCGGATATGTTCTTGGCGGCGGCCTGCTTTTTCTGTTTCATTGGTTTGCATTTGCAAATCCCAGCATTCAGGCCATCCTGTTTGAAAAATCCGGCGAAGGCCGGGGGAAGGGTTGGATTCTGGCGGCATTGGGGTTTCTGGTGCCTGTGCTCTTGATCGGCTTAAGGGTTCAGCCCGAGTACGCGGCCATGTGGCTGGGGGTAAACATCGGGTTTTTTGGGGTTCGGCTAAGGGGGATTCCGGATGACAGGGCCCCTGTGATAAAACGTATCGGCCGCATCCTGCTGGCCGGGGCATTGTTTTTGGTTCTGGAGCAGCTGGCCGAACCTATGATCGACTGGTGCCGGTCCGCAGATGCCCCTCTGCTGATGTATTTTATTATCACCTGCCTGATGATGCTTTTTATCTGGCTTTCCACGGAAGCCATGGTGAAACTGGGATGGATGCATAGGGAATGAATGGATGCCGGCCGTTTTTGAAATCCCCCCCGAAATCCCCCTAAATCCCCCTTTGGCCAAAGGGGGACTTAACGGAAATGGCCGTTTTTTATGAGCCTTTTCCAAAGCCAAAAGCACTGAGGGAAAAAAGGAACAATAGGTTTCAGGTTTCAGGTTTCAGGAAAGATTATGCGAGCGAGCCCAAAATTTTGCAAGCCTGAACACTGAACACTGAACACTGAAACCTTGAACCTTGAACTGTGAACCGTGAACCTCAAGTTATTCCATCAATCAATAATCGGAAAAAACACCCGGAAAATACTGCCTCTGCCTTCTTCGCTTTCAACCGAGATCCCGCCGTTGTGCGCTGCAGCAATGCCCAGGGCCACGGGCAGACCCAACCCACGGCCCATAAAGTTGGTGGAGTAGAACGGATCAAAGATATCTTCAAGGTTCGAATCGGCGATTCCGCACCCGGCGTCGCTGATTTCAAGACAGGCATAGTCCGCATCCATGGGCGCCCATTCAAGAGGAAAGCAGTGAGTGCGGGTAAAATCCGAGGGATGCCCGGTCTTTACAGAAAGACAGATCATGCCTTTGCCCCCGTTCATGGCCTCCCGGGCATTGGTGATCAGATGGGTGATCATCTGATGGATCTGCGCGGTATTGGCTTTTATGACCGGCCCGGGGGTTTCCAGGTCAGTGGTTAAAATTGTCTGTTCGGAAACAATCGCCTGAAAAAGGGGCAGATTCGTTCGGCAGTAATCAGAGAGATCCACAGTTTCATTTCTGCCGGGGGTTTTGCCGGTATAGGTGAGCATCAGTCCACTCAGTTCAGCCGCGCTTTCAGCCGATTCCATGGCGGCATAAAGCGTTTTGGGCACCGGCCCGATTTCAGCCACATCACTGATGCCCATTTCAAGGTTTCCCATCATCGCCTGAAGGTAATTGTTGAATTTGTGGGCAATGGCGCCGGCCATACGCATCAGGCTTTTAGCTTTCAGGACCTGCTGATGCTGGGCCTCTTTTTTCCGCAATGATTCTTTGGCATGGACGAGCGCCAGGTGGGTCTCAATCCGGGCCAGCACCTCAGGCTCCTGGAAAGGCTTGGTGATGTAATCCACCCCGCCGGCGGCAAATGCTTTCAGCTTCTCCTCCAGCTCATCCAGGGCGGTAATAAATATAACGGGTATCTCCCAGGTCTCAGGCGCGGCCTTTAGCTGCCGGCAGACCTCATAGCCGTCCATTTCCGGCATCATGATATCCAGCAGGATCATGCCAGGCGATTTGTCAAAAATCGCGTCCAGTGCCATGGCCCCGCTGATGACCGGTCTGGCCTGATATCCCCGGTTTTTCAGGATACCCGCAAGAATGCGCAGGTTGTCCGTATTGTCGTCAACAATGACAATGTCAGGTTTTTGCTCTTCCATACCAAATAAAGTCCCCGTCAACGTCTATCCGCCCGGATCAGCTGCAGGATTTTATCATAGGCGAAATTGTCCACCAGTTCTGCAAAACGTGCGGCCATATGCGCGTCATATGCCTTTATCTTTGCAATAAGCGCATGCAGCGACTCCATTTCCGCCCGACGGGCAGCGGTTTCCATCTCAATGAGCAGGTTCTCCGGAACATGGGCGATTTGCTCGGCAGGCAAACGATTCGGCGGGGCGCCGGTTTTGTCCGGCACGGCTACCAGATAATCCGAAGCCACCCGGTCATGGGCATCACCAGCCGCTTCCGCCGCAGCTTCAGCCGGCACCAGGGTAATTGAAAATAAAAAAACACTGCCCTGGCCCAACGCGCTTTTTGCTGTCAATTCGCCGCCCATGAGCTCTACATATTTTCTGCTGATGGAAAGCCCAAGACCCGCGCCATTTAATTTTTTCCCCTTGTTTTCGCCCTGCACGAACGCCTCGAATATGTCATCCAGATAATCCGTGGCAATTCCGCACCCCGTATCCTCAATCGTAAAGCGCACCCTATGGCTTTCCCGGCCGGCCGCCATCTCGTTTTCCTTTGCGACAGAAACCTGAATATTTCCGCTTTCCGTAAACTTCAAAGCATTCTGAACCAGATTGATCAACACCTGCCGGAGTTTAACACTGTCAGCCTTTATCAGGCGGGGTATATCCGGCGCCAGAAAATACTCAAATTTAAGCCCTTTGGCCTCAGCCATGGATGCAAACATTTCCCTTAAATCTTCCATCAGATGCCGGATATCTGTCGCCTGCTCATTCAATGGAATCCGGCCGGCCTCGATTTTGGCCATGGTGAGCACCTCATTAATAAGCGCCAGCAGGTGCCGGCCGTTTCTGTTGACACTGGCCAGCTGCTTTTTTTGCTCCGTCCCCAGACTGCTGTTTTGGGATATGAGCTGGGAAAAACCGATGATCGCATTAAGCGGGGTTTTCAGCTCATGGCTCATGTTGGCCAGAAACAGGCTTTTGGAGCGGTTGGCGGATTCAGCCGCTTCCTTGGTCGCAGACAGCTCTTCAATCCGCTTGTTAAGTTCCTTATGAATGGCCCTCAGATTATCCGCGGTTAAATTAATGGCAGTGGACATGGCACTGATTTCATCTTTACCCGGAGCTTTCAGCTTTTCCGGAAAACCGCCCCGGCCGAGGGAGTCCATGGCCTGGCGCCAGGCGGAAAAGCTCTGGTTTAACTGCAGGAGAAAAGCCACAAGGATGGTGCACACAATCATCCCGATCAAAAGACTCATCAGAATAATTTGTTTGACGGTGGTGTTCATCCGGTGATTGATTTCCTGCTCCACCATTTTACTAAGTGTGGCAAGCTTGGCTTCAAATTGTGAGCCTAAAAATAAGACGGCGGTATCCACACTGTTTTTGAGGGCCAGCACCTGATAATCCCCGGAGTCCATATACTGATAGATAAGTCCGTCCCTTGAGGCATTAGGTTTTTGAAAATAGGCTGTCAGCTGGCGGTCTACCCGGTCGAGCCGGCCCTGGGTAGTTTCCCAGAACGCATTCATGGACTTTATCATGGCCTGCTGTTCTTCGGTTTTAAGCAGCGCGTTGATAGATGATGATGCGGCGAGTTGTCTCAGCCGATCCTGAAGCGTGCGGTAATTTCTGCGCCATTCGGCAAATGTATTGTCCAGGGTTTCAGCGGAGAGCATCTCGTTCGTCAGCCGCTGCAGATCCATCAGCGTATGCATGGCATCATGGCAGATGGCTTCGGCATCTTTTAAATTTTTCACGGTTGACAGCAGATAACCGGAAAGTCCCGATATGCTGGCCAGTCCGAATACCACCACCAGGACGATGATTAAAAAGTGGGTCTTTAGCTTCATGCATCCCCCTTTAACGTCTTAATGGCCCATTCTATCCGCATGCTCGGTCCAGTAAGTATCCGCTTCCGCTGTCAGCTCCTGGATGACCGCCTCCATTTCATCCGGATTTAAAATAAACCGGGCAAAAAGCTCCACCGCTTTATCCACGATGGGCGTTGGCGCGGCCTCCCAGTATCGATTGAAAATCCGGTAGTCTGCCCCCCGAATGGTGGTGAGCAGTTGCTGCTTGACCGGATGAAGATGGCTTGTATCCGCGCGATTGTTGGCTGAATAGGATTGGAATGTTTCAGAAAAAGGGGTGTTTCCCTCCGGCCCCATCCACCAGTCGGCGATTTTTTCCGCCGCTGCGCGTTGCCCGGCGTTTTTAGCTGTAAAAATCGGTCCGGATTCCATCACAATATTCTTGCCGGCCTCCGGGTTGTGGGAGGGGAGAATGAAGACCCCGATATTTTCCGGATCAACGCCCTGCTCCAGCAGGACCGTGGAATAGTACCAGGTGCCGCAAAGCACCATCCCGAATTTCTCATTGTTCCATAAATGGCCGGCATTGGAAAACATATGGGCGGAGGGGTCGGTAAAATATCCCTGCTTGATCATGTCCTGCCAGAGCAGCATGGCTTTTAGGGCCGGCGCATCCGAATACCCGGCCTGCCCGCGGCACAATTTTTTGTAAAAATCCGGGTTCTCGCCGATTACCAGCGCTTGAAACCATACAAAGGCATACCATTCAAACTGCAGGGAGGAGAGGATGGGCGGGATGCCGTTGGCTTTTAATACCTGGCAGGCGCGGATAAAGTCCTCCCAGGTTTCTGGCTGCCTGATATTTAATCGATCAAAAAGCGGCTTGTTATACCAGACCGGCCAGTATTCAATGCTGTAGGGAAACCCGTATACCCGGCCGTTTAGCGTATGGGCCTCGCGGATGGCCCGTGGATAATCGTCCGCGTGTTTGTCCCAGAGATGGGTCAGGTCCGCCACCAGGTCCTGTTCCACCAGTTTTTTGACCCGATAAGTGGTCCACCAGGTGAAAAGCGCCGGCGCGTTCCGGGTGGGAAGTGAGGCATGCATCTGCTGGATGTAGAGATCCGTGCTGGGGTAGGCCATTGGCGTAAAGCCCAGGTTAATGGCCTGTTTTGCCTCTTCCCCCTGGAGTTCAAAGTTCCGCTGAAAGCCGGGCAGATTGCCCTTGTCATGGGCCAGTATAATTTTCGGCTCAGAATCCGCCGCTTGCGGCCCTGAACCAAACATAATCAGGCCGGCCAGACCGGCCATGGCAAGCAGCAGCACACAGACAGCTGCGGTTTTGGTTTTTGTCTGCATATCTGCATCCAGATTCTGTAAATAGCCATCTGCAAATGATACGTAAAAAGAGGAAGCCGGAGCAGATAGATTTTTACGTTTTTAAAAACCGTCATATTGGTAGATTCACTCTGCCATTGTTACACGCTGATGTCCATAAGTTTTCCGGCGTCTCCGGAGTGAGTTAAAAGCGCCATAAAGCGCTTTTTAAAATCGGTCTTGCGCCGTATGAATAAAGTCTTATAATAAAACTAGGCCAGATTCTCCAATTCATTTCCTGCTGTTTGCGTATCTTTCTAAAACAAAGGCTTGGAAGCAAGCTTTAAGCTGCCCTCACGTCTATTCATCCCGGCCGCCCATAACATGGCGGGAATCGCTGGAAATACATCGAAGAAATTATAGCCGATATGCAGAATCGGCTTGGCAAGCTGGAGGATAAATTTTCAAAAATTCTGGAGCCGGTGAAACTGCCGGCAAAGCCGTCAAAACGGACACCCGCCGCCAGGCAGTAGTGGGCCCACGTTTAACTTTTTTCTGTTTCCACCCGGTTCCGGCCCTCATCCTTGGCCCGGTATAATGCTTTATCCGCCAGGCGCAGCAGTTCATCCTTATCGCGAATATTTGGATGGTAGGCGGCCGCGCCGATGCTGACCGTATAAAATATTTCCCGGTCTTGGTATGCGGCGGGGGTTTTTTCAATGCTCCATCGCAGCCGTTCAGCCAGGGTCAGGGCGTCGTCGAGGCCGGTATTCGGCAAAATCAGGCTGAATTCCTCGCCCCCTATCCGGGCAGCAACATCCGGGTGCCGGAGACTGTTTCTCAAAATTTCCGCCATGTGCTGTAAAACCATATCCCCAGCTGCATGGCCGAAAGTGTCATTGATATGCTTGAAATAATCGATATCAAGCGTCAAAAGTGAAAACACGTGGCCATATCGCCTGGCGCGCTCAATCTCTCTGGCAAGGGCATCCATAAAATACCGGCGGTTCCATAGACCGGTGAGGTCGTCGGTGGTGGCGAGCTTGTTGGCCCGTTCGACGGCGCGTTTGAGCTCTTGATTGGCCTTTTCCTCCCGCAGAAACAGTTTTTGGCGGGCAAAGGTGGCGGCAAAGTTGTCCGCGGCAAGGCTTAGCAGTCCATGGTCCGTGTCCGTGAAAACGCGTTCCTCAGCCGTATCAAAAAATGCGAGAAACCCGATCAGCTGCCCGTCCACCAGCATGGGCTGCATAATCAGGGCCTTCACCTGTTTTTTTAAAAGCCGCTCCCAGGCGGAATTCATTGTCTCGGGAAGCTCCGCCCGGCTCGCTAAGGCGATTCTTTCCCCGCGGGCAAACCGTTCCACAAGCCCGGGAAAGGTATCAAATGCCAGATGCCGGAAGGGTATCGTCTGCGAGGGATCGCCCTTATCGCACCATTCATGGGTTTTAGTCCACATGCTGTTTTCAAAATCGCTGCTGAATATATAGCCCTGCTGGGCGGACAGATAATTGCCCAAGATGGCCAGGCACTGCTGAATGCCTTCGTCCATTGAATCAATCCGCATGTTGGCGATGGCCGTGGCCAGCTCAGCCGCCGCCTCATGAAACCGGCTGGTTTCCCGGAGCTGTTTTTCCCGCTCCTTGCGTTCGGAGATATCAAGGCCGATCCCCTGGAATTTGACGGCCTGCCCGGACTCATCAAAGATCGCCCGGTTCCGCCATTCAAGCCAGCGGGGCATGTCGTGCCGGGTGGTTTTGAACTCGCTGACCGCCACCGGCTGCCGGGGGGTTAATGCCATGTATTTTTCTTTTGCGGATTTGCGTTTTTCTGGCGGGAGAAAATCCAGAAACTGACGGCCGATCAGCTTTCTGGCGGACATGCCGAAGTATTCGCAATAGGCTTTGTTAACAAAGGTAAGTGTGCCGTCCGGCAGAAACTCACAGATCAGGGCGGGCAGATCATTTGACAGTACCCGGAATTTCTTCTCGCTCTCCCGAAGCTCAATCTCTGCCCGCTTGCGGCTGGTAATATCCGTATCGCTGCCGCGATAGCCGGCCAGGGTGCCGTCATCATTTAAAACCGGCAAGCCGGTGGTGGAAATCCATATCAGTTCGCCGGTTTTGGACAGGAATTTGTGTTCCAGGTCCTTAAATGATCTTTTTTCCTCAAAGATTTTAAATACCGATGTTTTAAACGCCTCGCGTCCGGTCTCGGGATGCAGGTCGTAGAAATGCCGTTGCCCCATGATTTCTTCCGGCGGATAGCCATATAAGGTTTCCGCCACATGGCTGACATAGGTAAAAAGCCCGTTTGAATCCACTTCCCAGATTACCGTCCGGTTTTGTTCAGCCATCTGGGCAAAGCGCGCCCGGCTCTCCCGCAGGGCCAGTTCCAGCTCTTTGCGCTCGGTAATATCCCAGAAAGCGCTTAAGATTTCAATTGGTTGGTCTGCATCGGATACAACCTTCTGCTGATCATAAAGCCAGTGGTATTTGCCGTTTTTATCCCTGAACCGGTATTCATATTCCCGCCGATCATCCCGGGGTTTGGCCCGGCGCATGCGCTCAATGAGATCGTCAATATCATCCGGGTGCACGCAGCTTTGCCATTGCTTGAAAGCGCCCGCAAGCTCGGCCGGGTCAAATCCAAGAACGCCTTCGATATTATCGCTTACGTAGGTTATTTCCCATTGATCATCGCCGATCCGGTGGGCGCATATAACTGCAGGCGACTGATAGATAAGGGTGTCGAGATATTCCTCGATTTCCCGGAATTGTTCATCAATCGGGGCGTCAGTGTTTGCCCGCGCCCCGTTCCGGGCTGTTGGACCATTTTTTTTATGATTGGTTTTTTTGTTCATCACGCGTGTTTTCGTAGCTGTTTGACAGGGTCGCAATTTGCCTGTGAAGTCCACTGTAGGCCTTTTGTACTATAAATATCTAATATATCATAAACATCAAAAACTTTATTTGCAAAACAGCCGAAAAAGCATTCTGTAATCGCAACAGCGGTCCGGCCGGATGCTTCCATTCTTCTCCTTCTCCCTCTTGGAGAAGCCCGGAATGTTGCCATTGGGCCCCTTCTCCCTCTAAGGCAAGCCCGGGTGCTTCCACTGCTCAGAAGCCCGGGATGTTGCAATTGAACCCCTTCTCCCGCTTGGAGAAGCCCGGAATGTTGCCATTGGGCCCCTTCTCCCTCTGGGAGAAGGTCGGGATGAGGGTAAAAATGGCTTAAATCATCCCCTAGAAAATATCAGTAATACAATGTGGCATTTTTACATTTTTATTCAACACCTTGCCCGGCATTTATCACGGTAAATTCGTTCTATCTTTTTTTAGGCAGGCACGGTGGCCTACGGCGACATGCGTCGTAGAGTCGGCCACCGTGCCGACTATCTGTCCGTTAGCAGGACCGTGGTTATGGGCTTTACGGTTAGAACAAATTAGTCGTGCGACATTTATCTTTTTTTATAACATATCACTTTACAAAAACCGGCGGTTCTGAGAAGGTAAATTTTTACGGATAGACACTGGGAAATCTTCTCCCTTTACCCCTCTTCCATTGATAGGAGAGAACGAATGAGGGGTGGCGACAACAACTTTCCCTTTACCCCTCTCCCGCCAAAGCGGGAGAGGGATTGGGTGAGGGGGGACATCAGCCAAAAACCAAAACCTGCGCTCACACAAAACCCCATGCCCGACTTCTATCAGACAAACTACAAAACCTATGACCAGCGCACCTTCACCATCGATCCCTCACCATTCCTGAATCCAGTCCTCGAAGCCATTCCTTCCGGCGCCTCCATCCTGGATATCGGCTGCGCCTCCGGCCGCGACCTCGTATGGTTTAAAAACAAGGGCTTCACCGTCACCGGATTTGAAAAATCCCCCGGCCTTGCCGCCCTGGCCCGCAAAAATGCCCGGTGCGACGTTATAGAAGGCGATTTTGAAACCTATGATTTCTCCATTCTATCATTTGACGCGGTCCTTTCCTCCGGCGCCTTTGTGCATGTGCCGCACGCCCGGCTGCCCGAGGTAATCAAAAGCATCAGCTTGGCGCTGGTTCAAAAGGGCTATTTCTACATATCGCTCAAAAAAGGCGAGGGCACCAAAACCGATGATACCGGCAGAACCTTCTACCTGTGGCAGGATGCGGACTTAAGACAAATCTTTGACCGCACAGGCTTTGCGGTGCTAAACTATCAAACCAGTGAATCGGTCATGAATTCAAGGGATGTGTGGCTGGGGTATGTACTGCGGTTGAATAGATAGTGTAATTGACGGAATGGATATGAAACATTCTGCACTTGATAAATTCAGCTTGAAACTAATCCGCCTGCGGACCGATAAAAACCGCAAGAAATGGTCTTTCCAAACCTGCCATCAGGCGCCGCACAAGCCGTTTCTCCTGCTTGCAATTATGGATCACTTTGCTCAGGGTTTGATTACAGAAAATTTTATTGAGCCCGTTTTTGAGCTTGTGGATACATTTAATCATTACTGGCAGTCCATCATGCCGGTCGGCACCAAAGGCAATATGGCCTATCCCTTTCCCAGGCTTCAGAATGACGGAATTCTTCAACTGATTCCCAACCCTGAATTTAACGGCAGAATCAATATTGAATCCATCTCCTCCATGAAAAAGCTCCGTCAACTCTGCATTGGGGCAAGGCTGGATGATGAGCTGTTCTTTCTCTTGAGTCAGCCACCCTCGAGAGAACAGCTAAGGGCGGCAATCATCAATCATTATTTCTCAGAAGCAATTCGGCCGGCAGTTTTAGAATGCGGCGAAGTAAATATTAAATCCTATGAATACAGCCAGGAACTTTTAAAGGTTTCTGAAGAGCAAAGTTCATTCAAAACCGAGGATGAAATTACCCGGAACATAAAAATCCGGGATCAAGGATTTAGAAAGGCCATTGTCAGGCTGTATGAACATCGGTGCGCTCTATGCGGCATCCGGATGCTCACCCCCGAAGGCCACACCGTGGTCGAGGCGGCCCACATTAAACCATGGAGCGAATCCCATGATGACCGCCCGACAAACGGCATGTCCCTATGCCGCCTCTGCCATTGGTCGTTTGATGAGGGCCTGATGAGTGTGGGCAGCGATTACGAGGTGCTGGTTTCAAAGCGGGTGGCCACTGAAAATAATTATCCCGGCCACATATTTACATTATCTGACAGGGTCATTTTTAAACCGGAAGGCCAAGCATTCTGGCCGGGTCAGAAGAATTTGGCATATCACCGGAATAATATTTTTATGGCCCAATGACTATGACTTTTGACTATAAACCAATGGATCCGGCATGAATAAAAAGTCTTTGAGCGAAAGGGTTATCTGCAGCAAATACATTACGCCGGCGCTGCAGGAAGCAGGCTGGGATTTGCATACCCAGATCCGCGAGGAAGTGACCTTTACCAACGGCCGGGTGATTGTAAAAGGGCAGGTGGCGGCCAGAGGCAAAGCCAAACGGGCGGATTACATTCTTTATTATAAACCAAATATCCCGGTGGCTGTCATTGAGGCAAAGGATAACAATCACGCCGTCGGTTCAGGCATGCAGCAGGCCCTGGATTATGCCGACATATTGGATGTGCCTTTTGTATTCAGCTCAAACGGAGACGGCTTTTTATTTCATGACCGGAGCAGCACCGGCGACCAAACAGAAACCGAGCTGACACTTTCGGGATTTCCTTCGCCTGGTGTCTTGTGGCAGCGGTATTGTGCATATAAAGATATCGAACATACCGACCTCTCAATTGTTAAGCAGGACTATTATACGGATGTTACCCGAAAAACCCCGCGCTATTATCAACGTATCGCCATTAACCGAACCATCGAAGCCATTGCCAGGGGGCAGAACCGGATTCTTTTGGTCATGGCCACCGGCACCGGTAAAACCTTCACCGCCTTTCAGATTATCTGGCGGTTGTGGAAGGCCCGGGCCAAAAAGCGGATTTTATTTCTGGCGGATCGCAATATCCTGGTGGATCAAACCATGGTCAATGATTTTAAACCATTCGGCTCGGCCATGACCAAGATCAAAAACCGGCAGGTGGACAAGTCTTATGAGATTTACCTGGCGCTTTATCAAGCGGTTAGCGGCACCGAGGACTTCCAGAATATTTATAAGGATTTTTCCCGCGATTTTTTTGATTTGGTGATTATCGACGAATGCCACCGCGGCAGCGCGGCAGAAGATTCCGCATGGCGGGAAATCCTTGAATATTTTTCTTCCGCCACCCAGATCGGCATGACCGCAACACCCAAAGAAACCAAGTATGTCTCAAACATCCATTATTTCGGCGAACCCGTTTATGTCTATTCCCTGAAGCAAGGCATTAATGATGGATTCCTGGCGCCCTACAAAGTCATTCGGATCGATCTGGATAGAGACCTGACCGGCTGGCGGCCGGAAAGCGGCAAATGCGACAAATACGGCCAGGAGATTGAAGACCGGATTTATAACCAGAAGGATTATGATAAGCAGCTTGTCTTGGAAAAGCGCACCCTGCTCGTGGCGAAAAAGGTTTCCGAATTTTTGAAAGCTATAGACCGCTGGGCCAAGACCATCGTATTCTGTGAAGACATTGACCATGCCGAGCGGATGCGCCAGGCCCTTGTAAATGAAAACCCGGACCTGGCAGGTGCCAACAATAAATACATTATGCGAATCACCGGTGACAGTCAGGAAGGAAAGCTTGAGCTGGACAATTTTATCATGCCGGACAGCGACTATCCGGTGATCGCCACCACTTCCCGCCTGCTGTCCACCGGCGTGGACGTGCAGACCTGCAAGCTGATCGCCCTTGACCGGGTGATTAATTCCATGACCGAGTTCAAGCAGATCATCGGCCGGGGCACCCGCATACACGAAGATTACGGCAAGTACTTTTTTTCAATCATGGATTTTAAAAAAGCCACCGAGCTTTTTGCCGACCCCCAGTTTGACGGCGAGCCGGTGCAAATTTATGAGCCCGGCCCGGAAGAGCCGCCGGTGCCGCCCGATCCGCCGCCGGGCGAGGGCGGGCAAGACGGCGATGATGAAGGCGTCATTATTGACCCGCCTGAGCCAACCCCCGGCCGGATGAAATATTTTGTCCATGATGTTGAAGTCAATATCGTTGCCGAGCGCATTCAGTATTACGGAAAAGACGGCAAGCTGGTAACCGAATCCATCAAGGATTACACCAAAAAGACGGTTAAAAAAGATTATGCCTCAATGGCCGAGTTTCTGAAACGCTGGTCTGCTGCTGAGCGAAAAAAGGCGGTGATTGAAGAGCTTGAGGAAGAAGGCGTTTTGTTTACGCCTTTGACAGAGGCCGTGGGTAAAGACTATGATCCGTTTGATTTGATCTGCCATGTTGTCTATGACCAGCCGCCCCTGACCCGGCGGGAACGCGCCGAGAATGTGCGCAAAAATAATTATTTCACCAAGTACGGCGAGAAGGCGGGCAAAGTCCTTGAGGCATTAATTCAAAAATACGCGGATGAAGGCATAGAAAACATTGAAGACATGAACGTCCTGCGGTTGAAACCCATAAATGAGCTTGGCACGCCGGTTGAGATCATCCAAAGCTTCGGCGGCCGCGATAAATACATAAATGCAGTCCGGGAGCTGGAAGAGGAAATCTACAGCGCCGCATAATGTCACTTTACCTGAAAGAGCGCAAACATATGAACATCAGCACCACCATTAAAGCCATACAAGATATCATGCGAAAAGACGTGGGCGTTGACGGCGACGCACAGCGGATCAGCCAGATGGTCTGGATGATTTTTTTAAAAATATTTGATGACCGGGAACAGGAGCTGGAAGTCCTGGATGACAATTACCAAAGCCCCATCCCAGCCCACCTCCGCTGGCGGAACTGGGCCCATGATCCGGAAGGCATGACCGGCGAAGAATTGGAGGAGTTTGTCAACAACCAGCTCTTTCCCGGGTTAAAGGAAATCGCCGTATCATCGGAGACGGACCGGAAGGCCCTCCTGATCCGGGATATTTTTCAAGGGGCCTACAATTACATGAAATCCGGCACCCTGATGCGGCAGGTGATCAACAAATTAAATGAGATCGACTTCAACCGCTCAGAGGACCGGCACCTGTTCGGCGATATTTACGAGCAGATTTTAAAAGATCTCCAAAGCGCGGGCAATGCCGGCGAATACTATACACCGCGGGCGGTCACCCAGTTTATGGTGGATATGACTGACCCCAAACTCGGTAAAACCGTATTGGACCCGGCCTGCGGCACCGGCGGGTTTCTCACCTGCGCCATCGAACATATGCGGAAACACGATGTCAGCACCGTGGATGATGAAATCCGGCTGCAGAATTCCATTTACGGGGTTGAAAAAAAACCCCTGCCGCACCTGTTGTGCACCACCAACATGCTGCTTCACGGCATTGATGTGCCGGTGCAGATCCGGCATGATAACACCCTGGCCCGGCCGCTAAAGGATTATTCAAAAAAGGAGCGGGTCGATGTGGTGGTCACCAATCCGCCCTTCGGCGGCATGGAGGAAGACGGGATTGAAGCCAACTTCCCCAAAAAATTCCAGACCCGGGAAACAGCGGATCTTTTCCTGGTGTTGCTCATGCATCTTTTAAAAGAGGGCGGCCGGGCCGGCATCGTCCTGCCGGACGGCACCCTTTTCGGTGAAGGCGTGAAAACCCGGATCAAGGAAAAGCTCCTCTCCGAATGCAACCTCCACACCATTGTCCGGCTGCCAAACGGCGTGTTCAACCCCTATACCGGCATCAAGACCAACCTGCTGTTTTTTACCAAGGGCCAAAAGACAACCGATATCTGGTATTTCGAGCACCCCTATCCGCCGGGTGTTAAATCCTACAACAAGACCAAACCGATCCGGATTGAGGAGTTCGACCTTGAAAAACAGTGGTGGGAAAACCGGGAGGAAACTCCATACGCCTGGAAGGTCTCAGCCGAGCAGGTAAAGGCCAGCAATTACAACCTGGACATCAAAAACCCTTATACAAAAAAACAAGACAACGGCGACCCGGAAAAACTGCTGGCCGAGTATAAACAGATGCTCGCCGATATTGCCGATACCCGAAACAATCTGAAACAAGAACTCATGGCCTGCCTGGGGAGGGCGTCCTGATGCGGCCGGATCTGCTGTTTGACAACTTCAACCTGGTCACCGAAGCCTCTGACGGCATCCCCAAAATGCGGGAGATGATCCTGCAGCTGGCCGTGCAGGGCAAACTTGTACCCCAGGACCCCAATGATGAACACGCATCAGAACTGCTCAAGCGGATTTCAGCAGAAAAAGAGCGGCTGGCAAAGGAAGGCAAAATAAAGAAGAGCAAGCCGCTTCCGCCGGTTGATCCGGATGAAGTGCCGTATGAGTTGCCAGTAGGGTGGGAGTGGGTTCGTTTGGGTGAAATCCAAACATTTATTAATGGTTATGCATTTAAAAGCGCTGATTATCAGAATGAAGGGGTTGGCATTGTAAGAATTGGAGATATATCTAATGGTCAAATTTCAAAACATAATATGAAATATGTCTCCTTTGAGTTAGCGGATTCATTAGATCCAAATCTTTTTGTTCAGAAAAATGACCTATTAATTGCAATGTCAGGGGCAACAACAGGTAAGCTTGGTCTCAATAGAACTGATGAAATTTTGATCTTAAATCAACGTGTTGGAAAATTTGACACCATCTTGATTAACAAAGAATTTCTGTATTTTTATTTAAATACAAGAATTAAAGAAAACTTAAGGATCTCGGCGGGAAGCGCTATACAAAATTTGAGTACAAAACAAATAAATAATACCTTTACGCCACTTCCTCCCATTAAAGAACAAGAGCGAATTGTTGAAAAAGTCGACCAACTCATGACCCTATGCGACCAAATGGAGGCAGAAAAAGAGAAAACACTAAAACACCGGGTAACACTGAACGCCACCGCCATCGATCACCTTCTTGGAGCCAGATCAGCCGATGAGTTTGACAAGCACTGGCACCTGATCGCAAATAATTTTGATCTCCTCTATGATAACCCGGAAAACGTCCAAAAACTGCGACAAGCCATTCTGCAGCTTGCCGTCTCCGGCAAGCTCATCCCCCAGGACCCCAGCGACGAACCCTCATCAGAACTCTTAAAACGCATCAAAGCCGAAAAAGACCGCCTGATCAAAGAAGGCAAAATCAAAAAGCCCAAATCCCTGACGCCTGTTGAGCCGAATGAGGTGCCTTATGAATTGCCGGAGGGCTGGGCGTGGACAAGATTGGGCACAGTCGGCCTTATCAATCCAAGAAATAGCTCTGATGATAAATCCCCTGTATCCTTTGTCCCTATGACATTAATTCCTTCAAAATATGGGGAAACCATTATAACTGAAAAAAGAACGTGGGGCGAAATTAAATCTGGTTACACGCACTTTGCGGAAAATGACGTGGTACTTGCCAAAATAACGCCATGCTTTCAGAACGGTAAATCAGCAGTCATGAAAGGCCTTGAAAACGGGATAGGTGCCGGAACAACTGAGCTGCACGTATTCCGCCGAATTGGTAACACAATTGTCCCAGAATATGTCTTGCTATACTTGAAATCACCTAAATTTATTGAAGAGGGTATTCCTAAGATGACAGGCTCAGCAGGACAAAAACGAGTCCCTAAGGATTATTTCTCACAAAACCCTTTTCCTTTACCACCGATAGAAGAGCAGAAAAGAATTATTCTGAAAGCCAATCATCTAATGAACCTATGCGACCAAATGGAGGCTTATTTAGAAAATTCCTCCTCTCAAGCCGATACCTTATTCAATGCCATTGCCGAGCAAGTAACCGCTTCATCAACGAATAGCGCATATGTCAATTGATCCAAAATAATACGCACCATTATTAACATAACCGGGTCGAACAAAAACCATCTGAATTTATTTGAAAAGGTCGCACAAGTGCAATTTGCTAATGATGTTGAGCTCTATGTCAAAATGACCTTTTTCGATATTGATAAGTTATTAAATTAACGAAGGATTTTTAAGCATGCAAATTTATCAAATATTGGACAAAATAGATGACAATCAGCTTTTCGTGCCAGCTTTTCAACGGGAATACGTTTGGCGAAAAGACGATGCCAAGAAATTGATGTCATCGCTCATTAAGGAGTATCCTACAGGAACCATGCTGACATGGGAAACAACGAATCCGCCGGAGCTTAAGGGAAATGTTAAGTATGATGAGCGGATGGGATCAGTTAAGCTGATACTTGACGGGCAACAGCGCATCACTACCCTTTATATGCTGATTCGTGGGAAAATTCCGCCTTATTACACCAAGGAAGAAATTAAAAATGATCCCAGGAAACTCTATGTAAATTTGGAAACGCTTGAGCTGGAGTATTATAAAATTAAAAAGATGCAGAACAATCCGTTATGGGCAGAATTAACCGAAATATTTTTAGGAAATATAAAATATCGACATATTATTAAAGCGCTAAAGAGCAAAGGGGATACGATTACAGATGAAAGAGACGATCTTATATATGACAATTTCTCAGCCATAGAGAAAATATGCGATCGCGATTTTGTTGAACAGGTAATACCGGTGCACGCCAATATACGGGAGGCGATTAATATATTTTACATCGTGAATGCCAGCGGGGTTAACCTGAGTGATGCAGAATTAGCCCTCGCACAAATCTCCGGTTATTGGCCAAAGGCAAGAGAGAGATTTAAATCTAAACTGTTTTCCATGGAAAAAGAGGGTTTTGTATTTTCATTGGATTTTATTGTCTATGTTTTATTGGGGGTTCTTCACCACGGAGGATCTGAAATGACCAAACTGCATTCTCCGGAAAACAAAGAGCGGTTAATTAATGCTTGGGATCAACTAGAATCCCAGACCCTTGATTATTTGATTAACATATTGCGACAGCATTTTTTTATCGATCATACAAAGGAGATAAATTCCGTTTATGCCTTGGTGCCGATTATTGTCTATACTTTCAATAAAGGCAAAAATCATCTTACAGGTGAAGAAATCCAAAAAATCAAAAAGTGGTTCTATTATTCTCAAATTCGGCAGCGATATGTAAGCCAGCTACCCCAGAAATTGGACAAGGATGTCGGTATTGTCGTTAAATCAGAGCAACCGTTTGATGATCTCCTGAATATTATTAAGCTTGAACGTTCTCTTGAAATAACCTCGGATGAATTTGTCGGTCGTGATATCAGACATCCGTTATATGCTCTAATGCGGTGGTATTTTAAAAGTCAAAATGCGGTTTGTTTTTCAACAGGCATTGGAATCCGTCGGAATATGGGTGAAAAATATATGCTGGAATGGGATCATATCTTTCCTTATTCGGTGTTGAAGGATAATGGCTATAATCCGAAAAATCGTATTCATTATTCGCTTATGCAGGAAATTACCAATCGGGCCATACTTACGCAAGTTGCAAATCGCACAAAATCCAATTTAATGCCGGAGGACTATCTGGCATGGGTTGAAAACAGGTTTCCGGATGCACTTCGCCGTCAATGCATACCAATGGACAAAAATCTGTGGAAAATTGATAGATTTAGAGACTTTTTAGAGGCAAGGCGGCGCATGCTGGCAGATGAGTTGAATGCTTTTCTTCAAGCAATTACCGAAACCCAAGAAACCGAAATGGAGATGTCCGTTGAAGAACTCATATCAGAGGGCGAAAGTAATGAACTTGAATTTAAATCGTCTTTGCGTTGGGACTATAGGCAAGGCAAAGTCAACTCAGAGCTTGAGCAGGTAGTTTTAAAAACCCTTGCGGCATTCAGCAATTCAGACGGTGGCACGCTTTTAATAGGCGTGAAAGATGATGGGGAGTTATTGGGGCTACAACCGGATTTTAATTCATTAAATGGAAACAAAGATAAATTTGAATTGCATCTGAGAAACCTTATAAACAAAACATTTGGAAAGGTATTTGCCACAAATAATATAAATATTGGTTTTTATGTACTCGATGATGAAGAAATCTGTAAAATTGAAATAAAAAAAGGTGAAAAGCCGCAATTCATAGAAGAAACTGACAGGCATGGCAAAAAAATCAAAAAATTTTATGCCCGAAGCGGCAATTCTTCGCAAGAGTTTGCTATAGATGAAGCAACCGAATTTATTAAATCAAGATTTAATAATAGTTGATATCCAATCATTGCAACTTTTAATTTCTCAAAGACCGCCGTTAAATTTTACGGGAAGTAAAATAGTTTATGAAAATCTCAAATTATACTTGAGATTTTCATAAACTATTTTGGTTCAATTGCTATCCGCATACAAACCATGAGAAAGTCTTTAGGATTAGGAAGCAAAATGGCAAAAACAGAAGATCTGAAGGTTTTTATTTCAAACCGCGAATCAACGTGCGATGAATGCGGGGAGGAGCTGGGTCGAAAGGCATGGATTACTCTGGATAAGGATAAGGGCGCGCTTTGCCTTTCCTGTGCGGATATGGATCATTTGGTGTTCCTGCCTTCCGGGGATGCGGCATTGACGCGCCGTGCCAAGAAGCATTCAAAGTTGTCGGCAGTGGTTCTCAAGTGGAGCAGGGCCAGGAAGCGCTATGAACGCCAGGGGCTTATTGTTGAAGAGCCGGCGCTGGATCGGGCGGAAACCGAGTGTCTGGCCGATGAAGAATTGCGGGAAAGCCGCCGACAGCGTGAGGCGGAGCGGCGGGAAAATCTTGATCGCGAATATGTCAAAAAGTTTGCCGGGCGGATAGGGGAGTTGTATCCCAAGTGTCCGAAAAAGACGGCTATGGCGGTGGCCGAGCATGCCTGTCGCAAGCATAGCGGCCGGGTGGGCCGTTCGGCTGCGGCAAAAGAATTTGACGAAGAAGCCGTGCGGCTGGCGGTGAGGGCGCACGTGCGCCACGAAGAAACGCCGTATGATGAGCTGCTCTTGAAGGGGTTTGATCGACTTTCCGCCCGCATGGAGGTCGAGGATCAGGTGCGGGATGTGCTTGATCGGTGGAAGGGGCGGTGAAACATGCTGATCAGAAGGAATGAGGAAAATATTTTTTAAATCCTCCCAATCCCTCCTTTTCCAAAGGAGGGGTGTACAATCCTCCCAGACCCTTCTTTTCAAAGGAGGGGTAAGAAATGGCCGTTTTTCCAGGATGGGGTGCTGAATTTATCGGTTTTCAGGAAAAGACCGGCGGTCCAAATTTTTATCCCCTGAAAATATTGATCTGCAAATGCTTTCGGTCTTGGCAAGAGGTGCTGAAACAAAGGTCAAACCCGTTTCGAGATCTTTTCACCAACCTTCCAAATGTTTCCCAATGGCCTCTTTTTTGAGAGAAAAAATCTCTTGAAAAGATTATTTTACGTGTTAAATATAAAATAAAAACGTAATTGAGCGATTTTTTCTCGGAGGGTATCATGTTAATATCATTTACCTTAGAAAACTGGCTGTCATTTAAAGAGCGCTCCACGTTCTCCATGGTGGCAAGCCGTGAAAAGCAGCACGCAACCCGGGTGCCCCGGATCAATGAATATAAAATGAGTCTGCTGCCTGTCGCAGCCATCTACGGCGGTAATGCGTCCGGCAAAACCAATCTGCTCAAGGCCTTAAGCTTTGCCAAAAACTTGATTGTCCGGGGGACCCAGCCGGAGTCGCATATTCCGGTGGAACCTTTCCGTCTGGATCCGGCCTGCCTGAAAGCCCCGACCCGGCTTTCTTTTGAATTGTTCACCGAGAACCGCTGCTATGAATTCGGATTCAAGGTGACCAGTGAAAAGGTGGTTGAAGAATGGCTGGTTGAAATCCGCAAGACCACGGAAAAAGAATTATACCACCGGCAAGGGGATCAAATCCGGTTTGCCCCGGAGCTAAAGAAAAAGCAGTTCCTGCAATTTGCCTTTCAGGGCACCCGGGATAATCAATTGTTTTTAACCAATGCCGTCCATCAGAAGGTTGAGACCTTCAAGCCGATCTATAAGTGGTTTCGGGACAAGCTGGTATTGATCGCACCGGACAGCCGCTTTGGGCCACTCGAAATCGTCCTTCAAAAAGATCATCCTTTGAGCCAGCAGATGAGCAAAACATTGAGCCAGTTGGATACGGGCATTGCCCGTTTGGGTGACGAGTACATTGAACTGGAAAACCTGCCCATGCCGGAAAAGCTTCAGCAGCAGTTAATGGGCGATTTGTCTGAAGGAGAACGGGTGGACTTCAGAATCGAGCCGGATCAGGACCGTTTTCTGATTACCAAAAAGGATGGGCGGATAAAAGCCCGCAAACTGGTCAGTTACCACAGCAACACCCAGGGCGAAGAAATCCGGTTTGAAATTACCCATGAATCCGATGGCACCCGGCGCGCCATTGACCTGCTGCCCGCATTTCTGGATTTAATCGGCGGAACGGACAGGGTCTATGCCATTGATGAGCTGGATCGCAGCCTGCACACGCTTCTCTCTCAATCCCTGTTGAATGGGTGTCTGGATTCAGTAGATCCGGATTCCCGCGCACAGCTGCTGTTTACAACGCATGACGTGCTGCTGATGGATCAAAAAATTTTCCGCCGGGATGAAATGTGGGTGACTGAGCGCGATCCCATGGGATGTGCAAGCCTTATTGCTTTTAGCGATTACAAGGATATCCGTTCGGATAAGGACATCCGGAAGAGTTATCTCCAGGGGCGGATTGGCGGTATTCCCCGTATATTGTTGTCCGATCTGTCAAATCAGCGTTTCACGGACAAAGCCCAAGGAGATGCTAGCTGATGACGAAAAAACGCCGTCCATTTAGACGACGTAAACCCGTACTGGATTAAATGGCAACCTGGCGGTTCACAAGCTTTACCCTAAAATACCGGATGCGATTCGCCGGGCAAAAGAAAAGGACCAGCCGCCATGTAAGAAATGGCCGAAACAAAAAGGCTCCACGGTTTATCTGCTGGTGGAAAAGCTTTTTGTGGACACGGCCTGCCTGCCAAAGGAATGAGGGATACGATTTGTTAAACATTTTTGTAGATGCTGATGCCTGTCCGGTGAAATCCGAAGTATACCGGGTTGCGGACCGGTACCGCCTGGAGGTCACGCTGGTGGCCAATTCCCGGATGCGCGTGCCAAAAGAAGGAAGGGTGGCTTTGAAGATTGTGGCTGAGGGCCCTGATGCGGCAGATGACTGGATCGCGGATCAGGCGGAGGCGGGTGATATTGTGGTCACTGCCGATATTCTGCTGGCCGGCCGCTGCATCAAAAAGGGCGCACGCGTCATTGCCCCCACAGGCAAGCCGTTTACGGAAGACAACATAGGTTCGGCTGTCGCAGGCCGGGACCTGATGGCCGAGATTCGGAGCACCGGGGAGATGACACCCGGCCCGCCGCCTTTGCAGAAGCGCGATCGATCCCGTTTTCTGCAGCAGCTTGAGAATGTGATACAGGCCATTCGGAGAGAGCCTGGCAAGTAAGTTTATGAAAATTTTAAATTCAACTTGAGATTTTCATAGACTATGATATGGTCAAGTCATGATAAAGCGAGATATTAGCCAGGAATTAATCGAATCCGCTAAAGAATACCCGGTTGTCACTGTTTTCGGGCCCCGCCAGTCAGGAAAAACCACCCTGGTCCAAATGGTATTCCCCGACAAGCCGTATTTCTCACTTGAAAATCCGGATATCCGCCTGGCTGCGGAAGAAGATCCCAGGGGATTTTTAAATGATGTGCCGGCGGGAGCGGTTCTCGACGAAGTCCAGCGTTTGCCGGTATTGCTTTCTTATATTCAGGGCATTGTTGATCAGAAGAAGCACAATGGCATGTTTATTCTGACAGGCAGTCATCAGCCGGATGTCCATCAGGCTGTCAGCCAGACACTGGCAGGACGGACGGCTTTATTGACCCTGCTGCCTTTTTCTTTGTCGGAACTTCGCAATTACAAATCTCAATGGGATGCTTATGAGATTATTGTAAAGGGTTCTTATCCGAGACTCCATGAGGAGGGTCTGACGCCCGGGAGATTCTATAACGGATATATTCAGACCTATGTTGAGCGCGATGTCAGAACACTTATTAATGTAAAAGATCTTGAACTGTTCCAACGGTTTTTGGTGCTGCTCGCCGGCCGGGTCGGTCAGGTGCTGAATTATACATCGCTTGGCAATGATATCGGGGTATCGGGAACAACCGTTAAAAACTGGATCAGCGTTTTAAAAGCGTCGTTTGTGGTGTTTGAACTCCAGCCCTTTTATGAAAACATTAACAAGCGGGTCATAAAGTCTCCCAAACTTTATTTTACAGATACCGGCCTGGTGGCCCATCTCCTGGGTATTGAAACCCCGGACCAGGCCAAGCGGGACCCCCTGCGGGGCGGACTTTACGAAAACCTCATTATCCTTGAAGCGCTGAAAGCCTTATACAATGCCGGAAAAAGACCGCAGATGTATTTTTACCGGGATACGAACGGAAATGAAGTGGATCTGATCATAAAGCATCAGCGCCATCTGGTTCCGATTGAAATTAAATCAGCCGAGACTTTCGCAAGAGATTTTTTAAAGGGGATTGAGCAGTTTTGCAGTGCTGCCAAGGGACCGTGCAAACCGGGTTATGTTTTGTATAACGGTTCGGAATCCTTTAATATCAGGGGTATTTCAGTGCAGAATCCTTTAATTCATGGCTTTTATAAGGCGGAATGGCTTTGAAATGGTTTTTGAGGATGGGGTTATAAGATGGCTAAAACAGATGATCTGAAGGTTTTTATTTCAAACCGCGAATCAGTGTGCGACGAATGCGGCGAGGAACTGGGACGAAAGGCATGGATTACGCTGGAAAAGGATAAGGGCGCGCTTTGCCTTTCCTGTGCGGATATGGATCATTTGGTGTTCCTGCCTTCCGGGGATGCGGCATTGACGCGCCGTGCCAAGAAGCATTCAAAGTTGTCGGCAGTGGTTCTCAAGTGGAGCAGGGCCAGGAAGCGCTATGAACGCCAGGGGCTTATTGTTGAAGAGCCGGCGCTGGATCGGGCGGAAACCGAGTGTCTGGCGGATGAAGACTTGCGGGAAAGCCGCCGACAGCGTGAGGCGGAGCGGCGGGAAAATCTTGATCGCGAATATGTCAAAAAGTTTGCCGGGCGGATAGGGGAGTTGTATCCCAAGTGTCCGAAAAAGACGGCTATGGCGGTGGCCGAGCATGCCTGCCGCAAGCATAGCGGCCGGGTGGGCCGTTCGGCTGCGGCAAAAGAATTTGATGAAGAGGCTGTCCGGCTGGCGGTTAGGGCGCACGTGCGCCACGAAGAAACGCCGTATGATGAGCTGCTCTTGAAGGGGTTTGATCGACATTCCGCCCGCATGGAAGTCGAGGATCAGGTGCGGGATGTGCTTGATCGGTGGAAGGGGGCGGGGAAACATGCTGATCAGAAGGAATGAGGAAAATATTTTTTAAATCCTCCCAATCCCTCCTTTTTCAAAGGAGGGGTGTACAATCCTTTCAGATTTTCAAAGGAGGGGTGTGCAATCCTATCAGCAATCCGAAGTTTGAGTATTGGCTGCTGCTTCATTTTGAACGATGAAGATGGCGGCGGTGTTAAAAGCTCCCGGGCATGTTCGGAAAAGCTTTTTGTGGACACGGCCTGCCTGCCAAAGGAATGAGGAATCCGATTTGCTAAACATATTTGTAGACGCTGATGCCTGTCCGGTGAAATCCGAAGTATACCGGGTTGCGGACCGCTACCGGCTGGAGGTCACGCTGGTGGCCAATTCCCGGATGCGCGTGCCAAAAGAAGGAAGGGTGGCTTTGAAGGTTGTGGCTGAGGGCCCTGATGCGGCAGATGACTGGATCGCGGATCAGGCGGAGGCGGGTGATATTGTGGTCACCGCCGATATTCTGCTGGCCGGCCGCTGTATCAAAAAGGGCGCACGCGTCATTGCCCCCACAGGCAAGCCGTTTACGTAAGACAACATTGGTTCGGCTGTCGCGGGCCGGGACCTGATGGCCGAGATTCGGAGCACCGGGGAGATGACACCCGGCCCGGCGCCTTTGCAGAAGCGCGATCGATCCCGTTTTCTGCAGCAGCTTGAGAATGTAATACAGGCCATTCGGAGAGAGCATACGGGATAGAACAGATTATGTGTTTTCTGACGGAAATACAGCGCCCAAAGCTCTATGCGGGAAATGTTTTGTATGGCACCGGTCATATCGCGAATCCAGGCGGCGCGTTCGGCGACGACATCGCTGCGGATATGGGTCGGTGTCATTTTCCGCCCTCTTCCAGGATCATGCGGGTTCTGGATTTCTTGAACGGAAGCAGATCGCCGGCCCTTCTCAGCACAAACAGCTCGTATCTGGCCTGCTGGTCAGGATCACATGTAAACAGCAGTTCCCCGCGTATGATATCCACGGCGACAAACGGGTCAGCCTCGGGAAGAAACACCAGGTCAACCCGGGACACTTCAAATAAATCTTCGAGTTCAATTGCCAGATCCACTTTTTTTTCAGGTTGCCATTCGTTGATTGAGGCAGGAAGTACGCCGATGTCCACATCTGAATCCGGTTGGCGGCGGGTGACGGGCCGGATAATATACTTATATTGCATTAAATATCAACATGGAGAACCGGGGAAATCCGGTATCACCGTCTGACAGCGAGAAATCTTATAATTATATGATATTTTCAGATTCCTCGTCGCTGTCGCTTCTCGGAATGATAGCGGCGGAAGGCTAAAGTTGGGGTGAGGAAAGGCCATTTTTCCAGGAAAGGATGCTGAATTGATTGGTTTCCAGGAAAAGGCCGCCGGTCCAGGTTTTTATCGCCTGAAAAATTCCCGGATATGCCCACCGCTTTTGGGTGCGGGCGGAATTTTTTGCATTGACAAGCGCGAGATTCTCATAATATTAGAATGAACGTTCGTTCTAATGGAAAGCGGTCCCGGAAATCCGGCGCTGGTTCACAGGCGGCATGCCTGCCTGTATCCGGTGGGATTATACGCTGATACAATAATTTATTTTCTGCGGCATAATTGCACTGTTTTATTTTCCGGGAGTGACTGGGGCGAGCGTTGCCTTCGCCTCCATGCTTGGGTTTTTTGCCTTTCTTGAGGCGGCCTTCGGGTTTTGTGTGGCATGCAAGCTCTACCCGTTTATGCCGGCATTTGTGAAATAGGGGGCTATAATCAAATTGCAGAACGCCGCAGCAAACGACAGGCAGCGGCGGATTTTGGACACCGCCCTGGATTTGTTTACCCGCAAAGGCTATTTCAACACCTCGGTGCATGATATCCAGCGGGCCGCGGATATCAGCATCGGCTCGATTTATCATCATTTTGGAAACAAGGAAGGCATTGCCAGGGCCTTATACGATGATCTGGTCGGGCAGATGACCGAGGCCGTTGCCAAAATCAGGGAGCGAAATAAAGGACTGCATCAGCGGGGGCGGGTCTTTATCGCCTATTTGTTCGAGATGGCGGAAACCCGGCCGGCGGCCATGAATTACATCCTATATGCCCGGCACCGGGAGTTTATGCCCGGCGAAAAGCCGATCTGCTCGTCAAAGCCCTTTGAGTTGATACAGGATATGGTTGGCGAAGCCATGACGGCGGGCGAAATAAAATCGCAGGACCCGGTCATTGCATCTGCGGTGATTTTTGGCGGGGCGATCCGGCTTATTCATCTTCGGCTGGACGGGGTACTTGAAAAACCGCTGCCCGATTGTGAGGCCGAGGTCTGGCGGTGTGCCTGGCGTTCAGTAGCGGTGCCGGAATGAAGCAGAGGCGGCCTTAGACATACCTTATCTCCGATGCCTGAATGGTTTCGTTAAACGTGTTTTTATCAAAGAAGCAGCTCAGGGCCCAATGCCGTTAACTTAAGATTGAAAATTGGATCAGTTGTCATTTATTGAGCGCCAGCGAGAAATCTTATGATTATATGATATTTTCAGATTCCTCGTCGCTGTCGCTTCTCGGAATGACAGCGGCGGAAGGCTAAAGTTAATGACATTGACTCAGGGCTGGAAGCTCAGATCAACAGGCGCCCCGTTTCGGGTGACTTTGATGTGCACCGAGGATGCAGTGCGGAATGTTTCATAGATTTCCATGGCGTCATCTACGATGGTGATTTTTTTGTCGTTGATCGAATGGATGATGTCGCCTTGTTTTAATCCCGCCTTGTCAAACACGGATCCGGATTTCACAGCCCGGACCACCACACCGCCGGCCTCTCCGTCGGATGTGTGTTCATTTAATTCGATCTGCCGCATTAATGTCTGGACAGCTTCCCACCCCTTTTCGATCTGGTCGATATTGGGTCGGGAAAAATCCGTCGGGGGCAGGTCATGTCCCGGGGGCAGGGTATCTTCGGGTGTTTTGGAGTTGAATCCGGCCCGGGGCAGAACGTATTTTTCTTTCTCTTTCTCCACTAAAACCCCGTTTCTTTCAATGCGGATGATGCGGCCGTTGTCAATGGTATCTTCTATACAGTAAATATCCTCGATCTCTTCGGCCTTGTTCCGGATGACAGCGCAGGGGTTTTCCGCTTCTTTTTTGACAGTGCCGATAAATTCAAGATGCGCTGGCGGCGGGCCCATGGGTTTGACCGCCCCGGTTTTATGAGCCGGTTTCTCATTAGTTTCTGCTGTTTTAACAGTTTTCGGCGCGGGAGATTGTTGGGGTTTTGACCTTCCATAGCTGCCGGACTCGGCTGTCGGGGCAGGAGCGGATGCCGTTGCCGGTAAATTTTCATGGCCGCCGGACCAGGGGTAAATGATGAGTCCGATAATGAACACACCGGCAAGGGATAAAACGGTTAGGATTGTTTTACGCGACATACCTGAAGCCTGCCCTTTGAAAAATTGTTATAATTTTACCCGTATCGATATTTT
Organism: Desulfobacterales bacterium; assembly: GCA_034520365.1. NCBI lineage: Bacteria > Pseudomonadati > Thermodesulfobacteriota > Desulfobacteria > Desulfobacterales > Desulfobacterales bacterium. The sequence continues at coordinate 910,639 of JAXHNP010000006.1, forward strand.
TTTTAGCAGCATCCAAATAGCGCGGTCAAGTTTGATGGCTTCGTAAAACAGGGTAAATTTGTTCTGGTGTTAAATCCCATAACTATGGGGTTGTTCACATGGACGGGAGGCACGGTGGCCGACCCTGCGAAATTCCGTCATGCCTGCCCGAAAACTTTCTCCATAGGGGATTTCGAGGCTAAATTTCAGGGTTCCCCTGATTGACGGGAATTCAAATATCGGGGTATAGAATAATAAACGCTGTTTTTTTAATCAATCTTAGTTTATCAATGCAGCCTGCGGCCATGGGGGCCCTGGCGTTTAAGTTCAGGATGAACAAACCTTTCAAGCACAGGGGGGAACAGATGAAATTAAATGTTAAACGGTTCGTTTTACTGCTTCTGGCCGGGATAATTTTTTCCGGCATGCTGGCCGCCTCGGCCGCGGCTTATGACCTGGTGTTGGTCCATGGCCTGACCAACAAGCATCACTGGAGCGACAGCTTTTTAAATGAATGCCTGGAGCGCTATGGCTCCGGAAACGTCTACGCGATTTATACCAATGACTCCACCCAGCTCTGGAGCCGCTGGATCAACGGCCGAAAACTTAATTGCTCCGGTCCGAATGATTACAGCGCAGGGGATGATTCGGTGGCCCGCCAGTCCCAGTTAATGCGCACCAAAATTCAAATGCTTCAACAGTACCGCGGCCTTGATGATAAATTCAAAATTATCGCCCACAGCATGGGGGGGCTGGTGGCTCGTCAATACATTTATGACAACCCCAATACCGTGGCCGGCCTGGTTACCCTGGGTACGCCGCATCAGGGCTCCCCGCTGGCCTATGTGGGTGACTTTGTCGATTTCTTTGTGGGCGCGGATGCAGCGGTGGAAAATTTGAAACCCAGCTGGGCCAAGGGATATTTTAACCCGAACTTTCCGGCGCCCGGCCCCATGGCAGACGGTGGCAAGATTTATACGATCCGCGGCGACGGCGATGGCTGGGACTGCTGGGGATGGGGCGGCGAGCTTCAGGTCGGATGGAATTCCTTGTTCTGGGTTTACTGGACAGACAGCGATGGCGCGGTCCCCCGGGATGCTTCCCAGATTTCCGGCGCTACGCATATTGCCACGTTCTGGAGTTATGACCATTATGAGCTGGTCAGAAAGTCCAGTGTTGCCGACAAAGCGCTGGATTATCTGCCGAAATAATAAGTCTCTTACGCGGCCGGAGGCGGCATCGTTTCCCGTTTCCGGCCGTGTGATTTAAAACTCGTTGGGCATTCTTCTGCTTAACTCGTTTATTGCCTTTCTCCTTTCCCGAAACCTTCTTCCTCCTTAACGGTAACAGGAGGGAGAGGGGGCTCGGGCCTCACAAAAAGACCAATATCTTTATTGCTGCCCCCTCGGAATTTCATGTATGATTCAATATTCTGTATTTTTCTGGATTGGCGCACCGCGATCTTGAATTTTTTAGGGCGGGCCTCCGTGCCTGCCGGAAAAATAGATAGAATAAATTTACCGTGCTCCGCCGCTGTCACTGATTGACACGAGATACGCCTCATGCCAATAATAACAGGAAAAACGGCCAGCTGAAAATATATTTATTATATCCAGGAGAGGAATCGATGGGCAAGATTGGACCGAATGATCCGTGTCCTTGCGGCAGCGGGGAAAAATATAAAAAGTGCTGCCTGGCCGGGGAGGCGGCCGTGGCGGCCAATCTGGATCAGACCGGCTTTGGCCGGCATAAGCTGAGAAAAACCGAGGGCGAGCTGACCTCCCTGCTATATGACGAAGCCGGTGAAATGGAGAGCATCCGGTTTACCTGGCGGAAAAAGGGCAACGAGATGCATCCGGAATGGGATAATACGATCATGGGCACTATTGCCATTGACAGGGGCCGCCTGACAGTGGAGGTCAACTCTGAGAAGCGCTCCCAGGCCATACAAAGAGAAATTAAAAATCGTTTAAAAGATAAGGCGGTTTATAAAAATGCGGTCATGAGCTCTGCGAAACTAAAACCGACCTAAATTCATTCTTCCACTTTATGGCAGTCGCAATACTTCTCTCCGCATTTATCGCATACATAGGTGGCCTCTACTTTGTCCACGTTTGCTTCTGTGGCGGTTCGCTGCCAGTACATATAGGATACAGCAATTGCAATGCCGATGATTACAGCAATCAGGTATTCCATTGTTTGGTGTCCTTCCTGTTTAATTTTTAGAGTTTTGTGGTAATAAGATAATCGTCGGAGGCTGTTTGGCAAGGGGCTTTTATCTTGGTACTCGCCCTCATCCTGGCCTTCTCCCAGGGGAGAAGGAAACAGAAGGAATAGGTCGTTTTATATCCCCTCATCCTGACCTTCTCCCGGGGGGCGAAGGGAACAGAAGGAGTGGGGCGTTTTATATTCCCTCATCCTGGCCTTGTCTCGGGGGGCGAAGGGAAAACTGGTGGAGTAGGGCGTTTTTTCATTGTTTTAACGAAGAGGTGAGTGATGGCGATACAATTTATCACCGAGGATAAGGTGGCCCGGTTTTTAAATCCGTTTACCAATTTTGAAGAATCCGAGGCCAAGTGCCAGCTCCGCTGGGACCCGCTGACCCATCGAAGCGGACGGCTGGCCCATTTTGTGGGGTTTAAGCCGCCGCCGGCCGATCTTTCAAAGATTATCGAGGACTCGGCGGAGAACTGTCCGTTTTGTCCGGATAAGGTGAATGCCATAACACCGAAGTTTTCTCCGGAGCAGATCCCCGAGGGGCGGCTGGAGAAGGGCGAATCCGTGGTGTTTCCGAATCTGCTGCCCTATGATGAGCACAGCGCGCTGACCGTGCTGTGCCGGGATCATTACAAGTCTCTTGAAGATTTTACCCCGATGATCCTGACGGATGCGCTAAAAAATTCCGCGGCATATCTGGACCGGGTGGTGCCCTATAAAGACGATATTTACGGCCTGATCACCTGGAACTATCTGCCCGCGGCCGGCTCCAGTCAGGTGCATCCGCATTTTCAGGTATATGCCACATCCGTGCCCGGCAATTTCCTGCAGACCGTGTTAGATGCCAGTAAGGACTATTATCAGACAAAGGCTTGCATCTATTGGGAGGACTATATAGAGGCGGAGATCAACGCCGGGGAGCGGCTGATAAAAGAGGCGGCGCACAGTGTATGGCTGACGGATTTTGTATCGCTAAGCGCCCTGACCGATATTATCGCCATATTTCCGAACCGGCAGACGGTGTTTGATCTGACCGAGACGGAGTGGGCGGAGACCGCTAAGATTCTTGATTCAGTATTAAAATACTTAGGCAGCCAGGGGGTTTACAGCCTGAATATGGCCTGGATGCCGGCGCTTTCGGGCAGGGCGGATTACTGGCTGCAGCTTCGGATTTCGCCCCGGATGTATATGGCCCCGCATGTGTGGTGCACGGAGACGCCGTCCCTGGTTTACCAGTACCAGGAGTCGTTTATGGTCTGGTCGCCGGAGGATACGGCAAAGGAGATGCGGGGCGCGGTTTAGCTGGGGTTAAAATTCAACCCCGGCTTCGAAAAAGGGGCCGGCAAAGTCCACGTCAAACTCAAGGTCCCAGTCATGGGATTCGCCGGCTTCGTAGCGGTAGCCGGCGGCAGCGAAGAAGGGGCCAATGGCATTGACCCTGGCGCGGCCGATCAGGCTGTAAAGATCGCTGTCGCTGTATGACATGCCCCTGAATTCGCCTTCCAGGGCGAATCGTTCGATGGGCCGGAAGCAGACGCCCAGATAAACCATGGGAACCAGAATGGTTTCCTGCTCGGACTCCCGGACATCGATGCCGGGAATGGTTCTCTGGATGACCGAGGCCTCGGCGTCATATATTCGGGCATTAAGGCCCAGTTCGATATTCAGGCGGTTAAGCGTGGCTGTTTCAAGGAGCGGGATATCATAGTAGAGCCCCAAGTCATACTGATCCAGCACAAGCTTTGATTGAAACCGGAAACCGGGGGTGATGACGATATCGCCGAATTCGTAGAAGTCATCGGTGACGGCGGTTTCTTCAAACTCCATGGGTGCGGCCATGAGATAGATGTTGGGGATCAGAAACGGCATGCCGATTTTTAAGCGGCCGAAGAAGCGGCTTTCATCGTCATAGTCCAGAAGCGACTCAAGATCCAGCCGGTCATCGGATTCATAGGAGAAATAGCCGCCGGGCGACTGGCGCCATCCGCCCACAGCAGCTTCGATATCTATCATGGGCATGGCAGAAAGCGGCATGGGCAGGCTAAGCAGGATGATTAAGCTGATGATCCGAATGAAATGTTTCATGGGGTGTCGATCCTTTCTATTCTACGGTATATTCAATTATTTCCGGGCGGCCTCGCCGTTTTAACTCGATGGAGAGGGTTTCTCCGGAGCGGAGCTTTTCATAAAAAGCCATGGCGTCATCCGCGGTCTTGATTTCCCGGCCGTTGATGCCGGTGACGATATCACCGGTTTTAAGGCCCATATCCCGGACAACCGAATCCCGGGCAATGTTTGAGAGTATAAATCCGGAGGCTTGCCCGTCCTGGAAATAGGGCCGGATTTTTACCTCGCTCATGAGCTGATTCAGGTTCTTTAGGGCGCTGTCTACTTCGCTGCGTTTCAGCGAAATCTTTCTGCTGGGTCCGCCCCGCAGGCGAGCGGCAGTTTCCGAAGGGGCGGGTCGTGACGACCGGGCGATGGCGCCGTTGCCGTCCTTTTCTTCGGCCAGGGTGAGTTTTTCCGTTTTACCGTTTACATCCAGCACAACCCCGCTTCGAAAGATTTCCAGGATTGTGGCCTCCTGGATGGCGTCACCCACCCGATAAAGTCCCTGGCGGTGGAGTTCTGGCTCTTCAATGACCGCCCGGGCGATCCCGGCTTTCCGGTTATCCGTGGCAACCGTGCCCCAGAGCTTTAGGTTTAAGCGGGTCTGCTCAAGCTTTTCAAGGTCAAAAGACGGCTCCGCGGATTTGGCGGCTGTTTTTTTTGTTGTATCGAAGAGGTCCCGATCCACAATGGCCTGGTAGGTGTCAAAGCGGGGGTGGTTTTCTTGCGCCGGGGCGCTGGTTTTGGGCTCTGCTGCGGTAACGCCGGCGGGCGTGGATTGGGTAATCTCCATTCTGACGAATTGATAGAAGAGTTTAACACCGAAGAAGATGGCTGCGGCGGCAAGCGCCAGGTTGGCTATTTGAAAGCTTTTTCGGATCATAAAAGATATTGGACTTTATGCGAAGCCATCCGTGCTTTATGAATTTTTAAAAATCATGCCATGATTATAGGGGTTAGTCAACTAAGACCTGAGGGACGCGATACTTGACATGAACAGGCGCTGCATATACAACATAAATTCAAACCACAAATAAAATCAGGGGGATTGAAAATGGGATCAAAGAAGCCGTTTATTTTTGTGGCAGTGTGGCTATGCCTTTTACTTGTTACTTCGCCCTTGGCCTGCAAGAAAACCGAAAATTCTGGTAATGATAGAAAAAGACCCCTTAATTTCTATGCGGGCAAGGACATTAAGCCGGAGTATTCCCGCTCCAAATTGGAGAAGGCGAACAGCGAATACGTCTTTGAGCCCGCGCTGCAGGGCGATATCGTCAAGCATGATTTTATCATCAAAAATGACGCCATGGTCCCTCTTGAGCTAAACGATGCGGAGGGCTGCTGCGGCTGCTTTGTGAAATCCTACACCCGGAAAATACCGCCGGGCGAAAGCGGAGCCATCTCAGTGCTGCTGCTCACGGATTCCCGGGGCGGTGATATAATCAACGGAACAGTTAGAGCCGAGACCAATGATCCAAACCGCCCTGAGATTACCATTGATGTTAAAATGAAGGTAAAGGAGTTTGCCGATCTCAATCCTTACCGGGTGTGGCTGAAGGGATCCGTGGATGAGAAGATTGTTGAAAAATGCATTGTTATGCCGAACGAGAATTATCCGTTTAACATTACTGATATTAAAAACCGGGCGCCGGAGGGGTGGATCGATTACAGCTACAAGGAGATCGTAAAGAACGGCCGCAAGGCCTATGAAATAACCGTCAAAAACACGAGAGAAACGCCGGGCGCCTACCAGGATGTGCTCTTTGTCCAGACCGACCACAGCGCCCGGCCGGAGTTTAAAATTCGGGTGGAAGGACGGATTACCGAGTAAGGCCGGGTTTGCCCAAGTCTGCGGGCAGCTCCCGTTGGGTTGCCTGAGAGGCGGCAAGCTGGCCCGCATCCTTCTGGTAAAGGTTTAGGCTCACTTTTTGGCCGCTGATGGTCATCATGGCCAGTACATCGTCGTTGATGAACTTGACCACGTTGTAGATGGTTTTTCCGTAATAGTCGACCTCGTTGACGAACTCTTTATGCTCTGCATCGTATTTGTAGGATCTGGGTGTTTCAAAGAAGCTGTATTTCCTGGCTGTGGCCGGACCCGGGTTAAACACCAGGCCGCCGTCCTCATTTTTTTCAAGGGTAAAGCCGTTTTCCTCCCTTTTCCAGTCATCCACGCTGCTCCAGCCGTCCCCCCAGAACTGCCGAACGTCCTTGTTGCCGGTTTGCACGATTTCATCTAACAGCGGAATCTGGTCCACCGATTCGATCTGTTTTTCATAAACCTGTTCTTTGATGTCTTCGATGTATTTGGGGTAATCCTTTTCCGCTTCAGCCGGTTTCTCTATGGGGCGTTTTTTAAGCACGGGTTTTTCAGCCGTTTCTTTTGACGCTTTTTGGATTGGCCGTGTCCTCGGTAAATGTTTGGGTGCGTCTGTTTTCTGCGGACTGCGCCTGGCCACCGCGTCATAGGCGGTCTTGTCCACCGGCTCAATACCATACCAGAAAAATAAAACCCCGCCGACAAACAGCATGATTAATAAAATATATCCGGAGAGTTTGAGATATTTTCGCATATGGCCCTTTGATGTCTTTTTAAATCCCCCTGCATCCTCTTTTCAAAGGAAACAATGAATACTGCCGATCAATTTGTTAGAAAAAGCAAGCGGCAATGCTTCGGGGTTGAGGGTTGATAGTTTAGTTATAATAGTTCCGCTGGGTCATGACACCCCAAATCATGTTGGCCAGTTTTTCGGAGCCGCTGTACGTGGGGTGAATGCCATCGGATTTCAGGTCGGACGTGTAAATGTAATTTCTCGGGTCGCCCAGGGCAATTTGGAAGCCATAGTATTCGCTGCCGTAATAGGGGCCGTAGCTGGTAGAACCGGAAAATGAAGTACCGCTGCCATACAGGTTGAACAAGCCCGGATAAATATTGTCATAGGTATAGTCAATGGCTTCATTTTTCTCTTCATCGTCACCGGTGACATGATAATATCCCATCCAGACATGGTCATCCGACGGGCCGTAATACATATCCCCAATCATCGCCCACATTCTGTCGCCGATATAGTCCAGAACATCGAGGCAGCCCTGGGTCAGCGGGTCTGAGTCGCAGTCCATGCTGCCCTGCAGAATGTCGTTGGCGCCGCCGTCTGCGATGACAGTTTTCAGCGAAGATCTTCTTTCCGCGTAATTCAGCTGGTCTTCGATGGCCGCGATTTTTGCCCCGCTCACCGACCGATCCTTGTAGGATTTGCCGGAAAGATCCTGCAGCACATCATGGATGTCGCCGGACAGGTCAAAGACCGAGTCGCCGACGATCTGCACATCCCATTCATCTGCATAGGGGTTGTTAAAATCCCAGCTGCATCCGCCAACGGCGAAGGCTAATGCTGAGGCTAAGATGAGTGCCATAAATAATTTGAAAAATTTCACTTTTCTCCCCTCCTCTTTATGGTTGGATGGTTGATGGTGGGATGCCGCTTGCTTTTATCTAACCTCTTATGGCCAGGCAATCATCCGGCGTTTTGGAGGGCTGAATTGTTTGGCCGGCCATTTATTATCATCGATTTTTTTTGAAACGATTGAACGGGTTAAAAGCATAATGGCTGACGCCAATCACCTGTTTTCCGGTCGAGAAGGCGGGGGAAGGGATTTAAAGCCGTTTGAGGGCAGATCGAAGAGATTTTTTTAAACAGGTTTATTATAAATTAATATACAGGGAGGACAATTTTTGTCAACAAAAAATTGACGGCCGCGTAAAGCGTCCCATATTATTGTTGCGCTGCATTCATAGGGATTTGCGCGCCGCGATCATGAACATTTTTTTTGCGTTTAAGGGCGCTTAATTAGTTTTTCAAACTCTAGAGCGTGAGCTGTGCCTAATCCCCCTTAAAAAGGATCCCACCTGAACCCCCCCTTTGAAAAAGGCTACTGCCTGAGCCCCCCTTTGAAAAAGGGGGGATTGGGGGGATTTCACATCGGGGCTATTTTATTCACGATCCTTTGGACGGTGCGGTCGAATTCCTGGTTGAACTGCTTATTTTCTTTATCAGTAAAGGATTTAAAATCCACCAGTTCGAGATCCTTCATTACGCTAAGCATCTGGAAAACTGTTTTTTCGGCCAGTTCTTTGAACTGGGCCATTCGGCTGTCCGCATCCGTTAGGGCCCGGATGGCGGATACCCGTTCTTCAAAAATGGCATCCGGATTGTCAACCCGCTTTTTAAAGGTTTCATAGATCAGCATGAACATGGCGTCAATGCGGTTGCTTTTGATGAGGCTGGGGCGGTGGAAAAATGAAAAGTCCTCGTCCAGGGCGACGCCGCCCTTGTAGAGGTCCATAACCCGTTCAAACCAGTTGACCGTGTAGCGTTTGTAATCCTCTGTCTGCCATTTGGTTTTTTCCCAGATATGGGTACGCAGGATTTTTTGGAGATGGGATAAAAATTCCGCCCGATCCTGGAAATCATAATTTCCCAGCAAGGCACCGGCCTGAAATATGTCAAGCCCGGGTTTATTCGCCTGGGGCGAGAATTCGGCGGATAAAACCCGGATGTCTTCGCCGGGCCGGATGATAATGATTTTATAGGAAGGCTTTCCCGGGTCGATGCGCAGGATCTCTTCCGCAGAAGCCGGCGGGGTGATTTTATCCGCCACAGCCGGGGGCAGGAAGGCGGCCAGCAGATTGGGACTTAAGTCCGCCGCTTCCAGGGCCTCCTGGAATATCGGGATGTCGGCTTCTTCCATAGGCTGAATCGGGGTCAGTTTGCCGGCTTCCAGATATGGTTTAAACACATCCATAACGGATTCAAGACCGGCCTGCCAGTAGGCGCTGCGCGGGTCCTTGCCTTCGTCTATCCATTGTTTGGCTTTTTTGGGGGTGGTATCCATTGATATATTTCCTATCTGCAATCTATTTTTAGAAAAGATCAAAACAGCAGTATCAAAACAGATTCCCTATCGAATTGTCAATTTTGAATTTGCCGGGAAGCGGGCCTTGCTTAAACCCTTAGTCAGCGGACAATGAAAGTGAGCGGAAGGCAGTCTCGCCAAAAAGGCCGAGTTTTTCAACCGTGGTTTTGGTGCGCCAGTAGGCAAGCTGCGGGTTCTTCGACCAGCCGTTTTCCAGATCAAGCAATATCTTGCTGTATGCGAGGTCGATCGCAAAGGCGTACGCCAGAAGATATCCCTTGATCGGACCGGCCGGAATGTCAAAAGTGGTGCGGCTCAATTCTTTTATCATATAACATTAATATGATAAAAATGAGGCACCTTGTCAATACAGCTATCACGGGTAGTTGTTCTGGCAAACAACCCCAGAACCATGGGGTTTCTCGCATTTAAGGTCGGCACGGTGGCCGACCCTACGATGGATCGGGTTTTTCCCCATTCGTAGGGCGGGCCACCGTGCCCGCCTGAAAAACAGATAGAACAAATTTACCGTGATATAGCGAGAAGCGTCCCTTTAGGGAGTCGGTAAGAATTTAAACCTATTGATGGGCCAGAAAACATTTGACCCGGAGGTAGTAAAAAAGTAACCTGCTATAATTCATGTGAATTACTTTTCTACAGGGAGAGATGGCGCTATGGGATCTGATAAGGATTACTACCAGGTGGTGATTGCCGGGGCCGGCCCGGGCGGCGCACTGCTTGCCAGGGAACTGGCCGGGGCCGGGGTGTCGGTTGCGGTTTATGAATCCAAAACGGAAACCGGGCTGGGGCATAGCTGGTCGGATGCAGTGGAAAAATCCGCCCTGGCTGCCGCCGGTTTCGAGATTCCCGCGGCAAATCACAACAAATACGAAGGCCGCCTCGTTAAAACCGACGAATACGACGACAACCTGTTTGAGCCGCACCGTATCGCCCCGCTTGAGATCCGGTTTCCGGATGGAACCGGCAAGACCCGCAGCGGCGTGGATTTTGGCTATATTACGACCGATCGAAAAGTTCTGGGGCAACGGCTGGCTGAATACGCCGCCCAGGCGGGGGCCAAAATTTTCTACCAGCATCGGGCCGATGGGCTTTTGGGCGATACGAAAGGGCCGCTGGAAAAAATCAGGGTCAGGGGGCTTCGCGTTACGGATAAGAGCAGCGGCGTTTCCAGCAAAGTAGGTGCGGATCTGGTAGTTGATGCCACAGGATACCTTTCCTGTTTGCGGAGCGGATTGGCCGGTGCTCCGGCCTTAAACAAAGAGTTCTCCGGCGGGGATCTGGCTTATGCCTGTCGGACCGTGCGCCGGCTGGATACCCGCTGCGCGCAGACTGATGATTTGACCGACCATTATCGCTACGGGGCATACAAGGGCTATTTCTGGACCCATCTGCATAATTCGGACACTATTGACATCGGCGGCGGGGTCCGCGAGGAGCCCGGTCGCATAGATCCCATGCGCGTGGTTCGGGAAATGATTGCCGATCGGCCATCCGTCAGCGAAGAAGAACTGCGCGGGGGCGGGGGCGTCGTGCTGGTGGGAAAATCGCCCTGGACGCTTGTGGCCGGAGGGTTTGCCGCAGTAGGGGATGCGGCCGGCCAGGTGATTCCCACAACCGGCTGCGGGGTGGGCGGTGCATTGACCGGGGCCATGTTTGCCGCTGAAGTAATTAAAACCGCCATTGATAACGGGGGCTGTACCCTGAGCGCCTTGTGGCCGTATAACCGCAACTGGTTTTTTAACAGGGGCTGCCATTTTGCCGCGCTCTCTGCATTAAAAGAGATCCTTCAAAACCTCTCCCACGAGGAAATTTCCTTTTTGATGAGAAAAGATATTATGAGCGGGGAGATACTGACTCCCACCATAAACGGGGTCTTCCAAACCCCGGATCTGCCGACCATGGCAAAGACATTGATAAACGGGATCTCCCGGCCGGCGCTGCTCATGCGTTTGAACAAGGCCACAACCCTGGGCAAAAAGATTTTTAAGCATTATAAAAATTATCCGTCCCGATGGGATCCGGCTGAGTTCCAAAACTGGACACAAAAAGCGGAGTTACTGTTTTCAAAGGTTGAGTGAGTTTTTAAGGCAAGGCCTACTGGTTGCCGAAGCCGTTTAATTCGGCGCAGTCCGGGCAGATCCAGGTAATACCGTTGCAGGACATCCCCCAGACATTTTCATACATGCAGGTCTGACAGATCGCAAAGCCGCAGCGGCAGCTCCACACAAAAGGGGCGGTTTCGCCGCAGAACTGGCATTTTCTGTTTTTCATCCGGCTTCGGCGTTTTTCCCTTAGCCGGTTTATATCCGTCTTTTCATTTGAAGAGGCCATAATAAAATCAATGCTGTGTCATTCCGTTCTTTTTGGTAGTATCCCCCCCCTCGGGCCGTGCGCCCGGGATCGAGCTAAAAATAACTTTAAAGGCACTGAGGCACGGTAAATTTGTTCTATCTATTTTTCAGGCGGGCACGGTGGCCCGCCCTACGAATGGGGAAAAATCCGATTCATCGTAGGGTCGGCCACCGTGCCGACCATAAATCCTTGATTTCATTAACCTAATACCTAATACCCAAAACCTAATACCCGTGAAGTTACTTAGAAGACGGAAGATAGCTCTGTTCCCCCAAGGTGTCAAGCGGAAGGGCTTCTTAGGACTCTGTCAGGGACGCAAAAAGGGGTTGTGAATTTGGCCATTTTCGGTATGCTCATTTGGCAAAAAACGACCGGAATCAGCCATTCAACCCAATTTAATCATCGACTGAAGGCGGCTAAGATGTCTTCGTATTTATCTTTCTGGGCCGGTAAAAAAGCCTATTCAAAAATCAAGGATGCCGGCATCCGGCCCGAAGATGTCAAAATTGTTGCCGGCGCGGCCGGCGGGCCCAAGTGGCTGATTTTAAGCCGCCTGGATCGCGCCCTGTTTGCCGACTGGCTTAAGCCCCGAGAAACGCCGCTGTTTCTGATCGGCTCATCCATTGCCGCCTGGCGGTTTGCCGCCGTCTCACAGAAGGAGCCGGCTGCCGCCCTAAAACGATTCGAATCAGCCTATCTGGCGCAATCCTATGATATCAACCCGCCGCCCGCCGCCATAAGCCGGGAGCTGGATAAGATTCTTCGCCGGTTGATGGACGGGAACGGAGCGGAAGAAATCCTTTCCCACCCGTCCTTCAGGTTAAATATCATGGCCGTTCGGTGCAAGGGCCTGACCAATACGGATAAAAAGCCGCATCTAATGTCCGGACTCTTAGCGGCGGCCCTCGGCAATGCGGTGCGGCGGAAAAATTTGGGGTTGTTCTTTGAACGCACCCTTTTTTATGATCCGCGGGATCTGCCGCCGTATTTTGACATGCCGGGGTTTCCGATAAACCGGGTGCCGCTTACCAGCCAAAATATCGAACCGGCCCTTCGGGCCTCCGGCTCCATTCCGCTTTTAATGACCGGTGTCACCGATATTCCGGATGCGCCCGCCGGTATGTACCGGGACGGCGGCATCATCGACTATCATATGAATATTCCGTTTATGAACGAAGAAGACGGCATTGTCCTGTTTCCGCATTATGCCGAGCAGATCGTGCCCGGCTGGCTGGACAAAAAGGTGCCCTGGCGCAAACCGGATCTGGGATATATGGATCATGTGTTGATGGCCGCGCCCACTGCGGCGGTTTTGGATCAGCTGTCGGATGGCCGGATTCCGGATCGTAAGGATTTCGATAACTATGCCGGGCAGGATGAGACGCGCCTGGCCAAATGGCGCAAAGCCATTGAACTCAGCCGAAAAATGGCGGATGAGTTTATGGATGTGGTGGAAACAGGCAAAATCCGGGACCGCATAAAACCTATGGCCGAACTGGATGCCCGCGGATAGTGGCACAGGAAGAAAAAGGATTGATCAGTATACAGATGGCATTAAAAATTGAGGAGCAACTGGATTTAATCAAGGCATGCTTTGATTCTGAGGCGTTCGATCTGTTGGAGGTATCCGGCTCTTTCCGGGTGACATTAGGCTCCGGCCAGCATATCTATATCTTCCCGGAAACATATGATAATACCATCACCGCGCGTTTTGAAACAAAAGAGTCTGATCCGGATAAACGGGCTTCAGAAATTAATGCGGTCCGGGAGACGCTGGCATCCATACTGCCGTTTGTCGCTATTAGTGATTTTTCAAATACTCAGACGCTGGGTTCAAAACAGGTTTATACGGCCAAGCTGAATATTCCGTCTTCGCAGCCGGCTGCAAAAAACAAAAATTCCCCGGTAGGCGGAAAACAGGCGGCATACCTTCATACTTCAGAGCACTCGGATCCACCGGAGGTGGTTGAAGGTCCGCCGGAATTAAACTCATCAAGCCGCCTGGTCACCATGGATGAGTTGCAGGAACTCCTCGGGATGCTTGACCCGTATGCGCTGGAGCAAAGCCTTGACTGGATGTACATTGATGAATCAAGCCGGGTGCGCATGGCTTTGAGGCGGATATTTAAAAGTAAAACGGATAAAAAACGATTGATTCATACCCTCCAGCAGGAGGCCAGAAAGCTGCGGGCGATCGAGGATCTTGAGGAATTGGAGATTGTTAAGCAGGTGAACAGGGATATTGTGCTCCAGCCGGTTATTAATATTCTAAGACACATTGCCCTAAAAATTCATTAATGGCACAGACAGTGTAGCGGAAGTCTTTAGGCTTCCATAACTTTCGTTCATAGGAATGACAACGGCAAAACAATACGGAATAACTTGATATAGTGTTGAATCCCGTCGAAGTTTAGATGTTCCCCAACTTTTTCCGGGCAAAAGCATCTTGACATTCGGTTCCATATTGCATTTAATTACGTTGTGACAAAGTCGAACCCATCGAGAGGTGGGGGCGGAAAGTCACGGGTCTTTGATCAGTTAATTTAAATTTTGATGAGACAGCCGGGCTGCCACAAAAGGGGCACAACTCGGCTTTTTTATTACCATGCCGTTTTGCCGCAATATTCGCCCGAATGGCGGAGGATTTTGCGATCTTTTCGGAATGGATTATATCAACAAAGTCCCATCTGATACAGCGTGGAATCACCAAATTATCATCCCCGTGAAATAGTATTTCAGGATCGCCTCTTCGCCAAAAAGCGCCGAGCCGAATTAATGCACATTAAAGGAGGTTCTATGATGGAACATGTTGAAATACAGAAGGATTTTTTTAAGACCTGGCATTTGCTGCCTGCGGACTTCAGAGAGTCGCTGAGTGAAACCACGGAGCAAAGCGATGAAATGATGGATGCAACTGATCAGTTTATGGTCGCCCCATGCCCGAACTGCGGCAGCACGAATACCCGGGACTGCGGCAACGCAGCAATCGGCGATGAAACCATTGGGCTTTGTTTGAACTGCGGCTGCCTTGGATGTTTGACCTGCGGCGCTGTATTTAATGACGGAGAAACCAAATGCCCCCATTGGGCCATTTGTGAGAATTGCCCGGAACCCAAAAACGATCGGGACTATTGCGCCACCCCGCTGTGGGAGTGTGCGACCATACAGGAATGGAAGGCCAAACGCCAGCATGCGTTTGAGTTCTAAACTAACCCTTTTAAAGCCCCGGCAGGCAAATGCCGGGGCGCAGTCACAGAGCTCAAAAATGTTTAATTCATGTCATGGGTGGCAATTTCCCGGAGCTTGAATTTCTGGATTTTGCCGCTGGCGGTGGTGGGAAATTCGTCGACAAAGTAGATAAACCGCGGAATCTTGTAATAGGCGATGTTTTCCTTGCAGAAACTGCGGATATCATCTTCGCTGATGCTGCTGCCGTTTTTCACCTGGATAAAGGCGGCGACCTCCTCCCCGTATTTCTTGCTTGGCACCCCGACGACCTGGGCATCTTTGACCTGGGGATGGGTGTAAAAAAACTCTTCGATCTCTCTGGGATAAATGTTTTCTCCCCCCCGGATGATCATGTCTTTTAACCGTCCCTGGATGGTGCAGTTGCCCTCTTCATCCATGCTGGCCAAATCCCCGGTATGGAGCCATCCATCTTCGTCAATGGCTTCCGCGGTTTTTTCCGGCATCTTGTAGTAGCCTTTCATGATGTGATAGCCGCGGCTGCAAAGTTCGCCGGTCTCCCCCGGGGGAAGGGTTTCGCCGGTGGCGGTATCCGCGATTTTGACCTCCACATTGGGAAGTGCCCGGCCCACGGTTTCAGTGCGGATATTCATGGAATCATCACGCCGGGTCTGGGTGATTCCGGGTGAGCTTTCGGTTTGCCCGTAGACAATGGTCAATTCCTCAGCCCCCATTTTACTGATAACCCCGTTCATGACCTCCACCGGGCAGGTGGAGCCGGCCATCACCCCGGTTCGCAGCGCCGCGGTATCATAGGACTTTTTCTCCATTTCTTCCAGATCGGCAATGAACATGGTGGGGACCCCGTGAAGTGCGGTGCATTTAAGGGCATCCACTGCCTCCATCACCACATCCGGCTTGAAAGCGGTGATAGGCGCCATAGCTGCCCCTGAAACCGTGCAGCACATGGTGCCGATGACGCATCCGAAACAATGGAACAGGGGCACCGGAATGCAGAGGGTGTCCGCCGGGGTGAGCGCCATGATTTCCGCCATGCTCTGGGCGTTTCCAATCAGATTGCCATGGGTCAGCATAACGCCCTTGGGATAGCCGGTGGTTCCGGAGGTGTACTGCATCATAATGACATCCTCCGGCTCCAGGCTTTTGGACCTTTCTGCCAGTTCGGCATCCGAAACCTTTTGGCCGAGTTCCAGCAAGTCATTCCAGTTATACATGCCCGGGATCTTTTCTTCTCCAAGGTGCACGATATTTTTAAGGTATGGGGCTTTTTCGGCGTTTAATTCGCCCGGGGCGCAGTCCTTTATCTCCGGGCAGACCTGATGAACGATTTTGATGTACTCATCCTTTTCCCGTACGCCGTCTACAAGTATCAGCGTGTTGGCATCAGACTGGTGAAGCAGGTACTCGAGTTCAAATGCCTTGAAATTGGTGTTCACCGTCACCATCACAGCGCCCATTTTGGCGCTGCCGAACTGCGTGTAGATCCATTCCGGGACATTATTGGCCCACATGGCGATATGGTCGTACCGCTCTACGCCTAAAGCCATCAGGCCCTTGGCGACCTGGTTACAGGTTTCCTGAAATTCTTTGAATGTCTGCTGAAAGCCGTACTCATAATAGGCCAGCGCAATATGTTCGCCCAGTTCCCGGGCATTGTGGTCGACGATATCGCCGATACAGGTTTTGGTTGTGTCAAATTGCCGGGTCATTGAAATCTCCTTTTGATACGTTGATTGGTGCTTTAAATTGTTGTTGTCTCCGATGCGAAGAGAACATTTTACGCGAATGTAAACAAAGTTTAGCTAAATTTAAAGCAAAATTTTTGACGGCTTCGTAAAAAGTCCAATATCTGTGTTGCGCTGCATCCCTCGAAATTTCACGTACTCCTATGTACGCTGCATTTCTCGGGATTTGCGCGCCTTGATCTTGAACTTTTTTCTTTGCCGTCCCAGAATCGACTTTTTACGAGTTCATCAATTTTTAAGCGCGCTAAATTTTTCAAAACATATTGATTATAATAAATATTTTTGGTTGCGAGCTAAAAGGAAGGCCGGCTTGACATACCCCTCAAGCCCAGTGACTCGCCCCTGCCTGCTGTTGACTGCAGCGGATTGTGTTTTAATATAGCTGAAGGATAAATCGAGGCAATCGGCAGGTGTGAATTGATTTCTGAAAAAAGGCTGTCCTTTATAAGCCGGAGGCTTTTGGTATGGATAAAAAAATCGATTTGATTATCAATGCGATCGGTGATGCGCACCGGGAGAATATATCGGGCGATTCCCGGCATTATGTGGAAGTCGATATCGGCAGGACCGCTGAAAAGATGGGGCTTTCCGAGCTGGTGGAAAAATATCGGGGGAGCTTTGCGATTGTGCCGCTGAAGCGGCCGGTACCCGGGATGAAGGTCCGCATCGACGGGCGGACGTTCGTGAATTATAAACAGTACGAATCCGGGGTGGCGGTGCCGGGTTATGTGGCCCGGGACGGGGAATTGCCGTATCAGGCGTATACGGCCAATCACAGCATGATACTGAATTCCTGAATTGATGGCTTCCCAGAAAGCGGTTTATTCCGATTGGCCGCAGCCCCCCTTTGAAAAAGGCCATCACCTCAGCCCCCCTTTGAAAAAGGGGGGATTGGGGGGATTTATATTGGGCTTTAATGACAAATCCCCCTAAATCCACATTTTAAAAGGGGGACTTAAAGGAAACGGCCTTTTTTAAGGGCCTTTGCCAAAGCCAAAGGGGGTGAGGCTTTTAACCCCTGAACCCTAACCCCTGAACCGTGAAGTTACTCAGAAGAAGTTCCGGAATCCTGCCAGTCCATCGTATCCTCCAGGAAGTCATCCATTAGAAAATCATCCACATCAAATAAAAGGTCCGCGTAAGCGTCAAAATAGAGCACCTGCTTTAACAGCAGGGTGAATTCACGCGGAAACCGGATACCGTGGACTTCCGCGATGCGAACGATTTCAAGCAGGAAAGGATCCGGTGCGGCGGGATTGTCTGCAAAAACAAAGGGATCATCCCCGGCGGGGGCCGAGTCTGCCGCGTACAGGGCTGCCAGGTCTTCGGCCAGCTGCCCGGTGTTAACGGTCTTACCGGTCATGCCGATGGTGAGCATGGCCTCGGCCATGGATTTAAAATCCGCCACCATCATGGCCATTATCAATGAGTTGACCGCTTTCTTGGTCTTATCCGAAATCCGGCCGACAATGCCGAAGTCAATAAATCCGACCCGGTTGTCGGCTAGAATCATGATGTTTCCGGCGTGCAGGTCGGCATGAAAGATTTCACATTCGGATATGCTCTGCAGCCAGGTATTAAAAGCGGAAGAAAGGATTTTCTGCGGCTGATCGGTCGATTGAAGAAATGTCTCGCGATCGGTCATTTGAATGCCGTGGAACCGCTCCATGGTAAGAACCCGCCTGGAAGAGGCCTGGTGATAGACCCGGGGCACGACCACCATCTGATGTCCGCCGGTGGTCAGGAAGTCCTTAAATATTTTAATGTTTTCGGCCTCTTTAATAAAATCGCACTCCTCCAGCACGGTTTGACGGATCTCTGACAGAATGCCGGCAAGGGAGGCATGCCGGAGCCGGGGGACCAGGCGCTCAAGGATGCAGGCCGCATAATAAAGGAAATTGAGATCAGTGACCAAAATATCCTGAACCCCGGGTCTTTGTATTTTGATCACCACATCTTCGCCGGTGGCAAGACGAGCGGTATAGACCTGGGCAATGGAGGCGGAGGCCAGCGGCTCCGGGTCAATATGGGAAAAAACCGCCGGAATGTAATCAGCCCCCAGTTCTTTGGTCAGGATTTTCTCCATGGCCGGAAAAGGCATTGGATCGGTCTGATCCAGGCATTTCTGAAACTCCCGGACATAGGGCGCTGGAAATAAGGAAGGGGAGCTGGCGATGAGCTGGCCCAGTTTGATGTAGGTGGCCCCCATCCGTTCAAACGCCTGCCGGGCAAGCTCAGGGGTTGTCAGCCGGGGGCCCAGAATCCAGTCAAATCCGGTGCGCCCCAGCACAAAGGCCGTGTGCGTGATCCGTTTGGCGCCATTTATGCCGAGTGAGGCGGCCGGCGTCAGTTTTCTGTAGATTTGTTTCATGCCATATAAACTATTTCAGCGGAAAGTCTTGGAGCATATCTTTTAAACCGTTTTCACTGCAGGTTTGCCATGTCTTTAAAGCGCAGGGGATGCCAGGCGCGGAAACAGGTGCCTTTTTTCGAACTCGTGGTATAGGATATGCGGCCCCCCAGATAATGCTCGGTTAAGAGCTTCATGCTGTAAGTGCCAAGTCCCCGCCCTTCAGCTTTGGTGGAAAATGCGCGCTGGAAAAGCTGAAACTGGACCTTTCGGGGAATAACCCCGGGATTATGCACTTTGAACGCGATGCCCGCGTCCTGTTTTTCACAGGCAAGGGTTACCGTTTCACCTGGCTGGCAGGCCTCCAGGGCGTTTTTCGTCATGTTGCCGAGGACCCGGAAAATGAGCGTGCGATCGGTTTCAAATTCAATATCCGCGGTTTCTTCCGCGATAATGATGTTTCGGTCCCTGGCGATTTCAAAATGTTCATAGTAGGCGGCAACTTCGGAAAGAAGATGCCGGGATCGGGCGGACCGGATATTTAAGTTCAATTGCGCATTTTCAGCCGCCAAAAGCCCCTGCTGCTCTTTGATCTGTTCCATTAATTGTGTAATTCCGTTTAAAGCCTGGCTTTTAAGCTCAGCCGGGGGTGACGGCGCGGCCTGCTCGAAAACCAGTTCTTCCAGGATAATTTTCAGGGCCGAGGCCGTGTTCATCAGATCATGAAAAAAGACGCGCTCCAGCGACCGCCTTCGGGTCCGGTCGCTTATATCGGAAATTGAAAGTATGACGAATAATTCATTGTCCTGATACATGGGGCTTGCTTTTAATTCCAGATTGGCATCCTCTTTGCCGCCGGCCCGCCGGATATTGGCCTCTTTGATCGTGATTTCCCCCTGCTGGGCTTCCAGAACGGCGTTCACAGCGCCGCAGACTGCGCACGCCTCGGCGGTGCCGCATCCGCCGGCTGTTTCTGTGGCATGAACACAGTCAAGGATTTCGCCGGGCCGTTTGGCATAGAGCGCATCTATCCTTTCATAGCCGGCAAATGCGGCAAAACTGCGGTTGCAGTAGACGATCTGCCGGTTTCGGTTAAGAATGGCAACGGCATTTAACATGGATTCGCAGAGCCGGGATAAAATGGAATGATCCTGC
This sequence comes from Desulfobacterales bacterium, assembly GCA_034520365.1. Classification (NCBI taxonomy): domain Bacteria; kingdom Pseudomonadati; phylum Thermodesulfobacteriota; class Desulfobacteria; order Desulfobacterales; species Desulfobacterales bacterium. The sequence goes on from JAXHNP010000006.1 coordinate 930,688, forward strand.
AGCTTCTGCAATTGGCGATGGATCGCCTCGTCATCCAGCCGTTCGGCCGGGGCAAAATGGGTTGTCATCTGTGCCGCATCCATTGACATAACGGGCTGAAAATCCTTCTACAAAAAATTTAACCATACAATTTTTGGCCATTAAAGTAAATACCCAGGAATTCACTCGTCACGGCTAATTTGTTTTAATCGCAAAATCCATACCCCCGGTCCTGTTAACGCTAAAATTGGGATTCGTTTTCTTCGCTATCGGGATCGAAATCGGAATCGAAATCGGAATCGAAATCGCTATCGGGATCGAAATCGATGCTGTAGACTTCCTGCTCCTCTCGAACTTGGTATCCTCTTCCGCCGAGACGGCTGAGCATCGCGGCCATACGGTCGAGTTCATCCTTGCGGTTCCGGCTTTCCATCTTGTCCAGCGCCTTGCCGACAACCAGCACATCTTGAATCGCCGCGCACTCAAGCGCGGAGCCACGAGCGATTTCGAAATAACGCCTTCGGTCAACTTCCGCGGTCTTGCCATTACCTTCGGCGATATTGAGCGGTATCGACTGGCTGGCCCGAAGCCATTGATCCCGGGCGGGCCGATGGACTCCGTTCAGGCTGTCGGCCTTCTCGTAAACCCATGCAACGTAGCCTATTGAAAGGCGATAGACGTCCAGTTTTTCGTGTCCAAGGGTCATATTTTTTTCGATCCCGATCCCGATAGCGATTTCGATTTGGATACAGAACAAATCCATAACCACGGTGCTGTTAACGCTAAGGTTGGGATTCGTTTTCTTCGCTATCGGGATCGAAATCGGGATCGAAATCGCTATCGGGATCGAAATCGACACTGTAGACTTCCTGATCCTCTCGAACTTGGTATCCTCTTCCGCCGAGACGGCTGAGCATCGCGGCCATACGGTCGAGTTCATCCTTGCGGTTCCGGCTTTCCATCTTGTCCAGCGCCTTGCCGACAACCAGCACATCTTGAATCGCCGCGCACTCAAGCGCGGAGCCACGAGCGATTTCGAAGTAACGCCTTCGGTCGGCTTCCGCGGTCTTGCCATTACCTTCGGCGATATTGAGCGGTATCGACTGGCTGGCCAGAAGCCATTGATCCCGGGCGAACCGATGGACTCCGTTCAGGCTGTCGGCCTTCTCGTAAACCCATGCAACGTAGCCTATTGAAAGGCGATAGACGTCCAGTTTTTCGTGTCCAAGGGTCATATTTTTTTCGATCCCGATCCCGATAGCGATTTCGATTTGGATACAGAACAAATTAGCCCTGATTCACTCATCCAAAGGCGGCTGGGCGGCCAGTTCATTGCCTTCGCCCTGGGTGTGCCGGGGCGGTGTGCCGGGGAAATCCCAGATTGCGGGATCAATCATTGTTGAATCAAGGGCGGCGAATTTATAGCCGAGCATAGAGACAACATCTTCATATTTCTCCATGATTTCCTCGTGGCTGTTTCCCGGCACATCAACCACCCCGTATCGGAAACTATCCGGGTTATGCTTGAAATCCGACAGGTTAAGGCTTTCATGGATCAGATTACGGATATGGACTTCCGGATATTTAAGCCGGATCTCTTCATAGGCGCTCTGGGTCGGGGTCTGAAGGATTCTGGCATCGGAGAAATGATGCAACTCAAAATTGTAGCAGTATTTAAACCGGTTTTCATTCACCATGCTCATGTCGGGCTTTTCGCCGACTGCTACGTCGCAGAGCAGATGCAGGGGATCAAAGCCCCGGACAGCCTCGATGGTCTTGGCAAACTGAAAGGCAATCCGGCTGTTGATCTCAATGATTTTAAACGTATTGTTGGCTTCATCCGCCCGAAGTTCGACATTAAAGAAACTGTTGTCGATACCCACCGCGGGAATCAGCAGCATTAAGGCGTTTTGAATTTTTTCTTCCAGATCCGCGCTAAACTGGTGAGGAAATGCATGGTAGAAGAAGCTGTTGGTCCCGGGATAATAATAAGCCTTGGTCACGCCGAAAAAGTTGATCTCCCCGTCAAATATATAACCGTCAACAGTGACCTGGGTACCCTCGATAAAGTCCTCGCAGAGAAAACTGTTGCAGGTGGCGATATTCATTGCGTGCTGGTAAGAGGGGCGATGGGATAAGGCATCCAGATAATACTGGTTATACCGGGCGATATCAATGCTTTCCCGGGTGATATAGTTCTCGAGGGCTTGCGGATGTTCCACCTTGTGGGTGCCGAAGGAGATGTTGGACCGGGCGGGTTTAATGAAAAACGGAGTTTGCAGCCGGTCCGGATTCCGCAGATAATCCAGGGCAATGGCGTACTGCGGGGCATGCTCGGGTACCACCTGTTTTTGAATGCGGCGGCACAGATACTTGTTCTGGCAGTTGATGACCGCATCGACGGAGGCGAATCGCTTGCCGGTTTCCTGGGCGATGATGGCGGCGATGATGGCGCTTGAATCATGGGTGCCCACAATACCGTCATACATCTCCGGATTGTTGTGGATGCGCTCGATGGTTTCATCCAGATATCCCTTGACCCCGAACCGGAGAATTTTTTCAAACGTCTCCACGGTCAGATGGTATTTTGGATGATCTGCAAAGCTCTCCATCACGACATCAAAGTCGCTTGCGTCGCAGAGAAACAGTACTTTTTTTTCGTCAGTCATTGCTGAATCCTCCAAGGCTTTCTTGTATTTTAATCGCTTCTCAGGTCAGATAATTTGCACCTAAATTTAGGTTGCAACAAAAGCCGCAGGGCCGGGATACCTGATACGGGAAGGCCGAAATCAGTAGGATTAAGGTTGTTCGCTATTTCGGTCCTAAAGGCGAGGCGGGCGACCACTGATTGGTATCGACCTCCCCGCTGATGAGGGCGCCTTCCTTGAAAACCAGGTAGATGTTTTCCAGAGAGGCAATGGATTCGATATTTTCAAGGGGGTTTTCTCTAAGTACCACACAGTCGGCATATTTGTCTTTCTCCAGTGTGCCGATCTGATCCAAGAGCCCGATGCCGTCAGCTGCGGTCCGGGTAGAGGCGATAAGGGCGTCCATTTCATCCATCACCCCGTACTTGACATACTGGACCAGCTCCATGCCATTTCTGCCGTGAAAATTATAGGGGGTGCCGGCATCTGTTCCCATCATGACTTTGACCCCCATGTCAATCGCCCGATGCAGGTTTTCCCGGCGGATTTTGGCGACCTCTTCGGCTTTTTCGGACATAAATTGGGGCACTTCTTTTCTCGACCGGGCATTGAGCATCCAGAAGTTTGAACTCAACGTGGAGGTCAAAAACACGCCTTTTTCCAGCATCATCTGAAGCGCCTCCGCGTCTGCCAGGGTGCCGTGTTCAATCGTCCGCACGCCGGCGGCAACCGCATTTTTAATGCCTTTGGCGCCGTGGGCATGGGCGGCGGTGTGCTTGCCCACCTTTCTGCCTTCCTGTACCACGGCGCGGATTTCATCCTCATCCAGTTGCGGGGCGCCGGGTACACTGCCCGGGTTCATGATCGCCCCGGTGGCCATCACTTTTAACAGGTCCGCCCCCTGTTTGAGCTGCTCCCGGGCGGCCTTGCGGTTTTCATCCACCCCGTCCGCCTCATAGTAAAGGCCCTCAAAGTATTCATTGCCGGCAGAATGCATGCAGATGATTTTTCCGCTGGCAAGAATCCGGGGCCCTACAATCAGATCTTCTTCAACAGCCTTCCGCACGGCGATATCAATATAATTGGCGGAGCCGGCGTTCCTGACCGTTGTAATGCCGGCACGAATGGTATTGCCCATCTCAATTGTCGCCCGGATGGTCCGTAGTTTGTCCTCCACCAAACTTTCATGGTAGGTGTCCGCCATACCGTGCATATCCAGATGGATATGGGTGTCAATCAGGCCGGGAATGACAAATTTGCCCTCCAGATTATACACAATGGCATCCGCCGGTTGCTCAATCTGGGTTTTTGCGCCAACCGCCACAATATGCTGGTCTTTCCAGACAAGGATCGCATCTTCGATTATCCGGCCCGTCCCATCGATCAGGGTCATGCCCTTTAGAACCGTATGCATCAGGTGTTCCTGCTAATGACTGAGGTTTTATTTCAGAAATAGGTTGCCTGTTTTAAGGCAAGCTTTCCGCAAAAAGTAAAGTCATCTGAAATTAACCCATTTTGGGCCAATGTCAAGAAGGATGTTGCGCCTTGATGCCCGACAGGTGTGGTTTTTTTACTTTATTCGCAGCCATTTTACCCTCATCCCGGCCTTCTCTCAGAGGGAGAAGGCGGTGAGACCTTATTAAAAATCTACCACAATATGCTCTGATGCGCCGAAGATATGATTGACAGGGATGATGAATGGCTGTATAGGTAGCAATAATAACTCAAAGCTTGCCGCCCCAAAGGATTTCCATGCCCTGCGGGCAGCATATGCTGCCGGAGCAAGAGGCAATGACACAAAAACTTCCCAAACCTTCATTCTGGTCGTCCTACGTTTTCGGCGGTGCATTGCTGCTGGGCATCTACCTGACCAGTTTGCACTCCTACATCCTGTTTCATAGTGTGGCGGAAACCTTCAGCATCCTGGTATCCTTTTCCATCTTCCTGTTTGCACTAAACACCCTTGATTTTGTCCATGCCCGCTATTTTTTTGTTTTGGGGACGGCCTATTTATTTGTCGGTGGATTCGATTTTCTGCACATGATGACCTATCACGGGATGGGGGTTTTTGCCATTGAAGGACCTAATATTGCTACCCAGACCTGGATTATCGCCCGCTATTTGGAAAGCCTGTCGCTTCTGAGCCTGCCGTTTGTGATCAACCGGCGGATTAATCCGGTGCTTATTATCAGCCTATATTCGGTAATTTCCGTTTTCCTTTTTCTGTTGGTTTTCGTTTATCAAGTATTTCCGGATGCCTATATTGAAGGCCGGGGGTTGACGCCTTTTAAAATTGCCAGCGAATACCTGATATGCGTGATCCTTGCCGGCGCCGCGGTCATGTTCTACCGCAGGCGGCATGAACTTCACATGGTAATATACCGGCTGCTGATGGTGGCCATCGGATTTACCATTGCCCAGGAGCTGGCCTTTACCCTTTATACGGATGTATACGGGCCGGCCAACATGCTGGGGCATCTGTTTAAGATCATATCCTTCTATCTGGTCTATCGGGCGGTGCTGGCGCACGGGCTTCTCCGGCCTTACAGAAGCATTTTCAGGGAGCTCGATGCGAGCAAGGCAGCCCTGGAACAGCACAACCGGGAGCTGGAATACCGGGTCGCCGAACGGACCCGGGCCCTTGAGGCCAGCAATCGACAGTTAAAATATCTGTCCCAAAAGCTGATGAGCGCCGAAGAAGATGAACGGCGGCGTATCGCCCGGGATCTGCATGACAGCATCGGCCAGTCCTTAAGCGCCATTAAGGTGCATGTGGAGAACACCCTGAGCGACATCGGCGGCCGGCTCCAGGCGGATGATCGGATGCGCCTCAAAAACCTGGTTCCGATGATCAAAACCGCCATTACAGATGTCAAGCGTATCATCCGCAATCTCCGGCCCTCGGTTTTGGATGAATTGGGGCTTGTGGCGACCATCAACTGGATTTGCCGGGAGTTTAATGCCTTATACCCGGATGTCAAGATAGAAAAAAAACTGGAAATAGATGACCATCAGGTGCCGGATGGGGTAAAAACGCCCATTTTTCGCCTGCTGCAGGAGGCTTTGAACAATATCGGCAAACACAGCGGGGCGAGCCGCATTGAGATTGCCCTGCGCCGCCGGGATGGGCAGATATATTTTGAGATTCAGGATGACGGCTCCGGTTTTGATCCTGAGAATGCCTGTCAAAACGGTGCGCATGGCTCCGGCTTTGGCTTGACTGGCATGCGGGAGCGCACGGAGATTTGCGGGGCGTCGTTCGGGATTGAATCCAGCCCGGGGCAGGGTACGCGAATCGCCGCAAGATGGCCGCTCGATTTGGTTCAGCAAAGCAATTAGATAAATATTATTAAAGGAGATTCGCCAATGACATACCCATCCATTCCACCCGCCAGGAAGAAAAAAATTAAGAAGCTGCTTTCCCTGATGAACAAGCAAAACGACCGGTTTTTCCTGATTGCCCAGCCGCTTGTGGAAATGATGGATATGTCCGTAACGGATTCGGAACTCGACTTTTTGCTGAAAATGGGGCTGGGCCATTATGATTATGAAGCCGCAAAATCGGCTGCGGATATGGCTGATGTGGAATTTGAGTCCTTTTTTGACCCAATCAAGCGAAAAGGGCTGGTGCATATCGAATCCGGCGCTAAGGGCAATGCAACCTATCGATTAAATGCCATTGCCGTGGGATGGTATGAGGCCCAGACCCATTACCTGATGGGAAAGCCGGAGGAGAAGCTGTTTTCCGAAAAATTTCTGGAGTTTGTGAAGTTTTTCCAGAAATTCAACTTCACCCCGCTGCGCGATATGCAGAATTTGGTGCTCCGCCCGGTTATAAAGCCCTCCCAGAGCACCGGGATCATTGACCCGGCCATAAAAGGCAAAAGCAAAAAGAAGGTCATACCGATTCAGACCGAGGTGTCAGCCCCGGATTCCCAGGTTTATCCCACCCATTACATCAACTCGCTGATCGAGGAATTCGGCGGACAGGGCGCGATTTGCGTGTTCCCGTGCATCTGCCGGCATGCCAACAAACTGGTGGATAGTCCCTGCACCTATGGCATGCCCGAAGACTCCTGCATTGCGTTCGGGGATATGGCCAATGCCTGGGCAAACTACGGGTATGGACGTAACATTTCGGCCCCGGAGGCCATGGAGATTTTAAAGACCGTGCGGGAAAAAGGGGCTGTTCACCATGTGATCCATGAAAAGGATAATCCGGATCTGCCGGTCCTGGCAATCTGCAACTGCTGCTGGGATTGCTGCGGCATTTTAAAGTCCTATAATATGGGCGCAATGCCGCTGAAATATAAGAGCTATTATGTCGCCCGCATCAAAGCGGATGCGGATTGCAAGGGGTGCGGCACCTGTGAGAAATACTGCCCGACAACCGCGATTCGCGTAAAGGATAAACGCTCGGTTCTGAATCCGGACCGGTGTATCGGCTGCGGGCAGTGCGCCTATCAATGCGTAAAGAATAATATTGAACTGGTGCCGGCCGAGCGGACGGTTTACCTGCCGATGCTCAAAAGATCCGAGGTCCGTATTTCGGTTTGAAGGCGGAATCCTCATTTTAAAAAAGATTCCCCCTTCTATTGACAACCATGGACCAGGAGTTAACTTAAATATGAAGGCTAAGGCATGTAACCTTCGCAACGATCCAACCAACCTCTAAAACTCCCGTCGGCATTGACCCCTTGTGCCGGCGGGTTTTTTTTATGATCCTGCTGAAAAAGGGCGGATACATTAATTCTTGAAACAAGATGCTTAGGCTTTTATTCTTTCATTTGGAAGTCTTTAAAGTTTGCGGAGAAACGCGTGAAAATCGTCATAACAAACGATGACGGCCATGATGCGCCGGGGCTGGCCGCGCTTTACGGGGCGGTAAGCCGTCTTGGCGAGGTTCTCATCGTCGCACCGGAAGCCCCGCAGTCCGGCGTCGGGCATACCATCACCTTAAAAGACGGGGTTTTTGCCAAGAAAGCAGGGGCCAACAAATATATCGTTCAGGGCTCCCCGGCAGACTGTGCGCGCCTGGCGCTCAAGGTGTTTGCCCCGGATGCGCAATGGCTGATATCCGGCATTAATCCGGGCGCCAACCTGGGAACGGATATCTATCCCTCCGGAACGGTGGCTGCGGCCCGGGAGGCCGCCATCCTGGGGCGAAAGGCGATCGCGCTGTCCCAATATATCGCCAGGGATCACAGCATTGACTGGTCGATAACCGCATATCATGCCCTGCGATTACTGCCGGTGATAATGGAAAAAGAATTGGATCCCGGACAGTACTGGAATGTCAATTTCCCTCATCCATTAAGAACCGATTCTTTGCCGCCGCACCAATTCTGCGAGCCGGAAAAGCAGCCGCATGACTATATTTTCTATAATAATTCGGATCTTTATTACTATGACGGCAGTATTCATGACCGGCCCCGCGCGGCCGGCAGCGATGTGGATGTCTGTTTCAGCGGCCGGGTTGCCGTCACCCGCATGCAGATTTGACGGCTTCGCAAAAAGTCCAATATCTTTGTTGCGCTGCATCCCTCGGAATTTCACGTACGAGCAAGTACGCTGCATTCCTCGGGATTTGCGCGCCGCGATCTTGAACTTTTTTCTTTGCCGTCCCAGAATCGACTTTTGATGAGTCTATCAGATTTAGGTGTTGCCTGGCATCAGGACAGGGTAACCGCATTTGGAAATTAGCCTTCGAGAATCTTCATCAGATAGTCATTATCCCATCCGGCTTTGAGTCTTTTTGATTTTATACTTTTCTTTTTCGCTGTGGTTTCTTTTTTTATCAAATTCAACGCGATATGCCGGAGTACGGCAAGATTTTCAGGCGCGTTGCCTTTTCTGGCTCTGCTATCATCTTCCCTGAAAGACACATCTAATACCCAATGAAGACTGTTTTCAATGCCCCAGTGGTTTCGTATCGCATCTCCAAATTGTTTGGCATCACTCTCGAGGCTGCCGATATAATAACTTGTTTCCTTTTCGATCTTCTCTGTGAAATGCCTTTCGCGTTCAACCATACAGATAGTATTTAAATTTTGCCAATCCTCTTTGCCCTGAAGCCAGTCGATATCCGAAGTTGTCCAATAACGCCGGATTTCAATTTTCCCGTGCTCGCCATCGACCGTTTCATAGTAATCGTATGGACACCCCTTAAACTGTTTGGCTGCTTGCTCTTCAAAATACAAAGCGATATTTTCATGTAAATTGCTTTGATTGCCCTTCAAGGCTAAGACGTAATCGGCGTTTTTGTTAACAATATCTTCGGCAATTTTTGTCTGACAGCCCATAGCATCAATGGTTACAATGCAGCCTGCTATTTCCAGAGTTTTGAGGAGTTCCGGAATAGCGGTTATTTCATTTGATTTGGCATCTGTTTTCCTTTGTCCCAAAACGATTCCATTAGCCGAAGCCCAGGCGCTAACCATATGAATGGCGGACTTGCCATTACTTTTGTCATGAGAGTGCCGAAGCGTTTTGCCATCAACGGCAACAACTTCTCCTTTGGTAATTTGCCTGATTGCCTGTATCCAGTCCAGAAAGGATTGTTTAAACTCCTCGGGGTCGATGCGGGAGAAAATTCGTTCAAAAGTGTCAGCAGAGGGTATCCCATGGGGAAGTTCCAAAAATTTTTTAAACCAGTCGTATTTTGCATTGCCAAACAGACAGATTTGTTCATAATTGTCGGCATTGCAGATAACGGCGCAAATAGCAATCGTAATAATATCAATTAGTTTATGTCTTTTGTTGTCTCTTCGGGGGTCGGTTAAATTTTCAAAATGACTGCTGATGTTTGAGTTCTGCATTTTTTGCCTCCCATTGATAAAAAATTTGTAATATTATCAATGGGTAGCACATTTCTATCCAAATGTCTAGATTTTTTAAGTAATTTTAGATATTTATACAAAGGCCCGTATTGTTTGGTATAATGCTAAATTGCTTTCTGATACATATAAATCCAAATGCGGTTACCCTGGGCATCAGGATAAAAAGATTTAAAACATGCGCATCTTATGGTAGGATTTAAACTTGAAATGGGCGCGGATGTCATTTCGAGTCGAACTGGAGTGAGAAATCTTTCAATTGCATGATTTCTTTAGGTTTCTCCTCGCTATCGCTTTTCGAAATGACAGGCGGGAGGAGCTATGTTAATGCCATCGTGCATAACCGTGAACCGTGAACTTTGAACCCCCAACTGACTAAAGAGATTTATGTGTCTGGCGATTCCCTCCAAAATTATTGATATCAACACGAGCTCGAATATTGCCACCATAGATGTTGACGGGGTCAGACGGGAGGCCAGTCTAATGCTTCTCGAGGACGCCCGGGTGGGTGATTACGTGATTGTGCATGCCGGTTTTGCCATTCAGAAGCTGGATGAAGAGGCGGCCCTGGAATCACTCAATCTGCTCCGTGAAACATTTTTCTCAGATCCGGAAAACAGCCGGTAAAATCGGTTCGGAGAAGCAGGCCGTGCCGAAAAAATGAGATTCCGTCGATTTTAATGAAAACCGACCTTAACGGGGATACGGGAATACAAGCAGGCAGTGCCCCGGCTGCCCGAAAGATTGTTGTCACGGGTATCGTCCAGGGGGTCGGCTTTCGGCCGTTTATATATCAGCTGGCCATTAAGCACAACCTGAGCGGCCGGGTAGCCAACACCGCCTCGGGCGTGAGCATTCATGTGGAAGGCGATCCTTCACAGATTGAGGCGTTTCTATCGGATATCTCCTCAAAAACCCCGCCGCTTGCCCGGATCACCGATATTTCCAGCCGCTCTCTATCCCCTGAAAATTTAACGGATTTTACCATTTCCCCAAGCGAGGCCGGCGCGGTCAAATCCACGCTGATATCCCCGGATATTTCCATCTGTTCGGATTGCCTGGCGGAGCTGCTTGATCCCAAAGACCGCCGGTATCGGTATCCGTTCATTAACTGCACCAACTGCGGGCCCAGATATACGATTATCGATGATATTCCCTATGATCGACCGAATACCTCTATGAAGCATTTTAAAATGTGTGAAGCCTGCCAGGCGGAGTATGAGGATCCTCAAAATCGGCGGTTTCATGCCCAGCCCAATGCCTGTCCGGTTTGCGGGCCGCAGGTGCAGCTGTTTGACCGGCACATGACTGAAATCCCCTCCGGCGATCCGGTCAGCGAAACCGTCCGCCTGTTAAAACAAGGCTTTATCGTAGCGGTTAAAGGTCTGGGCGGGTATCATCTGGCTGTTGACGCTGAAAACCCTGAGGCGGTGCATGCGCTCCGGCAGCGAAAGCACCGGGCAGAAAAGCCGTTTGCCTTAATGTCTCTTGATTTGGAAACCATCCGGCAGTATGCACAGGTTGCAGATGATGAAGAAAAAATGCTTGCATCCCCGCAGCGGCCCATTGTCTTTTTAAAAAAGCGCAGCAGCCACTGTATTTCAGATGCGGTTTCCCCGGAAAACCGGTATTTTGGCGTGATGCTGCCCTATACGCCGCTGCATTATCTGCTGCTCGCCCATGGTTTTACCGCGCTTGTGATGACCAGCGCCAATTTAAGCGAAGAGCCGATTGTCATTGCCAATGACGAGGCGTTTGACCGCCTTTCCCATATTGCCGACTATTTTCTGATGCATAACCGGGATATTTATCTCCGAAGCGATGACTCGATCATGCGGCATACCGCCGGCAGTCCCCGGTTTGTCCGCCGATCCAGGGGATATGTGCCCACCCCCATATTTCTGCACCGATCCCTGCCGCCCATACTTGCCTGCGGTGCGGAGCTTAAAAATACCATCTGCCTGACCAAATCCGACCAGGCGTTTTTAAGCCAGCACATCGGTGATCTGGAAAATATTAAAGCATTTGATTTTTTCAAAAAGACCATTTCGCATATGAAGCGGATCCTGGATATCGCACCGGAGATTATCGCCTATGATATGCATCCCGGGTATTTGAGCACCCGGTACGCGCTGGAACAGAGTGATGCCACTTTGGTGCCGATTCAGCACCACCATGCCCACATTGTAAGCTGCATGGCGGAACATGGAATAGAAGGTCCGGTGATCGGGCTTTCCTTTGACGGCACCGGATACGGGACCGACGGCCGGATATGGGGAGGCGAATTCCTGATTGCGGAGCCGGCAAATTTTGAACGGCCGCTTCATCTGGCCTATATGCCCATGCCGGGCGGGGAGGCGGCCATCAAAGAGCCGTGGCGGATGGCGGTAAGCTATCTTTTCGAGACCTTTGGCGAGGAGTTTGAAAGCCTGGATCTGCCGGTTCTTAAAACCATACCCGCAAGTAAAATCCGCATTATCAAAGATATGATCGTAAAACGCATCAATTGCCCGGAAACCTCGAGCCTTGGCCGGTTGTTTGACGCGGTGGCGTCCATACTGGGCCTTCGCCACCAGGTGAGTTTTGAAGGACAGGCGGCCATGGCCCTTGAAATGATGGCCCGCCAAAAGACCAATTATTTAAGTGCGCCCGACCTCTATGGGTATGATCTTTTCACCCGTGATGCCTGCGAAATTTCCGTACGCCCGATCATCAATGGAATCGTTAAAGATTTGAAAAAAGGAGTTCCGCCGGCTGAGATCAGTTCAAAATTTCATTTAAGCCTCATGAGCATTTACACGGACCTTTGCGGCCGGATGCGCAGTGAAACCGGCATTAATCAGGTGGTTTTGAGCGGCGGGGTATTCCAGAATGCCCTCTTGCTAAAGGGGCTGATTCAGGGGCTTGAACGGGAAGGCTTCCGGGTGTTTACCCAGCGCCAGGTTCCGACCAATGACGGCGGCATTGCGCTGGGTCAGGCGGTGGCGGCGGCAGCCGCGGCAACCGGATAAATATTCCTTAATGGATAATTTTATGGTTTTATTAAAAAGGGTTTTATGTTATAAATTTGAACACTGATTATTATCGTAACCATTGTGCGCTTCTCTTTAACAGGCATTTCACGCCCATATGAAGCATATACAGGAATACAGGGACAGCAGGCTTTCCCGGAGAATCATCGAGCAGATCGCAGCGGTCAGTGACCGTAATATCCGCATCATGGAAGTTTGCGGCACTCATACGGTCTCCATTTTCAGAAACGGTATACGCACTGTGCTGCCGGAGAATGTCTCCCTGATTTCCGGTCCGGGCTGTCCGGTCTGCGTAACCGATCAGAGAGAAATTGATACCGCCATCGCCCTGGCCGAACAGGAAAATGTCATCATAGCGACTTTCGGTGATTTGATCCGGGTGCCGGGCACCTTTTCCTCCCTTCAAAGTGAGCAGGCCGCCGGACGGGACATCCGGATCGTCTATTCCACTTTTGATGCCATTACCCTGGCCAAAGAAAATCCGGGAAAGAATGTCGTCTTCCTGGGTATCGGATTTGAGACCACCGCCCCGACAATTGCGGCCTCGGTTTTGGCCGCGGAAAAAGCCGGCATTACAAACTATTTTGTCTATTCGGCCCATAAGTTGATGCCCCCGGCGCTTGAAGCCCTCATGGATCTGGGCGTCAGCCGGATTGACGGGTTTCTGCTTCCCGGCCATGTCTCGGTCATCATAGGCACGAAGGCGTATGCCGAATTTTTCGAAAAATATCGTATCCCCTGTGTGATAACCGGCTTTGAGCCGGTGGATATCCTTCAGGCGCTGTTTAACCTGACTGAGATGATTAATACCGGTTTGCCCCGGCTGGAAAACGGCTATCCCAGGGCGGTTACGGAAGCCGGCAATACCGGCGCGATAGAAATTATGTATTCCGTATTTGAGCCCTGCGATGCCTCCTGGCGGGGGATCGGCCGGATCTCCGGCAGCGGGCTTCGATTCCGGCCGGATTATGCATCGTTTGACGCAAAAGCCTATTTCGATCCGTATGTGCCTGAGGCGATGCCGCCCAGGGGATGCGCCTGCGGCGATATTTTGACCGGGACGTTAACCCCTCCGGAATGCCCGCTTTACAAGAAAAAATGTACACCCGTAAATCCGGTGGGGCCCTGCATGGTCTCAAGCGAAGGCACCTGTGCGGCTTACTATAAGTACCACGACTAATACCTGACTATGGATCAAAACAGAATACTTCTGGATCACGGCAGCGGCGGCAAGCTTTCAAATGATTTGATTGCGGAGCTCATGCTGCCGGCATTTGACAATCCGGTGCTTGCCGGGATGGAAGATGGCGCGTCAATAAGCCTGGATGGCTGCCGGCTGGCTTTTTCGACGGATTCCTATGTTGTGGATCCCATTTTTTTCCCCGGCGGCAATATCGGCGATCTGGCGGTAAACGGCACCATCAATGATGTGGCCATGTGCGGAGCCGCGCCGCTCTATTTAAGCGCCGGCATTATTATCGAGGCGGGATTTCCAAAGGCTGATTTAAAGGAGATTCTGGCGGCCATGGGTAGCGCCGCCAAGTCGGCCGGCGTCCAGATCGTGACCGGCGATACAAAGGTGGTGGCCCAGGGGGTGGCGGACAAGATTTTTATCAACACCTCCGGCATCGGCATAATTCCCGAGTCTGTACAAATTTCTGCCGCCAACGCCAGGGCCGGGGATAAAATTATTTTAAGCGGTACGCTGGCCGACCACGGCATGGCGGTTTTATCCCGCCGGGAGGGGCTTGAATTCGAGTCCCCGATTCAAAGCGACAGCGCGGCCTTAAATCATCTGGTGCGGCGGATGTTTGAGGTTTGCCCGGATATTCATGTGCTCCGGGATCCCACCCGCGGCGGGGTGGGCACGGCTTTGAATGAGATCGCCGGCCAGTCAGATATCGGCATCCGGATATACGAGAATTCAATTCCCATAAACAACAGCGTGGCCGGCCTATGCGAACTTCTGGGGTTTGACCCGCTCTATGTGGCCAATGAGGGTAAACTTTTGGCATTCGTCGAAAGCAAATATGCGGATTCGGTCGTAAAAGCCATGAATGCCGATCCGCTGGGCCGGGCGGCCTGCGTGATCGGCGAGGTGGTGGGGGATCACTCCGGTAAAGTCATAATGGAAACCGCTATCGGCGGAGAGCGTATCATTGATATGCTGACCGGCGAGCAGCTGCCGCGGATCTGCTGATACGGTTTTCTTTTTTGATAAAGGGGTGTTTTAGGCATGTATGTTAAATGCAATGTTGCCTGACAGGTGAAAGGAGAGGGTCAATGGATGAAAAAGAAAAGCAGGAACAAGAGTTTTATGAAAGACTAGAGAAAAGAGGGGTCACGCGTCGGGACTTTATGAAGTTCTGTACGTTTCTGACCGCAACCATGGGGCTGTCGGCTTCATATGTCGCCAAGGTGGCGAACGTGTTTGCCGCAACCCCGAAACGCACACCGGTTGTCTGGCTTCATTTCGCCGAATGCACGGGATGTACGGAATCAGTTTTGCGGACCATGTATCCCTGGGTTGATGAGCTGGTACTGGAAATCCTGAGTATTGAATACCATGAGACCATCATGGCGGCGGCCGGCCACCAGGCGGAAGAGAACCTCCAGGAGGCCCTCAAGAAATACAAAGGTGAGTTTATCTGCATCTGCGAGGGCGCGATCAGCACCAAAGACGGCGGTGTGTACGGCAAAATCGGCGGCCGCACGTTTCTGGAAGTCGCCAAGGATGTCGTCCCCAAAGCCGCGGCAGTGGTTGCCATCGGGCAATGCGCCTGCTACGGCGGGGTACAGGCGGCGGCCCCCAATCCGGGCGGATTTAAGGGGGTAAAAGAGGCGCTTAATCTAAAGCGAAGAGAAATTATCCATCTCCCCGGCTGTCCGCCGAACCCGATCAATTTGGTGGGCACTGTTGCCAACTACCTGCTGTTTAATAAACTGCCGCAGCTCGATTCCGTCGGCCGCCCGCTGTTTGCTTATGGCAAGACCATCCATGATCAATGCCCGCGGCGTTCTCATTTTGAAATGGGCGAGTTTGCCCCATCCATCGGATCTCCGGAAGCAGATATGGGTTGGTGTCTGTATGAGCTTGGCTGCCGCGGCCCCATGACCTATAACAATTGCCCGACAGCTAAATATAATGACGGGACCAGCTGGCCGGTGGAAGCGGGACATCCCTGTATCGGCTGCAGCGAGCCGAATTTCTGGGACTATCTGTCGCCGTTTTATCAACCCATGTAAAAAACGGTTATCAAAAATTACAACCCGTTTTCATAGAGAGGGAATACCATGAGCAAACGAATTACCATCGATCCCATGACCCGGCTTGAGGGTCATCTAAAAATCGACGTGGAGGTTGAGGACGGAAAAGTTAAAAACGCCTGGAGTTCGGGTCAGCTTTTCCGGGGAATTGAAATCATTCTGCAGGGCCGGGACCCGCGGGATGCCCATCATTTTGTCCAGCGCTCATGCGGGGTCTGTACCTATGTCCATGCGCTGACCTCGGTCCGTGCGGTGGAAGATGCCATCGGCATTGATATCCCGGAAAATGCAAAGCTGGTGCGCCGGCTGCTGCACGGGGCCCAGTTCATGCATGATCACATTGTCCATTTTTACCATCTGCATGCGCTCGACTGGGTGGATGTGGTCTCCGCATTAAAAGCCGACCCCCAGAAGACCGCCAAGCTGGCAGATAATCTTTCCAATGCGCCCTGGGGCGGCACCACCTATTACAAGGGTGTCCAGGATCGCTTGAAAACCTTTGTGGAAAGCGGGCAGCTGGGCATTCTAAATAACGCCTACTGGGGTCACAGCGCGTATAAGCTGCCGCCGGAGGCCAACCTGATGGCAGCGGCCAATTACATCGAAGCTTTGCGGTTGCAGGCCAAAACCGCCCGACTGCATGCAATTTTCGGCGGCAAGAACCCCCATCCGCAGTCCCTGGTTGTGGGCGGCGTCTCATCGATTAAGGATTTGACAGCGGATCGGATTCTTGAGTTCAAGTACATCTGGCAGGAATCCCAGGATTTTGTGAAAAACGTCTATATTCCGGATCTTCTGGCGGTTGCCTCCTTCTACAAAGACTGGGGCGGCATCGGCGGTACCACCAATTTCCTGTCCTGGGGCGATTTTGCCCAGAACGGCAAGGAGCCGGAGAGCTATCTGATGCCGCGCGGGCTCATCAAAGACAGGGATTTAAAAAATCCGCATGCTGCGGATCAGCAAAAGGTAACCGAGCATGTGACCCACGGCTGGTATGCCGACGGCGAGGCCAAGCATCCCTATGATGGGGAGACCAAGCCGGTGCCCGGCGATTACGACATGGAAGGCAAATACACCTGGTTCAAGGCGCCGCGCTATGACGGCCAATCCTGTGAAGTCGGTCCGCTGGCGCGCGTCCTGGTGGCCTATGCCAATGGGCAGCCGGCAGTTAAAGAAAATGTGGATGCGGTGCTTAAAAAGCTTGATGTTCCGGCCAGCGCCCTTTTCTCGACCCTTGGCCGAACCGCCGCCCGCGGCATTGAAACCCTGATCATCGGCGAAGCCATGGCCGGCTGGATCGATGAACTGGTGGCGAATGTGGGCCGCGGCGATAAAAAAGTCTACCAGAAATATGAAATGCCGGATGAAGCCATGGGATACGGATTAAACGATGTCCCCCGCGGCGCGCTGGGACACTGGATCAAAATTAAAGATAAAAAGATTGCCAACTACCAGTACGTGGTGCCGTCTACCTGGAACTTCGGGCCGCGCTGCGCCAAGGGCACGCTCGGACCGGTTGAGGAATCCCTAATCGGCACCCCGATCGCCGACCCGAAAAAACCATTGGAACTGCTTCGAACCGTTCACTCTTTTGACCCATGCATTGCCTGCGGCATTCATGTGATCGATCCGGATTCCAACGAGGTGTATCAGGTGCGGGCGACTTAAACCTAAATTGATCGTTCCAAATTTTTAAAATATAGATTTTTGCATTCTTTATCCTTTTCGGTCCCCCTTTAAAAGGGGGATCGAGGGGGATTTTAGATTTAGATTAAGAGTAAGGGTAAGACGGGAAGGTTATGGCAGAACCGCATATTGTGATAATGGGCGTGGGCAGTATTCTGATGACGGATGAAGGGTTTGGCGTCCGCGTGATCGAGGCCCTGGAAGAGCAGTATGAGTTTCCGGAAAACGTTTCCGTGGTGGACGGCGGGGTCCTGGGATTGAATCTTCTGGGCGTGATTGCGGAAGCCGATCACCTGATTGTTGTGGATGCGGTTCGCAACGGGGGCGCGCCCGGGGATTTCTATCGATTAACCGGTGAGGCCATCCCCGAGCGGGTTCGCGCCAAGAATTCCCTCCACCAGATCGATTTTCTGGAAACCCTGACCCTGTGTCAGGCAGTGGATGAAGTGCCGGAGACGGTGGTTCTGGGCGTCGAGCCCGAAGATATTGATTCACTGAGTGTTGAGCTGACCCCCACCATTAAGGAACGGGTTGAGCCGGCCATTGAAATGGTGCTGGACGAGCTGAATCGGCTGAATACATCGTATACCCGCAAAGCAGAGCAGAAATAATAGGTTTCAGGTGTCAGGTTTCAGGAAATATTATGCGAGGGAGTCAAAATTTTTGTAAGCCTGAACACTGAACACTGAAACCTTAACCTTTTAATTTTACACCTAATACCCTATACCTTAACCGTTAAGTCACTTAGAAGTATTCCCCCCGGGCCGTGCGCCCGGGACCGAGCTAAAAATAACTTTAAAGGCACTGAGGCAAGATAAACTTGTTCTATCTATTTTTCAGGCGGGCACGGTGGCCCGCCCTACGAATGGGGAAAAACCCGATTCATCGTAGGGTCGGCCACCGTGCCGACCATAAATCCTTGATTTCATTAACCTAATACCTAATACCCAAAACCTAATACCTGTGAAGTCATTTCGAAGAGTCCCCCTCAGTCCGCAATATCGATTGACACCACGTTCAGTTCATTTCCGGCGATAATATCGAATTCCATGCTTTGGCAAGCCGGGCATATGTAAACCGCTTCCGCCACTTCCCATTGATGGCCGCATCCACTGCATTTTGCGGTTACCGGTATCTCATTGATATGGATTTGCGCCCCTTCCAGCGGCGTGTCCTTGGCCGCCACTTCCATGCAGAGATTCAAATTCTCCGGTACCACCGCCGCCAGTTTGCCGATTTTCAGATTAATCTTCTCCACCCGGGAATCCCTCATATCCGCGGGTATGGACGCCCGGGCGACTTCAACGATTTGCAGCGCAATTCCCATTTCATGCATCTGGCTACCCCCGAAGGAGTTAACCGGCGATTTGGCCCTCAATTTAGGTTGGATAAATTTGGCGCCGGTTGTTTCGTTTCTATGTGATCAATACCGCTTGAACGTTTGGGAACAACTATATTCCTCAATGAAGCGGTTGCCAAGAGGAATTCACAATTGAGGCCCTCAAAGGCATCTATGCCATCTGTGTTTGTAAGAAGCTATGTTTTGAGTTATAGTTTAATAAAATATTCGGAAGTTAAAATCTTTGAAAAATGAGAAGGAGGTATGAAAATGGCGGACAAGGTGATTATTTACGGCAAAAGCGGATGACCCTATACCCAGCGGGCTCGTGAAGCCTATAAAGGGCATGAATATGTTGATGTAAAAGCCAATAAAGATAAGATGGATGAGATGCTCAAGGTCTCAGGCGGCAAGCGCCAGGTGCCGGTAATCGTGGACGGGCAGAACGTGACCGTCGGCTACGGCGGAACGTGAGGGGTATAGCCTTTCAGGCGGGTCTGCCTGAAAAGTTTTTAAGTAAATTCAAGCGCCTTTGGCTTTGGCAAAGGCTAATAAAAAAGGCAGCTTCCTTTAAGTCCCCCTTTCGTAAAAGGGGATTTAGGGGGATTTTTCATCATGGCCCAATATAAATCCCCCCAATCCCCCCTTTTCCAAAGGGGGGCTGAGGTGGTAGCCTTTTCCAAAGGGGGGGGTTAGGTGGTAGTCTTTTTCAAAGGGGGGGGTAGATGGTGGCCTTTTCCAAAAGGGATTCAGGTGGTGGCATTTTTCAAAGGAGGTGCGGCACAGCTTACGGTTTCCCCCTTGAAAAATTCACTGCCTTAGTGCCTTAGTGCCTTAGTGCCTTAGTGCCTCAGTGCCTTAGTGCCTCACTGCCTATAGAATTATTTTTAAGCGGGCTCCCGAGGGCTCACGGCCCGGCGGGGGTTACTCCGAAACCACGGTGGCCTTGTTAATCACCACCGGGGTGAGCGGCACATCATCATGCATGCCTTTTTTTCCGGTGGGTACGGCCTTTATTTTGTTGACCACCGGAATCCCCTTAACAACCTTGCCGAATACCGTATAGCCCCATCCCTGGGGTGATTTATCTTTGTGATTGAGAAAGGTATTGTTTTTCACATTGATAAAGAACTGGGCGGTGGCGCTGTGGGGATCGGCGGTCCGGGCCATTGCCAGGGTATAGGCTTCGTTTGTCAGCCCATTGTCGGCTTCATTTTCAATAGGCGACTGCGTTGGTTTCTGGGTCATATCTTCCGTCATACCGCCGCCCTGGACCATAAATCCATCAATAACCCGGTGAAACAGGGTGCCGTCATAGTGGCCGGAGTTTACATATTGAAGAAAATTGTCCACCGTTTTCGGCGCTTTATCTGCAAACAGGGCGATCTCGATTTCTCCCATGCTGGTATCAAGTTTAACAGTCATTTCCAGGCTCCTTTTTCTCAGTAGTTTTTTATGAAGCCCTTCCTTACACCAAAATAATTGAAATGGGAAGGTGCTTTTTTTAATGCCCCGGCATTTTGGTAGATATTATCCAAATCCATTGACATCCGGTGGATGACATGAGATGTTTCAGTTCACAGTTCACAGTTCACAGTTCATGATTCAAAGTTAACGGTTTTTCAAGCTATGCCTTACACTACCTATCAGCCGCGCCTGTTAATTTTAGATGATGATCCGGTGGCCTTAACCCTGCTAACGGATACATCGGAAAAAATGGCCCTTTTTTCCCGGATTGCCGCCTGCAGCTCCAGCAGAGAGGCGCTGGATGCTTTGCATAATGAACCGTTCGACCTGCTGCTGCTTGATTATTCGGTGGATGATCGAAATGGTCTGGACGTATTTGAGCTGGCCAAACAGATGCATAGCCCGCTGGCCGGTATTCTGGTGACCGCCCATGATGAAAAAGAAGTTATTATATCAGCCATGCAGGCCGGAATCCGGGATTTTATAGAGAAACCCATCCGGCCGCATATCCTTAGCAATGCATTGAACCGGGCCTGGGAGGAATTAGAGGCCCGGGTCATCCTGGACACCGAAAACCGTAACCATCTGGAACTGCTCGAGAGCCTGCCGGATGTAGTCTATAAAATCGATATGGATGGCTACATCCAATACATCAACAAAACCGTTGAGGAACTCGGGTTCAGCCAGGAGGAGCTAAAGGGCAAGCACATCACCCGCATTATTGCCCCCGAAGACTATCATTCCCATTCGCTTCAGACGGTGTTGGACAACTTCCGGTGGCAGCCGGATGCTGAAGATGATGCGCCGAAGCTTGTCAATGAGCGCCGCGGCGGGCATCGGCGTACCCAGAACCTTCGCATCCGGCTCGTCAGCAGAAATCCCGACCAGGGAACCAGTTTTCGGGAGGGACAGCTCGTTTCTTTCGGTGAAATAAGCGCGACCGGCATTCTGGATGGCAGCGTGGTTACCGGCTCTGTCGGCATTATACGGGATATTACGGAGCGGGAGCGGGAGCGACGCCAGCTTAAGGAGGCCCTGGACAGGCTTCGGGAATCGGAGGCGGCGCTTAAAAAAGCCTATAACGCCAAGAGCCAGTTTGTCGCCAATATGAGCTATGAACTCCGTACCCCGCTTAATGCCATCACCGGCATGGTGGATTTAATCAAGGATGCCGCAAGCTGCAAGGAACAGCAAAGCCGGCTTGAGGTCGTTAAGTCCTCGTGCCGCAGCCTGCAGTTTATTCTGGATGACATCATGGACCTATCCCGGATTGAGGCCAACCGGCTGCGGCTGGCCACTGTCAATTTTCATCCCCATGATATCATGCAGGAGGTTTTAACCATTGCAAAAAACCTGCCGGAGGCCAAAGAACTGGATATCCGGGCGGCCGCCGGACAAGCGCCGCCATGCCCGAGACTTAAAGGGGATGCGGAGCGGATCCGGCAGATTCTTTTAAACCTTGTCCATAATGCGTTGAAATATACGGATAAGGGCTTTGTTGAAATCGGCATGGATTGCCGGGCGGTGGATAAAAAAGAGTATATGCGCTTGATATGCACGGTCAGGGATTCCGGCATCGGCATCTCAAGGGACAAGCAGGAGGCAATTTTTGAGCGATTTGATCAGCCTTTGGATGTGGGTTCCCGACGCTACGGGGGCCGGGGGCTGGGGCTGGCGATCAGCCTTAAACTCGCCCGATTAATGCGGGGTGATATCCAGGTGGATAGCGAGCCGGGCCTGGGCTCTTCATTTACCTTTGCCGTGGTTCTGCCCACAGCCGACGAGATTTCACAATCTGCAGCAAATGCGGACACGGTTTCCTGCTCCGGCACAGCACTGGTGGTTGAAGACAATATGACCAATCGCGCCGTCATAAAAAACCTGATCGAGAGTCTGGGGGTGCGCGTGGATACCGCGCAGAACGGCCGGGAAGCACTAGAGAAGGCTCAAAATCAGGCGTATCCCATCATATTTATGGACTTACAGATGCCGGAAATCGATGGCATGGATATTTGCAGAAAAATCCGGGAATCCGGCGGGCCTTGCGCCGGTGCCTTTATCGTGGCGCTCACGGCAGATGTTGAGGAACATACCATTGAACAGTGCCGCGAGGCCGGAATGAATGAATATCTCCCCAAACCGGTGGGCAAACATGAGCTTCGCCGGATTTTTGAGCTGTTTGAAAAAGGACCGGCCGCCGACGACAGCGATTCATAATAGGTCAGCTGAAATCCCCTCCCTCCTCTTTTTGTGCCTCTGCGCCCCGCAGGAATACTTCTAAGTAACTTCATGGGTTTTAGGTTTTGGGTATTAGGTACTAGGTTAATGAAATCAAGAAGTTATGGTCGGCACGGTGGCCGACCCTACGATGAATCGGGTTTTTCCCCATTCGTAGGGCGGGCCACCGTGCCCGCCTGAAAAATAGATAGAACAAATTTACCGTGCCTCAGTGCCTTTAAAGTTATTTATAGGCTCGGTCCCGGACGCACGGCCCGGGGGAATACTTCCAAGCAGCTTCATCGTACGCGCCCTCCACGGAAATTTATTCGGAAATTAACGTTAACGTTGACTTTTTTTTAAATTCATCGTTAATATCACTTTTTTTATTGATCCATTTTTATCAACCCGGGTTTATTCAATTGAAAAAATCAGGAGGAGACTTCAGCAATGGCACAACAGATTGCAGACAGACGGGACATTGATTTTGTGCTCTATGAGCAGTTTGAAATTGAAAGCCTGACTCAGCATGAGCGCTACAGCGACATGAACCGCAAGATGTTTGACATGATTTTGACCGAGGCGCGCAATTTCGCCATTAAGGAGGTGCTGCCGCTAAACGAGGAAGGCGATAAGGTGGGCCTGGTTTTTGAGAACAACCAGGTCAAGGTGCCCGAGAGCTTCCATCGCGCCTATAAGCTGATGTGTGAAGGCGAGTGGATC
This sequence comes from Desulfobacterales bacterium, assembly GCA_034520365.1. NCBI lineage: Bacteria > Pseudomonadati > Thermodesulfobacteriota > Desulfobacteria > Desulfobacterales > Desulfobacterales bacterium. The sequence continues at coordinate 953,882 of JAXHNP010000006.1, forward strand.
GCCATGACCGAGGATCCGGAAATCGGGGGGCAGGGGATGCCCCATTCCATCGCCCAGGCAGCGGCCGAATATATTGCGGGTGCGGATTTTTCCTTCAGCGCGTTTGGCTACGCCACCCACGGCGCAGCCAAGATGATCGAGATTTTCGGCACGGATAAGCAGAAAGAAATGTTTCTGGGCAAGATGTATTCCGGTCAGTGGACCGGGACCATGGTGCTGACCGAGCCGGAGGCCGGCTCTGATGTCGGCAACTTGACCACCACTGCCGTGAAAAATGATGACGGCACATATTCCATCAGCGGCAATAAAATATTTATCACCGCCGGTGAGCATGATCTGGCGGAAAACATCGTTCATCCGGTACTGGCCCGTATCGAGGGGGAGCCCGCCGGTACCAAGGGGATCTCGCTTTTTATTGTGCCAAAGATCCGGGTCAATGAGGACGGCTCCCTGGGCGAGCCAAACGACGTGGTCTGCACAGGGATCGAGGAAAAGCTGGGCATTCACGCCAGCCCCACCTGCCAGCTGGCATTCGGGGGCAAGGGCAACTGCCGGGGGCTGCTTTTGGGTGAAGAGAACAAGGGCATGAAGGTAATGTTTCATATGATGAACGAAGCCCGGCTGGGAGTGGGCGCTCTGGGCCTTTTTAACGCTTCGAACGCCTATCTGTATTCGCTTAACTATGCCCGGGAGCGGGTCCAGGGAAGGGATATGGCCGATGCCTTCAATCCGGAGGCGGAATCCGTTGCCATTATCAAGCATCCGGATGTCCGGCGGATGCTCATGTGGATGAAAGCCCACACGGAAGGCATGCGAAGCTTTATCCATTATATTGCCAGCCTCTTTGATCAGCAGGTGCTGGCGGAGAGCGAAGAAGACAAGCAGAACCTGGAAGACTATATCAGCCTGCTTACCCCGGTCATTAAATCCTACTGCACGGACCGCGGGTTCGAGGCCACGGTTTTGGCCATGCAGACCTACGGCGGGTACGGCTATACCCGGGATTATCCGGTGGAGCGTTTGATGCGGGATTCCAAGATTAACTCCATCTATGAAGGCACCAACGGCATTCAGGCCATGGATCTTCTGGCGCGCAAACTCGGCATGAAAAAGGGCGGCGTGTTTTTGAATTTTCTTGGCGAGATGCAGAAAACTATCGCCACGGCCAAGGAAACCGACGGGCTGGCCGATCTGGCCGCCGGCCTCGAAGAATCAGTCAATCGGCTGGGCAGCGTGGCCATACATATCGGCAAAACGGCCATGTCGCCGGATTTTAAGGTGGCGTTTTCCTATGCCACCGATTTCTTAAACGCCATGGGTGATGTGATTATGGGGTGGATGCTTTTGTGGCGGGCCACGGTGGCTGCGCCGAAGCTGACCAAGCTCGTGGGCGATGCCGAAGGCGAGGCCCGGCTGGAAAAAATCAATAAAAACAAGAACGCGGCCTTCTACGAGGGGCAGATCAAATCCGCTGAATATTTTATTCAAACCCAGCTGCCGATTGCCCAGGGAAAAATGGCGTCTATCGAGGCCAACTGCAGTGCGGTGGTCGATATTCCGGAGGCGGCTTTCGGGGGTTAGGGGGTTAATGATCGGGCGGGGGTTGCGCCCCGCTTGATCATGCCTATATTTTAGGGTGATTTGAATAATACCTAAATTTTTAGAGGCACCCAAATGGCCCCGACGGATAAGGCGTCAGACAGGTTAAAATTATACCGGCAGGCGATTCTGCTGGCGCAGATCACCGTTTTCTATAATCTGGTGGAAGGCGTGGTATCGGTGATGCTGGGCCTGGGCGGTGAAACCCTTTCCTTGTTCGGATTCGGTCTGGATTCGTTTGTCGAGGTGATCTCAGGCATCGGCATCTGGCATATGGTCAAGCGGATGCAGCGGCATCCGGATGAAAATCCGGATCGGTTCGAGCAGCTTGCGCTTCGGATCACCGGCAGCGCATTTTTTATTCTGGCGGCCGGCTTGGTTGTGACAGCCGGTTTTAACCTGTATACCGGCCATCAACCGGAAACCACCGTATGGGGCATTGTCATTTCACTGATTTCGATATTAACGATGTGGGCCCTGATTTATTTCAAGGTCCGGGTCGGCCGGCAGCTGGGTTCAGATGCCATTCTAACGGATGCAGAGTGTACAAAGACATGTCTGTATCTGTCATTTATCCTGCTGCTGGCAAGCGCGGGCTATGAGCTGACGGGGATCGGCGGTATCGATGCGATAGGCGCGATCGCCCTGGCTGTTTTTTCCTACCGGGAAGGCCGGGAGGCGTTTGAGAAAGCCTCAGGCAAGATTTGCTGCGGCGGCAATGGGTAGCGGAAACACGGAATTTGCGATGGCAAACGAATTTTGAGAAATCATTATTAATTGGCTACTTCATCCAGTATTTTTTCGGCTTCTTCGATGCTGGTGACATTTTGGGCCCGGTAGCCCAAATCCAGGGATACGGTTTCAAACTGAAGATGCCCCAGCATACCCACCTTGCGGTGCACCCGTACGACTTTTGACATCCCTTCTGCCAGAAGGGCTTCCTGGGCTTCTTTGATGTATTTTTCAAAAATTTCATCCTGGTATTCGTAATTTTTAAGGTCTGTCAGGCAGGTAAACCCGTTTTTCAGTTTGGGACACTCGGATTTTACCTCGTCAACGATCGACTGCATTTCCGCCTCATTTTCGATTTTGCCGATTGTTATATAAATTCTGTTTTTGTTGAAGTCCGCCCGGACATCGTGCATAGAATTTCTCCTGTCGATTTCAAGCAAGCTTGCAATTAGCGGCCATGGTCAGTAAATAAGGGAAACGGCCTGTTTTTTTATGACACAGATATGCAGGAAATGAACACTGTTGTCAACTGAAAGCGTCATTCACTAATCGAAGATATCAGGAATTTTCCTAATGCGCATGCGCGGAAAAAGGAGTCTTTATGGAAAGCCGTACCGTCTATCGGGTGTGTCCGCTGTGCGAGGCAGGCTGCGGACTTGAGATAACCCTCTCAGCAGAAGGCATAGAAAAGATTCGCGGCAGCAAACATCATCCCTTAAGCCAGGGCTACTGCTGCCCCAAGGGGCGGGCGCTGAAAGATCTGCACAACGACCCGGATCGGCTGAGGCATCCCGTAATCAAGGAAAACGGTACGTTCCGCAAAGGCACCTGGGAAGAGGCCCTCGATCTGGTGGATTCCAAATTGTCCAAAATTTGGTCGGCACACGGCAATAATGCTGTGGCGCTTTATTTGGGAAACCCCAATACCCACACCATGGCCGGCGGCCTGTTTATCCGGCCGCTCATTAAAAGTCTTAAAACCCAGAATATATATACCGCCAGCACAGTGGATCAGATGCCCAAGATGGCGGCCTGCGGTTTTCTTTACGGCCATCCCGCGCGGATTCCGGTTCCGGATATCGATCATACGGATCTTTTTGTGGTTTTCGGGGCAAACCCGATGGTGTCAAACGGCAGCCTCATGACCGCCCCGGATATGCCGGGCCGGATCAAGGCCCTGCAGCGCCGGGGCGGCCGAATGATCGTCATCGACCCGGTTAAAACCCGTACCGCACGGGCGGCGGATCAGCATCTGTTTATCCGGCCCGGAACCGATGTATTTCTGCTGGGGGCCATCGTCAATCAGCTGTTTGTTGACGAACTTGCGGCCCCTGGCAGTTTAGCGGGTTTTGTTGATGATACCGCTTTATTAAAAGCGGCGGTATCCCCGTTCACGCCGGAAGTCGTCGCCCCGGTCTGCGGTATATCCCCTGAAATGATCCAAGGTTTGGCAAAAGCAATCGGCACAGCCGACAGATGCGCTGTCTACGGCAGAATGGGGACCAGCACGGTGGCCTATGGCGCCGCGGCATCCTGGTTGATTGAGGTGATCAATATCCTGACCGGCAATCTCGACCGCCGGGGCGGCACCGGATTTCCACGGCCCGCCCATGTGCCGGATGGGAGTTTTCCAAAGAAAGATTTCACCATCGGCCGCTTTCGCTCAAGGGTTTCAAAAGCCCCTGAAATCATGGGCGAACTGCCCGTTTCGGTGATGGCCGAAGAAATCGAAACCCCGGGGGATGGCCGCATTCGGGCGTTAATTACCGTTGCGGGGAATCCGGTGCTGGGGATTCCGGAAAGCGAGCGGCTGGATAAGGCCCTTTCAAGCCTTGATTTCATGGTTTCCGTTGATTACTATATTAATGAAACCACGCGACAGGCGGATGTCATCCTGCCGCCGGCCTCCATCCTCTGCCACGGACATTACGACTTTTTCTTCCATGGCTTATCCGTCAGGAATTTTGCCTGCTATTCACCGCCGGTTTTTGAAAAGAACCCGGATGAAAAGGAAAAATGGGAAATCCTGGCCCACCTCGCCCTGATGGCGGCAGGCGAGGGCAGCCAAAAGGCGCCGGCGGCGCTTGCGGAAAAAATGGCGGCGGATTTGGCCCAGCGGGTGGTGACGGCCATGGGCGGCGAAGAAAAGTCGGGCGTTTCTGCGGATATGCTGACGGGTATGCTAGGCGGCGGCAGCGGGCCGGAGCGGATACTGGATTTTTTGCTGCGGACCGGCCCCTATGGGGATGCCTTCGGCATGAACCCGGAGGGGCTTAATTTTGAAAAGCTGAAAAACAGCGTGCACGGCATTGATCTGGGCCCGCTTGCATCCTGGCTGGATAAGGCAATCGTCAACCCGGACGGAAAAATCCATCTTTTTCCCGAGGTGTTTCAAAAGGAATTGGCCGCATTGGCCGAAGCAATACCCGTCGGCGGTAAGGGCGATGACCGGCTGTTGCTTGTCGGCCGCCGGCACCTGCGAACCAATAATTCATGGATGCACAACATTTCCATCCTGGTGAAAAACAATCCCTGCACCCTTTATATCCATCCGGCGGATGCGGCTTCTTTGGGAATTCAAGACGGTGCCGTCGTTCGCATATCGTCTGAGGCCGGCACCATCGAGGCACCGGCTGAGATGACGGAATCCATTATGCCCGGCGTGGTGAGTCTGCCGCACGGCTGGGGCCATGACATGAAAGGGGTAAAGATGCACGTGGCCCAGGCAAACCCGGGGGTTAATACCAACCGTATCACGCCGGCGGTGTTTGACAAGATCTCCGGTACGGCGGTGCTAAACGGTATTCCGGTAACCGTGTCCCCTGCTCAAACTTAAAAAATCCCGCAAACTTGACAGACTCTATCCAACCTGAGATATTGCAGCCATTAACCACCCATTTTCACCCCGGGAGGCAGCAGATGGAGCCAATCAAATCGCCTTTTCCGATAACCACGCTGGATGGCCGCGTGCTTTTTTCCGCCGGCGAATTCATCAGCCGGGAGCGCATTGAGGCATTAATTGCTGGCAGCCCGCCCTTTTCGTCCAAAGCATGGCCCATTCTGGATTACGGCTCAATTAAACAGGATCTCCTGTTTTTTATCAGCAGTCCGCCGTATAACTTGATATTTGAGGGCTCAGAGAGCGTAACCGAACTCCTGGAGATCATGAAAAATATCACGCTGGCGGAGCCGGTGCTCGAGATGCTCGATTATTTTGAGGCCAATGATTTTTTTACCTATCGGCACATGCTGATGGTATTTGCCCTGACCGTTATCATTGCCCGCGACCTGGTGCCTGACTATCGATTCAAGGTGTCTGAATCCGCTTACGGGCCGACCCACGATTTCGGCAAAATCTGTGTGCCGCTTGAGATCCTCCGGAAGAAAGACCCCCTCACCCGGCATGAGCTCAAGTACCTTCGGCATCATGCACTGGCGGGCTATGTACTGCTCAGTTATTATTTGAAAGATCCGGACAGCATCGCCGCCCGGGTGGCTCGGGATCATCATGAAAGGGGCAATGCTTCCGGCTATCCCCGGGCTGTTTCATTGGACGATAGAATCGTTGAGATCGTGGCAGTCTGCGACATCTATGATGCGCTGATTTCCAGGCGTCCGTACCGGTCGGTATCCTTTGACAACCGGACGGCTCTGGAAATGCTGACGGAAAAGGCCGAAAAAGGGGAAATCGACCTGAATGTGGTCAAAGCCCTGATTGCCCGCAATCGGCGCTTGAAGCCGGACCCCGGCCATACGGTGGTCTCCACGGAAAAGCGCGGCAAGCCGCCCCAGGCCAACTGCTACGGCATCATTGCGGAGGATAACTGACCAAAGTCTATTTACCTCAGACAGTCAGATCCGTATCAATCCGGATTTCGCTGTGCAGGGTCCGGTGTACCGGACAGCGGTCCGCAATCTGGAGCAGCCGCTTTCGCTGTTCGCCATCCAGCGGACCTTCGAGCTTAATTTCGCGTTTTATCTCATCCAGATAACCGGACTTTGTCTCACATTCCCGGCAGGTATCCGCGTGTATTTTTTGATGGCGAAGGGCTACTTCAATGCCTTCCAGAGGCCATTGTTTCCGGTCCGCATACATTCGAAGGGTAATGGACGTGCAGGCGCCAAGGCCTGCCAGAAGAAAATCATAGGGCGTGGGGCCCAGGTTGGTGCCGCCGGCGGCCACCGGTTCATCCGCGGTCAGGCTGTGCTCGCCGGCCGCGATATCGGTCATGTAGCCGGACGGGCCGGTGCGGGCAATGACCTGATTGTCCGCACCGGCTGTTCGAACCTTGTCGCCGGTGAGGGCTGTGATATATTTGCGGGCCCAGGCCGCGATGATGGTGCCGGCATATTCTGAATCCGCGGAACGACTCAAAAGATGGTCGGACTGATCCAGGGAGATAAAGCTTTTGGGATGTTTGGCCGCCTTAAAGATTGCTGCCGCATTTTCGATCCCCACGGTTTGATCAATCGGCGAGTGGAGGATCATGAGCGCCCGTTTTAGCCTGGCGATGACATCCGCCATTTTATGGGATTCAAGATCATCGATAAACTGTTTTTTGATTTTAAACGGCCGGCCGGCCAGCCGGACTTCGGCTTCCCCGCGGGCTTTAATGGTATCATAGGCATCGGCCATATGATTTAATACATGGTCAGCGTTTGCCGGCGCGCCGATAATTGCCACGGCTTTGGCGGATTCCATGCGGGCGGCGGCCTGAAGAACGGCGGCCCCGCCCAGGGAGTGGCCGATCAGGATTTCGGGCGCCTGGTACTCGGCTGCCAGAAAATCGGCGGCATCAACAAGGTCGCTCACATTGGTGGTGAAGTTGGTGTCTGCAAAATCGCCTTCGCTTTCCCCCAGACCGGTGAAATCAAATCGCATCACGGCAATACCCGCGCGGTTTAAGGCCCGGCTGATATTGCCCACAGCCTTTAAATTTTTTGTACACGTAAAACAATGGGCAAAAATCGCATAAGCCAAAGGCCTGCCATCAACCGGCAGATCAAGCCGGGCTGAAAGTTTTTGGTCAAAGCGATTGGTGAATGTAAGTCTTTTAAAATTCATAACTCCCCCAAGAAGAACATAAAAATTTGAAACCATCAGTTTAGGTAATAGTATCGTCAATTTTCATGTTTGCAAGTTTTCCTGCCAAGTGATAATGCTCTCCCAGTTGTTTTGGAATAAAGACCCGTTGCCAGCCAACCGAGTTATTTTTATTAAGGAGCGATGAATGAGATTTTTGCTGCTGCTTTCCATCTTGTCCGCAAAGTTTGAAAAGGCCGTGAACCAGAATCCGAATTTCCAGAAATTTCTCATGGGCCATGAGTGTTCCGTGGTGATTAAAACCCGGGACAATGCCAAGGGCCGGCGGTTTATCTTTAAGGACGGGCGGTTTTTTTGCGACAAGAATCTTAATGCCTATGACGCGGCGATGATCTGGGCGGATGCCGGGACCGCGTTTAAGGCCATGAAGCAGGGGGATGAAGGCATTACCGAGGCCCTTCAGAATCACCGGGTGGCCATTGACGGAAAAGTCCATTCTTTTACCTGGTTCGGGGCGGCCATCAAGTTTGTGACGGCGGCATAATCTTTTCATTGCCCTGCGTGCTGCATTGATTCACCCCTAACCCCAAGGAGAGCCTATGACCTACTGGACCCATGAATATCTGCTGCGGACCTGGGGCGGTCCCATGATTCAGGCGGAGTTTTTAAGGGATCTGTCCAAGCCCTTTTTTGTTCCCCGGACATTTTCCGGCTTTAATCTATTTCTTGAGGTTCCCCAGCTTTTGCCGGATGCGGTTGATCTGGTGGCGCGGGAGAGCAAGACAAAAAAGGCGTTTATTGTCACAGATGACTATGCCGTGCGCTTTGCCCCCAAAATTCAGAGCCCTTATGAAAAACGGCACGGGTTTCGTTTTGCCGTGTGGGATAAGGCCAAGCCGGACGCTCCCATTGATACGGTGGTGGACTGTGCAGAGAAACTCCGGGAATTCGGGCCGGATCTGATATTTGCCCTGGGCGGCGGCTCGGCTATGGATACGGCCAAGGCGGCGTGGCTGCTCTATGAGCATCCGGATGTAAACTTTGAAACGCTAAGCCCCCTGGTGCCGCTGAATCTGCGCAACAAGGCCAGGATGGTGGCGATTCCAACCACCAGCGGCACCGGCTCAGAAGTTTCCGGCATTTCGGTGATATCCTATCCGGACGGGGTAAAACTGCCCATGGGCGGGGCGCTGCCGGAGTTCGTTCCGGATTTCGCCCTGCTTGATCCCACGCTCACGGCGGGCATGCCCACCGAATTGACTGCCGGTACAGGCGGCGATGCCTTAGCCCACGCCGTGGACGGGTTTATGGCCCCGAAATCCGATGAGCTGAATCAGGCCATTGCCCTTAAAGCGATTGAAATGATTTTTGAGTGGCTGCCCAGGGCTTATGAGGACGGGGATGATATGATGGCCCGGATGAAAATGCAGCAGGCGGCCATGATGGCGGGTATTCCCCTGGCAAATGGGGGGTCCGGCATCTCCCATGCCCTGGGCCATACCATCGGCGGCCTGTTCCACATCCACCACGGCATGATGGTTCTTTTGTTTCTTGCCTATGAGCTTCAGATCTACTCAAAAACCACGGACCGGTATTTAAAGCTCTGCGATATGCTGGGGGTAAGGGACCGGGAATCGGATGCGAACAGTCTGGCCGCCCTGCTGGAAAAACTCCGGGAGCTCATGAAAACCGTCAACCTGCCGGTATCCCTTGAAGATGCGGGTGTATCAAAAGCGGATCTGGACAAAAACATGGACTATATCCTGGCGCAGACGCCGACAGATCCGGCGTTTTATTTCGGCTGGTTTGATTTGACCCGGGAGCAGCTTCATGATGTGTTTATCAATGCCCATACCGGCAGCCTGCTGGATATGGATTCCGCCATCTGGAGGTAAGCGATGAAAGGCTATTTCGGTAAATTTCTCAAAGTGGATCTGACAAGCGGAAAGATTGAAGATCTCCCGGTGAATCGGGCGGACCGGGCCGCCTATATCGGCGGGGCCGCCCTGGGGGCGAAATTTGTCTACGAGTATACAAAGCCGGGCATGTCCCCGCTTTCCCCGGAGAACCCGATCATATTTGCCACCGGCCCGTTTACCGGCTCTAACGTCCCCATGGTCAGCCGTTCAGTGGTCTGCGGTATCTCGCCGGGCACCGGTTTATGGGGGGAGGCCTCCACCGGCGGCAAGTTTCCGCAGCGGCTTAAGGGCACCGGCTACGACGGCATCCTGATCAGTGGAAAAGCGGAAAATCCGGTCTATATAAACGTGACAGAAGACGGCGCCCAAATCCGGGATGCCAGCCATCTCTGGGGCCGGGGTGACATTTATGAGACCCAGGCGGCCATTCAGGCGGAAACCGGAGAACGCACCTCAATCGCCTGTATCGGCAGGGCCGGAGAGTCGCTGATCAATTATGCCAATATTATGAACGACGAGGGGCGCGCCGCCGGCCGCTGCGGCATGGGGGCCCTGATGGGGTCCAAAAATCTGAAAGCCCTGTGCGTCTCCGGCCGTAAAAAAGCCAACCTGGCCAATCCGCAGCGGTTGAAAGGCCATATCAGTGAAGCCCGGGATTGTATCAGAAATCACGCCAATACCCATGCCTACAAGATGTACGGGACCAACCTGTACATGGATCTGGGCATTCGCTTAGGGGATGTGCCGACCAAGTACTACACCAAAAGTATTTTCCCGGCACAGCAACTAAACGGCCCCGCTTTCCGGAATAGATACCGGATGGGCAATTATGCCTGCGCCGGATGCCCCATCGGGTGCGGCCGGATCATCAAGGATTTCAGCGATGATATCAAAACCGTGGACGGACCGGAATATGAAACCGTTGCCGCATTCGGGCCGCTATGCTTAAATGATGATATGGATGCCGTGGTACGGGCCAACCACCTGTGCAACCGGCACGGCATTGACACCATTTCCGCAGGCACCAGTATTGCCTTTGCCATGCATCTGTATGAAAAGGGCGTGCTGAGCCCCGAATCCGCAGGCATGGAAATTCCATGGGGCGATGGTGACGTGCTCTTAAAGCTGCTTCAAATGATCATCGACCAGGAGGGCATCGGCCGGATTCTGTCAATGGGGGTTAAGCAAATGGCCGAGGCGCTGGGGGCAGATCCGGAGGAGGCCGCCCATGTCAAAGGCCTTGAGATTCCCATGCACGATCCCCGGGCCTATCAGGGCGCGGCGCTTTGTTATGCGGTGGGGCCGCGCGGGGCCTGCCATTTGAAAGGAAGCTTTTACAGCCTTGATGTGCCGGGCAATGAGATCGGTCTGGATTTGGGCATTACTTTTACGGACAAAAACGATCCCGCCCAGAAGGGGGCGTTTTCGGCCAAGATCCTTCATTTCTGTGAGATGTATAACAATCTGACGCTGTGCCAGTTCTCGCCCATACCCGCATCCATGATAGCGCAGCTGCTCTCCGATATTACCGGCACTGAATTTTCGGCCATGGATCTTTTGGTTCTGGGGGAGCGCTCCTTAAACCTCAAGCGGGCGATCAATAACCGGTTTGGGGTCACCCGGGCAGATGACCGGGTGCCGGCAATTGCCGGAAAAGCCCTGTCCGAGGGGGCCACCGCCGGCATTGAGCCGGATATGGATCTGATGCTCAAGGATTTCTACAGGGTCAGCAACTGGGACTGGGATACCGGGAAACCCGCCAGGCAAAAGCTTGTTGAGCTTGGATTGACCGGGGCCGCCAAAGACCTTTGGGAGTAAATCTGCCTGAGCCCCCCTTTGAAAAAGGGCCACCACCTAAGCCCCCATTGAAAAAGGGCCACCACCTGAGCCCCCCTTTGAAAAAGGGGGGATTGGGGGGATTTATATTGGGCCATGATGAAAAATCCCCCTAAATCCCCCTTTGCAAAGGGGGACTTAAAGGAAATCGCCTTTTTTATGAGCCTTTGCCAAAGCTAAAGGCACTGAGGGAAAAAAGGAATAATAGGTTTCAGGTTTCAGGTTTCAGGAAAAACGCTACACCTGTACTGACACCCGAACACTGAAACCTGAATCCTTTAATTTTTCACCTAATACCCAAAACCCAATACCTAAAACCTGATACCTACTTAATAAATGCCGTAAAGATTTCTGCCGTGGTTTCCGGTGCTTCAATCATCGGGCATGGCCGATGCCGCCCAGAATTTTTGTTTCCGAGGCGGGGATCAGGCGATCGAAAACAGATGCGTTTTTCCAGTGGATCACCCGGTCCTCCCGTCCCCACACGATCTTTGTGGGCGCGGTGATCTGCTTGAGTTCGGTCTTAAAACAATATGAAAAGACTTAAGGCTTCAATACCGATTCTTGTGATTTATATCCTGTGGGGCGGCGTGAGCCTGGCCGTTTATTGGGCAGGCCGGCGGGTGCCTGTGCCCGCGGATATTCAAGGGCTTGTGTTTGTTCTGACGGCACTGTTGTTTGTACTGTTTGGTTTTTGCCTGACCACTTACTATCTTCTCTACGGATGGCGCCGCCTTAGTGAGTTCCCCGGTATGTACGCCGCATGGGTTCTGGTTTCCGTTGCCCTGACATTTTTTCTCTATTTCGTGGGGCAGCACCTGGAAATCGGACGCAGCATGATCTTTATCATAAACACGGCCAACCTATTCGTATTCGCCAATCTGATCGGGGCGTTGATCGTAAAGCCCCTTAAGCGGCCGGCGGAATTGATTATTTTGTGTGTGGTGCTGGCGTTTTCCGATTTGTTCAGCGTATTAAGCGGCCCCACGCGGGTGATCGTTAAATCTGTTAAAGCATATTATGAGTCGGGGATGCAGGGACCTGCGCCGGCCGGAGATTTTTTGCTGATCAAGAGCCCTGCTTTCGGTACGGAAGTTCTCCAGCCGGTATTCGGCGTATCGGACTGGATTATTATCGTTTTTCTGTCTGCCGCGGCATTTAAATTCGGGATCAATGACAACCTGGCCGGCAAAGGGCTTTCCGTCATGGCCCGTGAAAGGCGGATGGTGTTTTATCTGCCGGTGGCCGGCATCGGCCTTTTACTGGCCGCGGCGGCCGCCCATCTCCTGAATGTTTTTATACCCGTGCTGCCCATAATGGCAGTGGTCTATATCAGCTACCTTTTGATATTTCATCCTTCTGCCAGACAGCTTAAAAAAACCGACTGGTGGCTTATGGGCGGGTTTGCCGGCGGGATGCTCTGCCTGCTGGCGCTGGGGCTTGTCATGACCGGTCAGGCCGGGTGACCCGCCGGACCGTATTTGTGTCCGGCGGCCCGGCGGCAGATTTTTTTTCGGCAGGTGGTCAGGAGGCCGGTTTAAGATTCCAGGGTTTTGATGGCTTCATCCACCTCAACCCATTCCTCGATCTGGATATTGATATCCGGAACCCCGAGAAAGGCGTCATAGCGCCCTTTGATGTAGTCTGAGGCCTCTTTTTCCTTGGATTTGTCAAATTCAAATATCGAAACCGTCTTTATCCTTTCTTCAGCCATTCCCGAAACCCAGGGGCCCCGATGCGTAATAAAATCAGGTGCCGGAGGCTGGTTTAAAAAGGTGTCCATTGTCTCCTTGACGCTGGCAGCCGGAAAAGTCATTGTCACAAATCTAACCATGGCTCATCTCCTTTTTGTCATCATAATGTTTAATGCTAACGACTATCTTGCAGAATAAATTTTTATCCGGTGTCACCGGAATAGTCAATACGGATGTTGGCTGAGTCAAAGTTCAGTATAAATTAACTGCCTGGTCATTTTTACTTTCCTAATCATAAAATTCCGCATATATAAATGAACAGGACGCTAACCCGGAGGTCGTCATCCAGGCGGTTTATTAAATACCGGCATTTTAATTTTTCACTAAGGAGAGAAAAGATGAGAGTTGAGCGGGTAAAAGTTATGGCGTTGATTTTGGGATTCATGTTTTTTGCCGCAACCTGCTGGGCGGATGATATTACCGATTCAATTAAGGAGGCGCTTGATTATTATAAAGAGGGTGCATATACCGATGCGGTGGGCAGCCTCAATTACGCCTCCCAGTTGATTCAGCAGAAAAAGGGGGAAGAACTGGAGTCTATGCTCCCCGAACCCCTGGATGGATGGACCGCCCGGGACGCCAGTTCCCAGGCGGTGGGGGCGGCCATGATGGGCGGCGGTTTATCTGCGGAGCGAAGCTACAGCAAAGAAGACAGCACTGTGGATATCAAGATTATTACTGATTCCCCGATTATGCAGGGGATGATGATGATGTTTTCAAATCCCATGCTTGCCGCGTCCGACGGCGGGAAAATGCAGAAAATCGGCCGACAGAAGGCGATTGTCAAGTACGACACCCAGAATAAAAGCGGGGATATCAATGTGGTTGTGGCCAACCGGTTTCTGGTGACCATAGAGGGGCGCGATGTGTCAGAGGCGGACCTCAAAGCCTATGCCAAGGCCATTGATTATAATAAACTGTCTGCCATGCCGTAATTCTTGCGCGTACTCGTACTCGTACTCGTGCTCGGCCATTCAATGGCGGCTTAAGAATTCCCGGATTTCTTTTTGACCGGCCGAAGGGTGGTCAGAAAGGTAGCCGGCGATTCGGTTGGCGGTGTAGGCCGTGGATATGGACGTGCCGGCGTAAATGCCCGGCTCACTGTTATAGCCTACCGGCATGTTGGCAAAGCCCGGGGCCTGGTAGCTGACAAAATCGCCGAAATTGGAATTCTCCCATTTTTGGCCGCTGGGATGAAGGGCGCCGACGCCGATCACATTTTCATAGGCAGCCGGGTAAACCGCCTTTCCGGTGGGTTCGTTGCCGGCCGCCGCCACAATGGTCAGCCCTTTGGCCGTCGCCTCGGCAAGGATTCCCTTTAAAAATTCGCTCCGGGTTTCCGAGTGCCAGCTCAAACTCAGCACCCGGGCCCCTTTTTCCATGGCATGGGATAGCCCCTCCATCAGGGTATAGTTCGAGGTTATGCCGTTGGCATCAAACCCCCGGATGGCAATCACCGGAACGGTGCCGGAATCATCCGTTCCGCCGATGGGGTCGATCGCGCCGGCTGCCAGCATGGACATCTGCGTGCCGTGGCCGAGGTGGTCGTCTATCGGCGCTTCCGGATCCATAGCATTAAAGGCATCCACAATATAGGCCTGATTCTGGAATTCCGGGGAAAGGCCGCTGTCAAACACCGCGACCGGCACTTGGTTGCCCGCCGGGCGCTTATTGCTGATCTCCGGCAGGTCAATTTTGGGGTGCGCGGCGCGAATCGGGGCGGGCGCCTGGTAGGCATAATTGGGTTCAGCGCCGGAAATCCCGGTTTTTTCTTTGAGCTTGACTAAAAGTGCCAGTTCATCAACATCTTTGGGCAGCTTGATCCGGTATATGCGGCTTTCCGTTTTCCCGACTATCCGCCCGCCGGCTTCGCAAAGAATGCCCTTAAGCTCGGGCAGCTGCTGCTCATTTTGCAGTTTGACCAGCAATTCATGCCGGACAAAAAGTGCGCCGGTTTCGGGGTCCCGGGCGACATTGAAATTCGGATCCTTAAGGGGCGCCATCCGATCCCTATGCCCGGACTCGTATATCTGAATTTCGATAAGCCGGTATCCGCCATCCGGGCTGTCATCCGGACAATCGGGGCAATCGCTCCAGATCAGGGCATGGTTGGTGTCCCCCAGAATGGCGTCCATGACTTCGCGGATGGGTTTTCTGTCGTAGGCGGCCGTGACGCGGAAATTGATTTTCGGGTCGATACGGACCCGAACCCCTTGTTCGGCGATATCCTGAAGGATTTTTTGTAAGTATGTATCCTGTGCGCGGATTGTCAGGCGGCTGTCCGGTGTCAGGGACACTTCATAGGCGTGGCCGGGCCAGGCCGCAGCCATAAGGAGCCAGGTTGATAAAAACAGTATGAATTTTAAAAATTTTTTGGTCATGGCGAATCCATGGGATAATCTATACCTGAATTGAACTTTTTTCAAAATCTATTATACTTCAACTATAGGCATATATCAGTTTTTCGGCAAAAAGGGGGCGGCCATGTCATTTAAAGAGAATCTTAAACAGAAAATCGCCGTTGACCGCCTGGCGGAGCGGGTTCACCGGACGCTGGGCGCATCCGGCAGCGGAAAAAAAATTGACAAAGAAGCCATGCGGACGCTGTTGAAAACAGCCGGATACCAGTCAACGCCCGCGCGCGATATGGAAATTTACCGGGCCGACCCCCAGGCGGAAAAGGGCGACATCCTGGTTCTGGATAACGAACTGCCCCTGTATCACACCACGCTAAAAGATGTGCTCCTGCGCAAAAATCCGATGATCAAGGAAATGGTCAATATTTTCAATATGAAAAAGATATTGAGCGATGCGGACGTAAAGGTCGCCAAGGGCGGGGACACCCTTGACCGAATTCATGCGGAATGTTTGCAAGATATTGATTTGACCTATACGGAGGCGGATATCCAGGAGATCGCGGCGGATGGCCGAACCGCCTGTAAGAATGAAGCTTCGGCGCAGGTTGAGGAGACACTTGACCTGTTTGCGGAGATTCTTTCCTTTACCCCGCCGCCGGTTCCGATTCGCCTTCCGGGCATGAAGATTCTGGGCCGGGTGCACAAAGACAACGGGCGGGTTACCATGTACGGCCCGGTCATCACCTACTACCCGCAGGAAAATTCCCTGAAATTCTTTGACGCCTATCTGGCCCCGGCGGAGATGAAAAAGACCCAGGTATACCTGGATATGGTCGGCGGCAAAGAGACAGCCACGGTTGAGGGCGGCGAGGTTTTTGATGCGCTTAAAAACCGGGTTTTGAAAGAGGCGCCGCAGTTTTCTGTCCCGCCCCCTCAATCCAAACCGTCTAAAAATCGACTTTTTACGAGTCCATCAATTTTACTCTAAATAAAGTACCGCCCGGCGATGATCTAATTTATAAGCCATTGCCGGTATTTCCCCGAGGCCCGGGGCGACTTGGGATATCTCTATGGCTTGCGCCGCCAGCTCCCTGAAAACTCGCCCTGACGGGCTCAAACAACAGCTCGCTTCGGCGGCGCTTCGCCAAGAGCTATCTCCAAGACGCCCCAAATGGCCTCTTGGGCAAACACCGGCAATGGCTTAACCAAAGGACATCGCTACCGTTCCTTAGAAAGCGGTTTATCCCTGTCTTTATAAAAAAAAACGAGCGATCGCTCGTTTTTTTGTTGACTCACCTCCATGTCGCCTATAAGAATATCAAAACAAGTGGGCAGATATACAAATAAATTTTTAAAAACCATCAATTCTGGAGCTATATTATGCCATTATTTGAAGTTGATCCGGACAAATGCAATCAAGACGGTATATGCGTCGATGAGTGCCCGATTAAAATTATTTCTTTAAAAGATAAGGATTCTGTGCCCAAGCCGGTAAAAGGTGCGGATCAGCTCTGCATCCACTGCGGCCACTGCGTGGCCGTCTGCCCGACGGGCGCCCTGTCGCACGAGAGCATGAGGCCTGAGGACTGCCCGCCGGTTAAAAAGGAATGGCTGCTGGATTCTGAGCAGGCAGAGCATTTCCTGCGATCCAGGCGATCCATTCGCACGTATAAGGATAAGCCGGTGGACAGGCAGACGCTTTCCAAATTAATCGAAATTGCCGCATATGCGCCTTCCGGCCATAATACCCAGCCAGTGCACTGGCATGTGGTCCATGATACGGAAACCCTGCAAAAGCAGATCGGGGTGGTAATCGACTGGATGCGGTATATGATTAAGGAGCATCCGGAAATGGCCGATATGATGCATCTGGACATGGTGGTCGGCGCCTGGGAAATGGGGATCGATACGGTCTGCCGGGGGGCGCCCCATGTGATTGTCGCCCACGGCCATAAAGACAATCCCATGGCGCCGAACGCCTGTGTGATCGCTCTCTCCTATCTGGAGCTGGCCGCGCCGTCACTTGGCCTTGGCACCTGCTGGGCCGGATTCTACAATAGCGCGGCCATGTACTGGCCGGAGATGAAAAAAGCCCTTGGCTTGCCTGAAGGGCATGTGTGCTATGGCGCGGTGATGGTCGGGTATCCCAAATACAAGTATCACCGTTTGCCGCTGCGGAATGAGCCAGTAATCTCATGGCAATAAGTTTAATTTTAGGAGAAAAAAATTGGAAACTATTTATGAACAGCTCAGGCAGCGCCTGGATGACATGGCCACCGGGTCTTCGGCCACAAAATCCGAGGATGCCCTCTATCTGCCGCCCGAGACTGGCATGGAAACCTATATCCGCATTGCCCAAGAGCGCGGCAAGCTGTAATCGCCTTCTAAGTAACTTCACGGGTATTAGGATTTGGGTATTAGGTATTAGGTTAATGAAATCAAGAATTTATGGTCGGCACGGTGGCCGACCCTACGATGAATCGGGTTTTTCCCCATTCGTAGGGCGGGCCACCGTGCCCGCCTGAAAAATAAATAGAACAAATTTACCGTGCCTCAGTGCCTTTAAAGTTATTTATACGTTCGGTCCCGGGCGGCAGCCCGGGGGGAATACCTCTAAGGAATCGATCGTACGAACAGAGAGTTACTTTCTGCAAAAATACCGCCGCGGCGGCATAAACCGCTTTTTACCAGTGGATTGCGCTTACGGCCAACCCACCCCGCCTGATCTCTTCCCCCCCCGGAGATTTTTTGCAATATCTGCCTCCTGTGCTTATACTGATTAAAACAAATAATAACAGGAACTAGAAGCGGATTTCATCGGCTATCCGCTGGTGGTTATAGGTTTTAAACTTCCACAGGCTTTGAATTCATCAGGATGAGCCAAATATAGATTATGGATCCTGTCATTACCGAGCATATTGTCTCGCCATGGGTGCCGGGCGTGTTCAGTCTGGTAAGCTTTACCCTGGCCATTCTTGTGTTGATGGCGCTGATGCTTCTATTGACCCGCTGGCTGGGGGAGAAAAAGCGCAACCCCGACAAGCAGCGCCCCTATGAGAGCGGCATCATCCCCACGGGCACCGCCCGGCTGCGCTACCCGGTCCCGTTTTTCCTGGTGGCCATTTTTTTTCTGCTCTTTGATGTGGAGGGCGCGTTTATTTTCTCATGGGCGGTGGCCTGCAAGTCAATGGGGTGGAAGGGATGGCTGCAGATGGCCTTTTTTATCTTTGTGCTCATCCTCGGATTGATCTACGTCTGGCGTAAAGGAGGCCTTGATTGGCACGGAAAAACGCGGATCAGATAGGGTTTTTCCCGAAGCTGCTGGATCCGGTGATTAACTGGGCCCATGCCAACAGCCTCTGGCCCATGTATTTCGGCCTGTCCTGCTGCTTTGTGGAGGAGGCCACGGTCCTCACCCCGCGCTATGATATCGCCCGTTTCGGTGCGGAAGTCCTGCGGCTTTCCCCCCGGCAGGCGGATCTGATGATCGTCTCCGGCACGGTGTTTAAAAAGATTGCGCCGGTGGTCCTGCGACTCTATGAGCAGATGGCCGAGCCCAAATGGGTTATTTCCATGGGCTCCTGCTCAAACACGGGCGGCATGTACGACGTTTACAGTGTGGTGCAGGGCGTTAACCAGATCCTGCCCGTAGATGTCTATATCCCGGGCTGCCCGCCGCGGCCCGAAGCGGTATTGGCCGGCCTGATGGAGCTGCAAAAAAAGATTAAGGGCGAGCAGCCCACCCGCCCGAATTTTCATGTAGCCGGCGGTGACCAGGGAAGCACCTCTCCGGTGCTGGTGGATGGACAGACCAAGTCCCGGGATACCCGGGGGCCGGGCATGAACGGCATCCCCATTCGCGGCACTTCGGTGACCCCGCCGGATTTCTTTGACAGCCGCTCAGACCTCATGTGGTCGCCACCGGCCAATTCCATAGAACTTGGACCGGCAGCAAAAGATTTGGCGGCAGGGCTTAAAAATCGGTTCGGCGATGCGGTAAGGCCTGCGGACACCACATCCGATATGCTGACCATTCACACGATGCCGGAGCGCGTCAATGACGTCCTCTCCTTCCTCAAACACGAGGCCCCGACCCGATTCGAGCGGCTGGAGGATTATACCGCCATAGACGAGTCCGCCCGGCGCAATCGGGATCAGTACCCGGATTTTACCCTGGTCTATCACCTGACCGCCTTTGAGCCGGCCACCCGTATGCGGGTCAAGGTGCCGCTTTCCGGCGAATCCCCGGATGCCCCGAGCATCAGCGGCCTTTGGCCTTCCGCCAACTGGTATGAGCGCGAAATCTACGACATGTTCGGAATCAATTTCCCCGATCATCCCCATCTCCGGCGGCTTATCATGCCGCCGGACTGGGAGGGTCATCCGTTGCGCAAATCCCACCCGGGCCGCGCCAATGAAATGCCGCCGTACACGGAAAAGCAGGCCCGGGAATTACAGCCATGGGGCGGAGAGGAATATTTTGATCCGGCGGCGGACGAGGAGGCGCTGATTCTCAATATGGGGCCCCATCACACGGCCACGCACGGCCTCCTGCGCCTGATTGTCAAACTTGAGAGCGAGACCATCACCGGCCTGGACCTGGATGTGGGCTATCACCACCGTTCTGTTGAAAAGCTGGGGGAGCGTCAGACCTGGCTGCAGTTTATTCCCTATACGGACCGGGTGGATTACATGGCGGGCGCGGCCAACAACCTCCCGTATGTGATGGCAGTTGAGCAGCTGGCGGGCATCAAGGTCCCGGAGCGGGCCGAATACATCCGGGTCTTGATGAGCGAGCTCTTTCGCATCAGCAACCATCTGGCATTTCTGGGCATCTGCGGCCACGACCTGGGCGCGATGACCCCCAATTTTTATACCTTTCGGGATCGGGAGAAGGTCCTGGATATCGTGGAGATGATCTCCGGCGCCCGGCTGCATCCGTCCTGGTTCCGGCCCGGCGGCGTGGCCGCGGACATGCCGGCCGGTTGGAAGGAGCCGATCGAGGCGTTTTTAAGGGACTTCCCCAAACGGATCAAAGATTACGAGGCATTGACCATCAAAAACCCGATTTTTAAGGCCAGGCTAAAGGGCATCGGGCGGCTTTCCCGGAAAGATGCCATTGACTGGGGGGTAACCGGCCCGAACCTGCGGGCCACAGGGGTGGACTGGGATTTGCGGAAAAAGATGCCGTATTCGGCGTACGGCCAGTTTGACTTTGAGGTGCCCACGGATACGGAAGGCGACGGCCACGCGCGCTACCGGCTTCGGATCGAGGAGATGCGCCAGAGCGTGCGCATCATCCGGCAGGTGATCGATCATATGCCGGATGGCCGGTATGTGACCGATGATTATCGCTACAGCGTGCCCAAAAGAAAAGACATGTTACAAGACATTGAAAGCCTGATCCATCATTTCATCAATGTCACGCGCGGGCCCAAGATCCCGCGGGGCGAGTCCTATATGGCCTGTGAAATCCCCCGTGGGGAGCAGGGCTACTACGTGGTGAGCGACGGCCTGGGCGCGGCCTACCGCATGCGGATCCGGGGCCCAAGCTTTACCAACGTGCAGGTGTTTCCGATCATGTCCAGGGGGGAGACCATCGCGGACTTGATTTCGGTTCTGGGAACAACGGACTATACACTGCCGGATCTGGACAGGTGAGGGTGAAGATGCTGCCGAGCGCTGTTAAAACCGAACTCGAACGCCGGATTGCCGAGGCCGATCACCCGAAGGAGCTGGTGGTTGACGTGATGATGGCCTGCCAGGCGGCTTACGGCTATTTAAGCGACGAGGCGGTGGCGATTGCGGCCGGAATGCTTGACATGACGCCGCTTGAAATCGAAGAGCTGGCCACCTTTTATAACTATATTTACCGGGAGCCGGTGGGCAGATATGTCATCCACATCTGTGACAGCGTGGTCTGCTGGATGGAAGGCTACATTCCCCTGCGCGACTATCTTTGCCAAACGCTTGGCATTGAAATGGGGGAAACCACGCCGGACGGCCGGTTTACCCTGCTGCCGGCCTGCTGCCTGGGTTACTGCGACCGGGCCCCGGCCATGATGGTAAATAAACGAGTCTACGGATTTTTGACCCCGGAAAAGATTGACGCAATTATCGATGAATTGAGCTCGGAAGAATAAATGCATCCGCAGGTGCTATTAAAAAATCGAAAGCCCGACCGGATAACGACCCTGGAAGAGTATCGCGAGGGCGGGGGATACGAGGCGATGGTCCGGGCATTAAAGGATGAGACCCATCAGTCGATACAGGATATATTGATGGATGCCGGCCTTTTGGGCCGCGGCGGGGCCGCCTTTCCCATGGGCCAGAAGCTCTCCACCGTGCTTGAGAACGCCCCGTACCCGCGGTACGTGGTCTGCAATGCCGACGAGATGGAACCGGGCACATTCAAGGACCGGGTCATGATCCATGCCGACCCCCATCAGCTGATCGAGGGGATGGTGATTGCGGGATGCGCCATGGGGGCGGCGCACGGCCTGATTTTTATCCGGCCGGAATATGAAAACGCCGCCCGGATTCTTTCCCGGGAGGTGGAAAATGCCCGGCAGGCCGGGTTTCTGGGAAAAGCTATCATGCACACCGGGTTTGATTTCGACATCGTGGTTCACCGAAGCGGCGGCCGATACATCTGCGGCGAGGGGACCGCCATATTAAACGCCCTGGAAGGTAAGCGCCCGAACCCGAGGAAGCCGCCCCCGTTTCCCACGTTCAAAGGTCTCTGGCAGCTGCCCACGCTGGTGCAGAACGTGGAGACCCTGTGCTGCGTGCCCCACGTCATCCAAAACGGGGCGGACTGGTTCCGGTCTCTCGCATTAACACCGGAAGGGGCGGGTACAAAAATTTTTTCCATATCCGGCCGGGTGCGCCGGCCGGGCTGCTACGAGCTGCCCATGGGGATCAAGCTCTCAGAAATTATTGAGGACTATGCGGGCGGCATGTGCGAGGGATCCGAGTTCAAGGCCTGTCTGCCGGGCGGAACCTCCACCCAGTTCATGCCGGCGTCCATGTATCATGCGGTCATGGATTTTAAGTCCCTGGAAGATGCGGGATACCGGCTGGGCACCGGTGCGATCATCGTGTTTGATCAGAATACCTGTCTGGTGGGGGCCACGCTTAATATGATCGCGTTTTTTGTCCGGGAATCCTGCGGTTGGTGCACCCCGTGCCGGGAGGGGCTGCCATATATCCGGGATCTTCTGCAGCGCATTGAAAACGGGCAGGGCGAGCCCGCGTTTGTGGATAGGTTAAAGGAGATGTGCGATCACCTGCCCAGGGCTTACTGCGCATTTGCGCCGGGTGCGGCCGCGCCCGTGGAAAGCCTGCTTGAGCATTTTGCCGATGAAGTGAACGAACATATTGAAAAAAAGGCGTGTCCATTTAAATCGTCTTAATCTTAATCTTACTCTAATTTATGCCCAAACTCACTATAGACAACCGGGAAATCGAGGTGCCTGAAGGCACCAAGATTATTGATGCCGCCGAACAGCTGGGCATTATGATCCCCCGTTTCTGCTATCACCCGGCGTTGGGATCGGTGGGCGCCTGCCGGGTGTGCGCGGTAAAAATCGAAAACGCGGGCCGGCTCTCCGGCATCCAGATGAGCTGTATGATCGATTGTTTGGATGGGATGAAGGTCTCAACCGATGATCCCGAAGCGGTGGATTTTCGCAGGTATGTGATTGAGTGGCTGATGTTAAACCACCCGCACGACTGCCCGGTATGCGACGAGGGCGGGCACTGCCTGCTTCAGGATTTAACAGTGGCCGGCGGCCATAGTATCCGGCGTTTCAATGGCGAAAAGCGGACCTATCCGGATCAGTATCTGGGCCCCCTGATTCGGCATGAGATGAACCGCTGCATCCAGTGTTACCGCTGCTCCCGGTTTTATCAGGAATATGCCGGGTATCGGGATCTGGGTGCCATGGGCGTCGCCTCCCGCGTCTATTTCGGCCGATTCACGGACGGCATCCTTGAAAGCCCGTTTGCCGGAAACTTGATCGACATCTGTCCGACCGGCGTGTATACGGATAAACCGTCGCGATACACCGGCCGGCGCTGGGATTTTGAGCGGACCCCGGGGATTTGCATCCATTGCAGCCTGGGGTGCCATATCACGGTTTCCGCCCGGTATCGGGCCATCGTCCGCCATGAAGCCCGGTTTAATGAATCTGTGAACGGCCATTTTATCTGTGACCGGGGGAGATACGGATTCTATTATGCCAATCTTTCTGACCGGCCCAGGAAAGGGGTGATCGACAATCAATCGACGGCGCCTGACCAGGCGGTAAACGGAGCATTGGCAGCGCTTGACCGCATCAGTGAGCAGCACGGGGCTCAGGCTGTGGCTGCGGTGGGTTCCGGACGCAGCAGCCTGGAAACATTGTTTGCCTTAAAATCGCTTTGCATGGAAAAAGGCTGGCAGGGGCCGGTTTACTGGCCGGACAGGCGGCACGGCCGAGTGGTCAAAACCGCGGTGTTCGGATTAAAGCCGCACCTGGCCGTATCCATGCAGGAGATTGAAGCGTCTGATTGTATTGTGGCGGTTGGCACGGATGTGTTGACCGAAGCCCCCATGCTTGCCCTTTCCATGCGGCAGGCAGCCCGAAAGGGGGCTTTTGTGGCGGCCCTGGACCCCCGGCCCCTGGACTGGCCGCTTCAATTTACACATATCCCGACCCGGCCGCAGGAAATGGCATTATTTGTAGCCCGTTTAAAGGAGCTGCTGACAGGCGGCCCGGGCGACAATGATTCATTGGTTTTGTCCGAATCGGCAGAGCGGGCCTTGGAAAAGGCGGCGGATGCGCTTTCAAAAAGCGAGAAACCGGTTATCATCTGCGGGACGGAGCTTACTATCCCGCGGGTGATTCAAGCATGCACTGAAATGGCCGAAGATCTTTATCAGTCGGGCAGACCGGCCGGGGTTTTCAATGTGATGCCCCGCTCAAACAGCTATGGGGCCGCGCTTCTGGATGAAGGCGGCAAAAGCCTGGAGGAATTGATTGAAAGCATTGAGGCCGGCCAGATAAAAGCACTGGTGGCGGTGGAAAGCGATATATGGGACCGCTTCTATGACAGGCTGCGCCTGTCCGCCGCCCTGGACCGCCTTGAATTGTTTGTGGCGCTTGATCATCTCAATTCGGATTTGTTTCAGCGGGCCCATATCCGTATTCCCACCCAATCCATTTACGAAGCCGGCGGCATCTACATCAACCCGGAGGGCCGGGTGCAGAAGACGAATCCCGCCCATGCCGGCGGCATCCCTGTTGCCATGACAGGCGGCGGCGATCATCCGCCGCGCACCTTTGAACCGGATATTCCGGGCGGTGATGTGCCGGCGGCCTGGCGGGTGCTGAGAATATGGCAGGGGCTTTTGGCGCCGGGTTCCCGGGAGGATCTGATCCGGGAGATGGGCAATGCGGAACCCGCTTTGGCGGATATTCAGGAAACCGGCAGCCGGCTTTTTTCCGGCCGGCAGATGCCTGTGACCGAAACGGCGTCTGGAGATATGGAAACAGGGGGCCAAACCGATTCGGCATATACCCTACATATGGTGGCTTCCCTTTTCGGAGATGAGCCGCTGTCAAACCTGTCCGCCTGTTTGCAGCCGCTTGAGAAATCATCGGAAATATGGATGTCTGAAAAAGATGCGCATGATCTGGGCTTTGCAGAAGGGGTCTCTGTGCTGGTTGAACTTAAATATGAATCCGTGGCAGCAAGCGTTCGTGTAGCCGCCGGGATACCGTCCGGGGTGATGACCATGCCGCGGGTTAAGCCTCTTTTCTGGCAGCAGCTGGATAATGCCGCAAGCGTTCGGTTAACAAAAGACAACATTAAGGTAACGGGGAAATCCTGAGCCATGTGGGTCTGGTTGGTCGGATACGGGATTTTGATCGCCAAAATCAGCCTGGTGCTGACAGTGGTTCTGCTGCTGGCGGCCTACCTGGTGCTGGTGGAGCGGAAACTTCTGGGCCGATTCCAGGTACGGCCCGGCCCGAACCGGGTGGGAATCTTCGGTATCCTCCAGCCCATTGCCGACTCGATCAAGCTGATCTTAAAAGAAGATGTCATGCATGACGGCGCCGAGCGTGTCATTTTTCACCTGGCGCCGGTGATTGTGGCGGTTACCGCCCTGATGATGTTTGCCGTGGTGCCGTTCGGACCGGAAATCACCCTGTTCGGCAGAAAGGTCCCCATGGTGATAAGCGATATCAATGTGGGGGTCCTTTACGTGTTTGCCCTGTCTTCGCTTAGCGTCTACGGCGTGGCGCTGGGGGGGTGGGCCTCGAACTCCAAGTTTGCGCTGCTGGGCGGCATTCGCGGGGCCGCACAGATGATCAGCTATGAACTGGCCCTGGGCTTGTCCATCATCCCGGTGGTCATGCTGGCCGGCTCTTTCAGCCTGGTGGATATTGTGAGCGCCCAGGATGAACTGCCCTTTATCCTGGTTCAGCCCCTGGCGTTTGTCATTTTTCTTTTAAGCGCCATGGCGGAGAGCAAGCGGATTCCCTTTGATCTGCCCGAGGCGGAAACCGAGCTGGGCGCGGGCTATCACACGGAATACAGCGGCATGCGGTTCGGCCTGTTTTTTCTGGGCGAGTATGTGCACATGCAGGTGATGGGGGCCCTGATGGCGGTATTTTTCTTAGGCGGCTGGCACGGCCCGATCCTGCCGGGACCCATATGGCTGCTGATTAAGATTATCATCGTCTCGGTTGTCATGATCTGGGTGCGGGCGACGCTGCCCCGGCTGCGCTATGACCAGCTGATGGAGCTGGGCTGGAAGGTTCTGATTCCGGCGGCCCTGATAAATATTTTGATCACCGGGGCGTTTATCGTGGGCTTTTCGTCTTAATCTTACTCTTAATCTTACTCTTAATCTAAAAACAAAAGAACCAGATTAAGAGTAAGACGGGAAAAGGAATAAATGAATGTACTGATTGACATTGTCGTCTCCCTGGCACAGGGATTTTACACAACAGCTAAGCACCTGTTCCGGAAGCCTTTTACCGAGGAATACCCGGAATACAAGCGCCCGCTGCCGGAGCGCTCGCGGGCCAGGATAGTCCTGACCCGCGATCCGGACGGCCGGGAGCGGTGCGTGGCCTGCTATCTCTGCTCCGGGGTGTGCCCGGTGAACTGCATATCCATGCAGGCGGCCGAAGATGACCATGGCCGGCGTTATGCCGCCTGGTTCCGGATCAATTTCGGCCGGTGCATCTACTGCGGGCTCTGCGAAGAGGCCTGCCCCACATCGGCTATCCAGCTGACCCCGGAGTTTGAGCACATTACCCGGGATATTTTAAAAATCGTTTATGAAAAAGAAGATCTTCTGGTGGATCACGGCGGAAAAGACCCGGATTATGACTTCTATCAGCATGCCGGGGTGGTGACAAAACTTTACGGAAAAGGCGAGCATGCGGCGGAGCAGCCGCCGGTCAACACAAGGACCAATATGCCATAGGATGAACGAAGCCATGACGATTTATGCCATACTATTTTATCTGATCGCGGCGGTCATGATCCTATCCACCGCTATGGCGGTGACGCGGAGCAACATGGTGCATGCGGTGCTGTATCTGGTGATCTCGTTTTTCGGCAGCGCCGTGCTGTTTTTTCTGCTGGGCGCGCCGCTTCTGGGGGCGCTTGAGGTCATTATCTATGCCGGCGCCATCATGGTCCTGTTTTTGTTTATCGTCATGATGCTTAAGGTCGAGGTGACCGATGACGGCGGCGTGCCAATCGGCCAGCTGGCGGCCGCCGGTGTTATCTGCGGCATCTATTTTCTGGCCTGCGTGCTTTTGATGAAATTTTCCGGGCCGTCCGCCAAAGAGCCGATGCAGGCGCTTCTGGTTCAGCCGAAGCATTTCGGCAACCACCTTTTCAGGCAGCATTGGCTGGCCATTGAAATGATATCGCTGCTGCTTCTGGTGGCCCTGGTCGGTGTTCTGCACTTGGGCTTAAGCCGGGGCCGCCGCAGGGAAGAAACCAAAGGAGGCGACGGCGGATGATCGTTCCCTACACCCACGTGATGCTGCTTGCGGCCATACTTTTTTTAATCGGGATGCTTTGCACGATCACCCGAAAGAATCTGATCATGATTCTTCTGGGGCTTGAGATCATGCTAAATGCCGCGGCGGTGGCTTTTGTAGGGGCAAGCCTCCATGCACAGCATGCGGAAGGGCAGGTGATGGCCCTGTTTGTCCTGGCCGTGGCCGCTGCCGAGGTGAGCGTCGGCCTGGCCCTCATTGTCTGCATCTACCGGCAGACCGGCACCGTTGATCCGGAATGTATTGAGTCGAACACGTGCCGGCTTGAATGAAAAAGGAAACCTGATGCCCTATAACCCCATACCGCAGATAAGCCTCTGGGCGGCGGCCATCACAAGTGCCGGCCCGATGATCGCATTTGCCGCCATCATGATCCTGCTGCGAAAGAAGCCGCGGGCGAGTGCCGCTCTCTCCTTAACCGCGGTGACGGCATCCCTTGTCTGCGCGGTATTTCTTCTGATCCGGCATTGGGGAATGACAACCCCCATGCAGGCAACGGTAAACTGGATGGTTTCGGGCGACATGGTGATTCCCCTGGGCATCCTCCTGGACCCCTTAAGCCTGTTGATGCTCGTGGTGGTGGCGGTGATCTGTTTTCTGGTCCAGTTCTATTCCCTGGGGTATATGGCGAACGATCCGGGGTTTTCGAGGTATTACGGCTTTATGTCGCTTTTCGCCTGGGCCATGACCGCCCTGGTGCTCTCGCCCATGCTGCTGCAGCTCTACATTTTCTGGGAGCTGGTGGGGCTTGCGTCCTATTTTTTGATCGGATTCTGGTACGAGAAGTTTTCCGCCACCCAGGCGGGCAAGAAAGCCTTTATCATGACCCGGACCGGGGACCTGGCCTTTTTCCTGGGCATTTTGCTGCTTCTGGCGGCGGGCGGTACGGCAAATATCCTGGAGTTAAACAGCATTGTCCTGCCCGGCGGCTTAAACAGCCTTTTAGGGGCATTGGCCGCACTTTTGATTTTCGGGGGAATCATCGGCAAAAGCGCCCAGTTTCCCCTTCTGACCTGGCTTCCGGATGCCATGGAGGGCCCGACACCGGTGAGCGCCCTTTTGCATTCAGCGACCATGGTGGCGGCAGGCGTCTTTCTGTACGGCCGGCTGTTCCCGTTTTTCAGCCACTCCGCCATTGTCATGGGCTTTACCCTGGCCATCGGCACCATCAGTATGCTGCTTGCCGCCACCATGGCGATCGTGAGCCGGGACATCAAGCAGGTCTGGGCCTATTCCACCATCAGCCAGCTGGGGTTTATGATTATGGGGCTTGGCGCGGGCGGCTATTTCGGCGGGATGTTTCACCTGATCACCCATGCGGGATTCAAGGCGCTTTTGTTTTTATGCGCGGGCGCCCTGATCCACCATTACCATTCCAATGACATGTTCGTGATCGGCCGGGGCGGGGGGCGCCGGATGAAAATACCCGTTATCTGCACGGTGATCGGGGCGGCCGCGCTGTCCGGGATCTGGCCGTTTTCCGGGTTTTTCAGCAAAGAGGCGATCATGGCGGGTCTTGCCGGGCTTGAGAATCCGGTGTGGCTGCTGGCCGGCTTGTTGGGGGTGTTTTTAACCGCCTATTACACGTTTCGGCTGATATTTATTATTTTGTTTCCTAAATCTATTGAATCCGCAGATACGTATACATCCGCCCATGACAAATCTTCGGCGGATCGGTTCATGGCCGCCCCCCTGGTGGTTTTGGCTGCAATTACGGTTGTCCTTGGGTTTTTCCAGGTTCCCCTGCATGATTTTTTAATCGATATCCCCGGCCACGGTCCGGCGCACGGGCCGGTGTGGCTTCTGCCTATGGCCCTTGGTCTGGCGATTGCCGCCGTTATCCTGGCCTGGTTTGAATTCGGCCGCAAACAGGCGAGCCAGATGGGGTTTGTTGAAAAGATAGCCCCGCTTTACCGGCTGTTTTCCGAGCGCTGGTACCTGGATCACATGTACCGGTGGGCCGTGGACAATCTCCTGGATAAAGGCATTGCCGCCCTCTGCCAGAAAAATGACGATCACGTGGTGGACGGCAGCGTCCATGCCCTGGGCAACGGGATCGTGACCGGCGCCAAAAGCATCGCCGGCTGGCACCAGATGCTGATTCAACGAAAGCTCATGGTGGTGTTCGCCGTGATATTCGGTTTAACCCTGATTATGCTGATGGTTGGATGATCCGATGCTGGAACTGCATGCCGCCCAATTTCCGTTTTTAAGCCTGATTCTGATCGCCTGTGTGATCGGCCTGATCCTGGTGCTGCTTTTGCCGGAGGACCAGAAATCGGTCATCAAGTGGGTCAGCGCAGCCAGCGGCTTTGTCACCCTGCTGCTTTCAATTTACGTATTTGCAGCTTACGACAAAACCCTTAGCGGGTTCCAGTTTGTCGAACAGATCGATTGGATCCCGGCCCTGGGCATTACCTATTTAAACGGGGTGGACGGGTTCAGCGTGCCGCTTCTCCTTTTAACCGGGCTCGTCTATTTTACCGGTGTGCTCACCATGTGGGAGCTGGAAACCCGGGTAAAGGAGTTCTTTGCGCTCTTTATCATGCTTGTGACCGGGGTTTTCGGCATGTTCATGGCCTTAGACCTCTTCTTCATCTTTATCTGGTATGACGTGTCGCTGTTTCCCATGTATCTGCTGATCATCGTCTGGGGCAGCACCCGGCGCGAATACGCGGCCATGAAACTCATGCTCTACCTTTTATTCGGCAGCGCCCTGATCCTGCCCGGTCTGATCTATCTGGTGGCGGAATCCGGGCTGGGGACCTTTTCGCTGCCCATGCTGGCCAATATGGCCGAGTTTACCCCGTTTCAGCAGAAGCTGGCGTTTCTGCTGTTCTTCATCGGGTTCGGCATCCTCGCCGGTGTCTGGCCGTTTCACACCTGGTCGCCGGTGGGCCACGTGGCGGCGCCCACGGCGGTCAGCATGCTGCATGCCGGGGTTTTAATGAAAATCGGGGCCTTTGGCATCCTCCGGGTCGGCATTTTTCTCTGCCCGGAAGGGTGGCAGTTCTGGGCGCCCTTAATGGGCTTTCTGGCGACCATCGGGATCATCTACGGCGCTTTGGCCGGCCTGCGGCAGACGGATTTAAAATATGTGATCGGCTATTCCAGCGTCTCGCATATGGGGATTGTGGTCCTGGGGCTGGCCACGGTCAGTGTGGACGGGATGAACGGCGCGGTTTTTCAGATGTTTGCCCACGGCGTTATGACGGCCCTTTTCTTTTCTTCGGTGGGCTATATTTATGACAGGACGCATACCAAGGCGATTGCGGATTTGGGGGGATTGGCCAGACAGATGCCGGTGGCCTCGGGCTACTTCGTGGTGGCCGCGTTAACCGGCATCGGCGTGCCCTGTCTCGCAAGCTTCTGGGCGGAGCTTATGGTCTTTATCGCAGCATTTAAGGTCTATCCGGTCTACGGGGTTGTTGCGGTAAGCGCCCTGGTCGTAAGTGCCCTGTTTATCCTGCGGGTGGTGCAGCACGCGATTTTCGGCCCGGCCAACGAAAAGTTCGCGGATCTGCCGGATGTCTCCTTCGGGCTGGGAATCCCCCGGATGATCCTGGTGGCGGCGATTGTGATTTTCGGCCTGATGCCTTTTTTAATGTATGATACCATTCAAACCAGCGCCATGTTCCTGATAAGCGGATTGCCATGATTGTATTTGTGCCTGAACTCTATACCCTGATTGCAGCCGGTGTTTTTTTCGCCCTGTCCCTGGCATCGGATAATGCCCGCCGGGATTTCCGCCTGGCGTTTATTCTCTCCGCGGTGGGGCTTGTACTTTGCGTGGTCTGGGTCGGCAGCCGGGGCATATTATTTGCCGGCACCTATCAGGTGGACGCGTTTTCGCAGGTGTTCAAGTGCCTGCTGTACATGGGCTTTTTTCTGGTGGTCTGCCTGTGCGAAAGGCTTGACGGGGTCGAAGCCCGCCGGCACAGCGAATTCTACCTGCTGATTACCCTCTGCACCCTGGCCCTGATGCTCCTGGTCAGCTGTGTGCATCTGCTGCCCCTCTACATCGCCCTGGAGCTATCCAGCTACAGCCTCTATATCCTGGTCTATCTCAGAAAAGGCTATGAAAAGGGGATCGAGTCGGCGATCAAGTATTTTATCATCGGCGCCACGGCCTCTGCGGTCATGCTCTTCGGATTTGCCCTGCTTTACGGGACCGGCCAGTCCGGCTATCTGATTGATTTGATGCAGGAGCTGCCTACCCGAATGAACGAGCCGGTGGTGCTGATCGGGTTTATCCTGTCTTTAAGCGGCTTCTTTTTTAAGCTCGCCCTGTTTCCCTTTCACTTTTGGGCGCCGGATGCCTATGAAGGGGCGCCGCACCAGGTCGCAGCCTATATGGCCACGGTCTCAAAAGCTGCGGCCATCGCGGTTTTGCTTCGGTTGATCTCCTTAAGCGGCGGAAGTGAGCAGCTGGCCTGGTTTCTGATCGTTTTATCGATCGCGTCGATGACCATCGGCAACCTGGCCGCCGTGGTGCAGAAAGACCTGAAACGGCTGCTGGCCTTCTCCAGTGTCGCCCATGCGGGCTACGTGATGATCGGCATCCTGAGCATGAACGCGCTGGGAATATCCAGCGCCGTATTCTACGCGTTGTCGCTTATGATCATGAAATTTGTTTGTTTCATGGTGGTGGTAAAGGCATCAAACAACGGGGGAAATATTTCGATAAGCGATCTGGCGGGTCTTCATCAGCGGGCGCCCATGCTGGCCCTGGCCCTTATGCTGGCGCTTTTCGGTCTGGCCGGCATTCCGCCGACCATAGGGTTTACGGCAAAACTCCTGGTCTTTACCGCGGCCATGAAAACCGGGCTCCTGTGGCTGGTTCTTGTGGCCATGGTCAATGTGGTGATTTCGCTTTACTACTACCTTCTGGTGATCAAAGCCGCGTATTTTACCAAAGCTTCGGGCGATGCCGCGCCGATTAATGTTTCAGCGTCTCTTCAAGTCCTGGCTGTGGGACTGATTCTTGTCATGATCCTGGGCGGCATTTACCCCCATCACCTGATTGAACTGGCCCAGACCGCAGCCAGCAGCATCGGGTATTAAACCGTTTCACCCGTCTTACTCTTACTCTTACTCTTACACTTAATCTTACCCCGCCTGCCCCTCAAACAGGCGGCGGATCTTTTCCACCCGCCGGCGGTTCACCCCGAAATCCGAATACCCGGTCCGGGCGGCGGACCGTAAGTGGATCTGCCGGGCCTGCTCGTCGATTAAAAATTCCAAATCGTCTTTAAACCGCATCATCCGCGTTTCGCTGACTGCGTGGATGTAGTCGGGTTTGGCGGAAATAACGGTCGCCCGGGAAAGACTGTATAGAATATCCAGGAGCCGGGTGCGGGCCTCTTCTGGCGAACTGCTGTACTGGATCGGCGGGATATAATGGCGGCTGTTTTCCGCCATGGATGAGACGCAGTTGGGCCGGTCCGGGCAGGGCTGGAGCGAATCGTTTACAGCTCCGACAGACTCGGGCAGATTCTTTACCAGCCGGTCCGGGTAGGGGCGGATCGTCATGGGATGCGCGGGCCTGGGTTTTTCCTGAAAGGGCAGTTTTTTGCCCAGCCGGAGCTTGGCGGCCTGCCATAAAATCCGGGCCATGGTCAAATGCGGGGTAAGCGGGTGCCGAAGCATCGCGGCCAAATGGCTTCCGGCCGTGAGCGGCTTGGGCGTGCCATAGAGTCGCGCTTTGAACGCAATTTCCCCGTCACGGATCAAGTTAATCCGAATGTTTAATTCCGGCGAAAGCCGTGAAAATAAAAATTCATAGCTGCCGTCCAGAGTATTGAACGGGGAGACGAAAAAGTTTTTGTCCGCCACAAATCGGCGCTCTCCGCTTTGATTGTCGGGCTTTTCCTCAGCCGGCGAGGGGATGTAGACATGGCGCTCCCCGAATGTATTGTTGACCTCCGCCACGACGGCGGCCAGTTCATCGGATGCGGAAAAGCAGTAATAGAAGCTGACCGGATTGAAGATATAGTTAAAATACCGGGCCGAGGTAATCAGCACGATCCGGCGGATCGGCGTGTCCAGCCCTTCCTGTTTAAGATGGGCATAAAGCTTGTCCTTTATTCTGCCGGGCCCGTAATCCAGATAATCCGCATCATAGATGGATGCCGGCCGGAACCGGTTGCAGCCGAAGAGCGGGAGCTTCCGGTCCAGGGTTTCCAGTTCATCCAGGTCCAGTCCATAGAAATACAAGGGATACCGCAGCTGGTGATAAACCGGCATGAACCGGGTATGTCCGACAAATCCGGTGTAGATGACGGAGTTCATAGGGTGATCCCGAACTTTTTGCCCACGTTGACCGCCGAGATCACGGCGTCCTCGTGAAAGCCGTATCTGAAGTAGCTGCCGCAGAAATAGGTGTTATTCGGGCCGTTTAACCGGTCCAGTTGGTCCTGGGTATGAATGGCGTCAAAGGTATACATCGGGTGCGTACAGATTTTGTCGTTTATGACTTGATCCGCCGACACCTCGCGGAGCGGATTCAGGGTCACCAGGTAGTCCTGCCGGGTGTTTAAGTTCTGGAGCTGATTCAT
The DNA here is from genome assembly GCA_034520365.1 of Desulfobacterales bacterium. Taxonomy (NCBI): domain Bacteria; kingdom Pseudomonadati; phylum Thermodesulfobacteriota; class Desulfobacteria; order Desulfobacterales; species Desulfobacterales bacterium. The sequence continues at coordinate 987,751 of JAXHNP010000006.1, forward strand.
GTAATAGGTCATGAAAAGCGGCTTATCCCTTTCAGCCGGGGCCTCCCGGATATAATTCCAGGAGGCTCGCGCCCGCTCGATCGGCGGCAGGAAGTCCGGATCCGTATGGAGCAGCACCCGGTTTTCCGAATACTGCCATGCGCCCAGCAGCTTCTTTTCATCCGGCGTGGGATCTGTCAGCATATTCAGTGCCTCATCCGCATGCGCGGCAATGACCACCGCATCAAATGTTTCCTCGCCCGCCTCATGCTGAACGCGCACGCCTCCGTTTTCCCGGACAATGGACCGGACCGGGCAGCTGGTATGGATTTGCCCGGGAAACTGCGCTTTGAATGCCTTGACATAGGAATGGCTGCCCCCGGTCACGGTATACCACTGGGGGTGCATCTTCACTTTAAGCAGCCCGTGGTTTGAAAAAAACCGGGCAAATGTCTGTGCCGGAAATTCGAGCATTTTGACATCCGGCGTGGACCATATAGCCGCGCCCATGGGGATGATGTATTTTTCAATAAAAGCTTTACCGAATCCGTATTTGTTCAGGTACTCCCCTAAGGTGAGCTGGTTTAGCTCCTTTGAATCCAAAAGCTTTTGGGTTTTGCGGTTAAAACGCAGAATCTCGGTAATCAGCCGCCAGAAGCGGGGATTCAGGATGTTTTTTCGGTCCGCCAGGATGTTTCGGCTGGAATACTGAAACCCGGTCCGGCGGTCAAAATAGCTGAACGACATGTTGCTTTTTTGCTTTTCAACGCCGAGCTGTGTTAAAAATTCGATAAAATTGGGATACGTAAGGTCATTGAAGACGATAAACCCCATGTCCACACAGGTACCGGCATCCGGGCCGTCTTCTATCGTAATCGTCCGGGTGTGGCCGCCCAGATAGGAGTCCGCCTCGAATATGGTCACATCATGTTTGCGCTGCAAGAGATAGGCGGAAACAATGCCGGCCACGCCGGCACCCACGACAGCAATCGATTGTTTAGCCTCGGTGTTCATCTGTCCTCTCTTCGGTAATGGCATGGTAGCGTTTTTCTGAAGCGGTTTTTATCGCGAAAAGCAGCTGCCGGGTTAGAATGTGCAGCCGCCTGGGCACGCCGATCAGCCGGGCCGGCCAAAGCATGAAGCCGGAAAATGTTTCAACGCTCTCGAGCCTCACTTGACTTTCGGCCGGTTCAAAATTAAATGTATGCGCTGCGCGAATCCCCCATTTTTGCCCGGTCCATGTCACCGACCGGCCCGGGTCGCAATCGGTCACCACCGGCGCGATCCGCATGGGCAGGATCAGGGGGTTTAATTCAAACGATATGCAAGCGCCTTTGGTTATGGCATCTCCTGTTTCAAACCGGCATTCCCGGCAGACCGGATTCCAGTCCGTCCAGTGCTCGATTTCCGAGAAGACCTCCCAAACGGCCTCAATTGGGGCATCGATCATAACTGTTTCGCGGATGATCATTAAATGAACTATTCGCTTTGATCCGGATCCACCACATCAATGTTGCTGGCATAGCGGCCCACCGTGCCGTCATCCACGCAGTTATCAAGCTCTTCCTCAGTGGCTTCCCGCACATTTTTCAGTGCCTCCAGCGGACAGACGAATTCATTGCCCTTTTCGTCCTTTACCCGCACATACACGTCTTTCTTTGTGTCCGTCATTTGATACGCTCCTTTTTAGGCAGGTTTTGATAAAAAGCACGACTGCTGTGACAACAGCTTGCCCGGTCCTTTCTCCGCTTCAGCCAGGGCATTGCAGATGGCCTGTTCCATATTGACCAGCTGCAGCGGAATTACTTCCCGAATGCGATTTTCACGGCAGACCGCGGGCGTCCGGAGTCCCTCGGCCAGCGGAAAGACGATCCCGGAGGGCACCGGCGTGATCATCGCCACCCAGTAAGTGGATAAAAGGGTCTGGGAAAAAGGCACCCCAACGATGAAGCGCTTCAGACTCCGCACCCGGGCATACATACGCATCAGATCAACATAGCTTAAAACTTCCGGGCCGCCGATGTCATATGTGGCGCCGGCGGTCTCAGGCGTTTCAAGGGCGCCGGCCAGGTAATCCAGGACATTTTCGACGGAAATGGGCTGGGATTGGGTGTAAATCCATCTCGGGCAGAGCATGATGGGCAGGCGCTCCACCAGGTATCGGATAATTTCAAACCCGGCGCCGCCGGCCCCTATAATTACAGCCGCCCTGAAAACCGTGGTTTTTGATTGGCCCGAGCTTAAAATTTTGCCTACCTCCTGACGGCTGGCAAGATGCGGGGATATGTGGCCCGAAATCTCGCCTAAGCCGCCGAGGTAGATAATCCGGTCAAGCCCGGTTTTATCCGCGGCATTAACAAAATTCTGCGCGGCCGTGCGGTCGCGCTCCTCAAATTTGGCCATCTTCCGGAAGCTTTTGCCGCCCATGGAATGGACCAGATAATAGGCGATGTCAATGCCGTCCAGGGCCTTTTCGATCGATTCCGGATCCAGCAGGTCGCCGTAGACCACTTCCGGCTCGTTTTTTAACGGGACCGAAAGATTTAACTCTTCCGGCGGCCGAACCATGCACCGGACCCGGTACCCCTTTTCATCCAGCTTATACAGCAGCCGTTTGCCGATAAATCCCGTGGGGCCGGTAACCAATATCCTGGGGGAAGTCTGCTCTGCCATTCTGATTACAGCGCCTTTCTCGATTAAATGTTCATATGAATGTTATTCGTCTTAATCTTACTCTTACTCTTAATCTTACTCTTAATCTTAATCTTAATCTCAATCCTAATCTTTCTCTTGCGCTTAATCCTACTATTAATAATAATCTCCATTATTGCATATGCACAAATTTTCGCCATCTTAAATTTAGGCATTATCATATGTTAAGTATATTCATTATTTGACGAACAGGGTAGGCATTATGCGGGACAACAGTCAGGTGTGGCAGCGGCTCACCGACCTATTTGCCGGACAGAAACTGGCCGTCGTATCGACGAATCAGCCCGACGGCCATCCCTATGCCAGTCTGGTTGCATTCGTGGCATCCGAGGATCTAAAGTGCATGTATTTTGCCACCTCAAGGGCCACCCGAAAATACGCCAATCTTCAAAAAGATGGCCGAACGGCCATGCTTGTTAATAACAGCCGCAATCAATCGTCAGATTTTTATCAGGCCATGGCGGCTACCGGCATCGGCCATTCAGTGGAACTCTCAGACGATGCGGCACAAGCGGCGCGGCAGCGATATATTGAACGGCATCCCTATCTCGAAGATTTTGTCAAATCCCCGTCCTGCGCATTTTTTCAGGTGACCCTGAAGACTTACTATTTGGTTGAAAACTTTCAGAATGTGACGGAGGTCCATCTTTAAAATGAAATGGGTCATTCCGGCAGCCGAGCTTACGCCGGCGGACCGCAGCCGCGTGGGCGGCAAGGCCTATATGCTCTCCCTGCTGGATAAAGGCGGATTCGCGATTCCCAAAACTCTTTGCATTCCCATAGAGGCGTATTCGGCATATATCGATCAAACCGGCTTGCGGGAGCGGATTCAGGCGGAGCTTTTTCGAAAAGATTTTTCGGAAATGCGCTGGGAAGAGATGTGGGACTGCGCGCTGCGCATCCGGCACATGGTTTCCAAAAAGCCGCTGCCCGAGGAAATGGCCGAGGAGATATCATCCGCGGTGACAGCGGCTTTTGGCGACCGCCCGGTCGCCCTGCGGTCGTCGGCAGCGGATGAAGATACGGCGGCCCATTCATTTGCGGGCATTCATGAGTCCTACATCAATATCAAGGGGGCTGATGAAATCTTGACCCATCTTCGCAAGGTGTGGGCCTCCCTATGGTCAGATGCGGCATTGCTCTACCGCCGGGAAATCGGCCTGGATGTTCAGACCAGTGCCATGGCCGTGGTCATCCAGGAAGTGATCAACGGGGAGTGTTCCGGCATCGTTTTTACCCGAAATCCGGCAGATAAACGGCAGGCGGTGGTCGAAGCGGTACACGGGTTGAACCAGGCCCTTGTGGACGGCGCTGTTGAGCCGGACCGGTGGATCTTTGACCGGAAAACCAAAAAAATGGTGACCCATACAGCGGCTAAACGGGAGCAGTGGATGCGGCCGGCCGGCACAGGGGTTTTGCTGGAGGACCTGCCTTCGGCCAAAACCGGCATGCCGCCGCTGGATATGGAAGATGCGGCCGGCGTTTTTCTAAATTCCCTGTCCATTGAAAGCTTTTTTCAAGCCCCCCAGGATATAGAGTGGACCAGGGATCATCACAGCTTGGTTTTCCTGCAGGCGCGCCCGATTACGGCCGCTTCTGAAAAAGGGGCCGGAGATGACCGCGCCTGGTATCTCAGTCTTCGCCGAACCTATGATAATCTCAGGGCGCTTTGGACGAAAATTGAAACCGAACTGGTGCCGGGGATGATCGACGCCGCGGAGAAGCTTGCTGAGACAGATCTTGCCGCTTTTTCAACAGACGCCCTGGCAGAAGAGATTAAACGGCGAAAGGCCGTTTATGATAAATGGCATGCCGTCTACTGGGCGGATTTCATTCCGTTTGCCCATGGAATGCGGCTTTTTGGAGAAATTTATAATGATATTATCCAGCCGGAAGATCCCTATGAGTTTGTCAATATTTTGTCAGCCGGCGAATTGATGAGCCTGGACCGGAACCGGCATCTGGAAACCCTCTCAAATATGGTTCGAAGCAACCCGTCTTTGGCAGATGCCCTTAAAATTGGGGATGAGTCCTCTTTTCCCCGGGAGTTCGCAGAGGTCCTGGCTGATTTCAACCACCGCTTCGGCGATGTTTCCTGCGGGATGACCGACGCCTCGGGCTGTCAGCCGGATCCCGGCATGATGTACCGGCTGCTTTTAAATATGGCCGAAAAGCCGTCCGCGGAGCGACCTTCCGGGCCGTCCGCGTCGACCCCGGCGGAGCGGGCCTCCCAATTTGTGGCCCTGTTTCCGGGGGCCGGGTCGGTAAGCGCGCAGGATCTTCTGGATCTGGCCCGTGCCAGCTACCGGATGCGCGATGATGATAATATTTATCTGGGCCGGATCGAAGCCCGGCTATATGCGGCGGTCAATGAAGGAAAAGACCGGCTGGCGGGAGCCAGCGGCCCGACTGATAACCCCGGCACGCAGGCGCTGAAAGATGCCCTCAAAGAAGTGGCGACCCATGAAAAACCGGCTCAGGAGGTGTCCGCCGGGGCGGTCGAAGGGCATATTCGTCCCCGGCAGCTTCGGGGCCAGCCCGCCGGGCCGGGCTTTGCCCGCGGAACCGCCCGCGTGGTGCTGACCGTTGCGGATCTGGAAAACTTCAAGCCGGGGGATATAATGGTTTGCGATGCGGTTGAGCCGAACATGACATTTATTGTGCCGCTTGTCGGCGCAATTGTTGAACGGCGCGGGGGTATGCTGATTCATGGCGCGATTATCGCCCGGGAATACGGGCTGCCCTGTGTTACCGGCATTTCCGGGGCCACCCGGGTGATTCGGACCGGCGACCGCATAACCGTTGACGGGTATTTAGGGATTGTCACCATCATGTCCGGCGATTAAAAAAACCGATCAGGCCACTGTTTCGCGATAGGCGCCGGTTAACCCGTTTAAAAAAACCAATGATTTGGCATGAATGCAGATGTAGGCCGCATCCGGCTGACTCACGAAATCATTGAGGTAGGGGTGGGCATTTAACAAAAGTTCCCGGATTTGTTCTTTTTCGGTATCTGACTGGATTTGCGCACATTCGCCTTCAATGGTCAGGGCCTGGGCCGCCTCGGAATCCCGGGAGTCGATCAGCAGGCTTACCATGGGGTTTTCGGTTAGATTGCTGAACTTGCGGGTATTCCGATGGGTTGCCATGTAAATGCGGGTGCAGTCTCGATCTGCCGCATAGGCCATCAGCGAGCAGTAAGGCTGGTTGCCTGTGGCCGTGGCCAGCACGCAGTGGCGTCTTTTTCGAATCAGTTCCTTTATATCGTCTCGCATGCGGGTCCCTTCTTCACGGGTTTTAGGTTTTGGGTATTAGGTGTTAGGTGTAAAACTTAAGGTTTCAGTGTTCAGTGTTCAGGTATGCCAAAAATTTTACTAAAATTTTGGTTCGTTCACATACTGTTTCCTGAAACCTGAAACCTGAAACCTGAAACCTATTATTACTTTTTCCCCTCAGTGCCTCAGTGCCTTTTAAGTTACTTTCACGCTCGGCCCCCGGCGGCGGCCCGGGGGGATTCCTTTCTAAGGAATGGATTTATTTTGCTTTTTGTACCAGATCTATTTATAGTTATAATGTTTGGTCATGAATATCAACCGGGAAAGGACAAAGATTATGGAAAATCGGGTTAAACTGGGCATCAGTTCCTGTCTGCTGGGGGAAAATGTCCGCTGGAACGGCGGCCACAAGCTGGATCATTTTCTCCGCGACACCCTCGGTCAATACGTGGAATACGTGCCGGTATGCCCGGAGGTTGAGGCCGGATTCGGTATTCCGCGGGAAACTCTCCGTTTAGTGGGCGATATTGAAAACCCCCGGCTGGTGAAAACCAAGTCGCAGACCGACCATACCGAGCAGATGCTTGAATATGCGAAAAAGCGGGTCAAAGAGCTGGAGAAGGAGAATTTGTGCGGATTTATTTTTAAAAAGGATTCGCCCAGCAGCGGATTGGAGAGGGTCAAGGTATACAATGAAAAGGGCATGCCCGAGAAAAAGGGCGTCGGGTTGTTTGCCCGGGCATTCACCGATCATTTTCCCCTGATCCCTGTTGAAGAAGAGGGCCGGCTTCACGACCCGCTCCTTCGGGAGAATTTTATCGAGCAGATTTTTACCTTTAAGCGGTGGCGGGACAGGGTGGCGGAAAAGCCGAGCATCGGGAAGGTGGTGGATTTTCATTCCCGGAACAAACTCCTGATCATGGCCCACAGTCCGGAATACGGTAGATCCATGGGAAAACTCGTGGCCGGCGCCAAGCAGATGGGCCTGGATGCCTTCTACCGAGAGTACGAGGAACAGTTGATAGCCGCGCTGCGCCTAAAACCGACGGTGAAAAAGCATATCAATGTGCTCCAGCATATTATGGGCTATTTTAAGAAGCAGCTCACCAGCGATGAAAAGCAGGAACTTCTGGAGGTATTCGAGCAGTTTACAAAAGGCTATGTGCCGCTGGTGGTGCCCATGACCCTGATCAATCATTATGTCCGCAAATACGAGCAGCCCTACCTTGCCATACAGACTTACCTGAATCCGCATCCGGTGGAACTGAAACTGCGGACGCATACGTGATGGTCCGGGAAAGTCTGCCTGTACCGTCTTACTCTTAACTGTCATTTATCGAGCGGCAGCGAGAAATCTTTTAAAGATTCCTCGTCACTGTCGTTCCTCGAATGACAGGGGCGGAAGGCATTGGAATAACGAAATATATTTTTGCATATAACAGTCGTTTTAAAATAAAGGAGTTTGCGTCATGCGCATTCAGGAGCAGATCAAACAGGATCTGAAACAGGCGATGAAGGATAAGGACGAGGAGAAGAAGAACACCCTGCGGATTATCATCGGTGAGTTCGGCCGGGCCGAAGCCAAGGAGTTATCCGATGACGAGGTGATAAAAATTGTCCGCAAACTGATCAAGTCCGAGCAGGAATCCCTGGCGCAGTCCGGCAAATCCGCATCGGATTCCCGATACATTCAAATCCTTGAATCCTATCTGCCGCAGATGGCCTCGGATGAAGAAATCCGCCGGTGGATTGCTGAAAATCTCGATTTCTCCAATTACAAAAACAAGATGCAGGCCATGCGCGACATCATGGCGCACTTCGGCGCCAGTGCAGACGGCAATCAGGTGAAGCAGATTCTTCAGAGTATCGGGTATTAGACATTCGTTCAAAGTAGGTTGGGTTGAGCCTTCCAGTGTTGGGTTTCGTTCCTCAACCCAACCTACTATATCGTCTTGCCAGAGGTTTAAAGGCGAAACCCAACGAAGCCATGCTTGTTTTTTACAAAAATGTATTATAAATACAATAATAAAACAAAAATGTAATAAATTAGATTTGCTGATTTTTTGACAGTTATTTATAACTTACCGATATAATATATAATATATAAAAAATGCATAGTTGGCACGTTTCCTGCCCATAGGAAAGACATTTAGGCAGACAATCAATTAACGGGTGTGTAAACCGGACTCTCAGGCCCGGAGCTCATCCCAAATTTAAATGTCATTTTCTATAGGAGGAAAAAGAATGAAAAAAGCATGGGTTGTGGTATTGTCCGTATTATTTCTGGCCTTAGGGGCCGCCGGAACCGCCTTTGGTGCAGAGGCAACAGCCGGGGCTGATGTCGCCTCGGCTTACGTATGGCGGGGAATTACCTTTAATGACGGGTTTGTTGTGCAGCCCTATGTGGATGTGGCCGCCGGAAACGGATTCGCCATTAATGTCTGGGGCAACTATGATATTGACGATTATGACAATACCCTGGATGACAATGAATTCTCAGAGATCGATCTCACCCTGTCCTACGGATTTTCCCTTGAGCCGGTGGATATTACCGTGGGCCATATCGAATACTTGTTTCCAAACGGGGGTGCGGGAACCAGCGAGGTCTTTTTAAGCGCCTATATTTCGCCCCTCGACGGAATCTCCGCAGGCATTGATGCCTATTATGACTATGATGAGGTGGAGGATTATTATGTTTCCGCAAGCCTGGCCTATGATGTCACCCTGGATTCCGGTCTGGGTCTGGGGGCCGGGGCGTCTGCCGGCTATGCGGGTGAGGATTTCACCATCGGCCCGGATGACGGGTTTCATGAATATACGTTTTCCGCCAATGCATCCTATCCAGTCACCGATGCCATCGGGTTTTCCGCGTTTATCGCCTATACAGACACGTTTGATGAAGATGTGCTGCCCGAGCAGGATGTGGATCTTTTCGGCGGCGGCGGCTTTTCCTGGAGCTTCTGATGCGGCGGTTATCTTTATAAATTGATTGGCAGGAGGGGGCATGCGCCATAGCGGTATGCCCCCTGTTAATAGCTTAAATGTAGGGTATTCAATACGATATTATGTTATTCCGGACGCTTCCGCCGCTGTCATTTAGAGAAACGAAAGTGACGCGGGTTTACGGCGCCCAGCCCTCGGGCACCTCCATGTCCGCCTTTTTCTTTTTGGAAACCCGGCTGCCGGGTTTATCCACGATTTGGACCGTGCTGGCCTGGGGCCCTTTTTCCCCTTCGGTCTGAACCAGCCGAACACCCGTGCCGATCTCCAGTCTGTCAAAATCCTCGTGAATCACACTGTTCTGGTGAAAATAAACTTCTCTGCCCTCCAGTGTCTTGATAAATCCGTAACCCTCCTCGGGAAACAGCCGAACCACCAGCCCGGTCAGTTCCGCCTCGTTATTATCATTATTCGGCTTGTTATTCTTAACATGATCTTCCTGTTTGCCCTTGATCTTTTTAAGCTGACGTTCCATGGCATGAAACGCATCGGTAATCACCTTGCGAAGCCCTTCGTGCATTTCCCCTTTTCCGGATTCGCGGCGGGTCACCAATTCCTTGCCGGGCGGCAGCCGGAGGTCAATGCGCACCCGGAACTGATTGCCGCTTTTTTGATATTCCTGGGGTTGTTCCACCGATACCCGGCAGCTGATGATGCTGTCATGCAGCCGGTCAAGCTTGGCGGCTTTTTCATGAATCAGGGTTTCAATGGCATCGCTTTTGGTGACATTTCGGTAGGTAATTTCCAGAGGCTGCTTCATGATTTCACCTTTCAGGTTTTGTGATTCCAAAATGTTTTTAAGGCAATTTATTCCTAAAGGATTTACATCCTTTAAGAAAAACATAACGATGCGAAACGGCCGGGTCAATCCGTGTTTCGTCAAAGAAGAAAGAAAAGAGTGGGTTGTTTTTAAAAGAACAGAATATGCTTGACAAAAGGGTTGTGATTAAAGTACATGAGTCCGTCTATGGAATATTTATACTCATTTTCGCCTGTTTTTTTTTCAATGATGCGTATCCAAAGCTTGCCGGCCAAGCATGACCGGCCCTTCGGCAGCATCCTTTCCGTCGTGCCGACGCCGCCCTGAAGACGCGTTTTAGATCCCCCCATCGCGCCAACGACCGCAAAACCCAACAATTTTTTCGCTGTTTTCAGTTTTTACCCTCCCGAAGCATGCAAGAGATTGAGATCCGGCTGTTTTGGGGGCTCGGGAAAGGCGCTGAATTATTTATTAGAAACCGATAGATCAACAACCAATGCATATGAAAAATTTGAATCTCCAATTTGAAAACCCGGAAATACAAAGGCGACGAACTTTCGGCATCATCAGTCATCCGGATGCCGGTAAAACGACCCTTACTGAAAAGCTGCTGCTTTTCGGCGGGGCCATCCAGATGGCTGGCGCAATCAAGGCCCGCAAAGCCAATCGGCATGCGGCGAGCGACTGGATGGCCGTTGAACAGGAGCGCGGGATTTCCGTGACCAGTTCGGTAATGAAATTCAATTACCATGATTACGAGATAAATCTGCTGGACACGCCCGGCCACCAGGATTTTTCCGAGGATACCTACCGGGTTTTGACTGCCGTGGACAGCGCCGTCATGGTTATCGACAGCGTCAAGGGCGTTGAAACCCAGACCCGCAAATTGATGGAAGTCTGTCGGATGCGTAACACGCCGATCCTGACGTTTATCAATAAGCTGGACCGTGAAGGGATGGCGCCGCTGGATGTGCTCGCCGATATCGAAGACACGCTTCAGATCGAATGCGCGCCGCTTTCCTGGCCCATCGGGATGGGCAAAAGATTTCGTGGTACATACAACCTCTATCATAAGGAATTGACTCTTTTTGCCCCGGGCCGGGAAGAGCTGACCGATGACGGGATAACCATTAGCGACCTTGCCGATCCGATGCTCGACGATCTTCTGGGCAGTCAGGCGGAGGCCCTGCGGGAAGACGTCGCGCTGCTGGAGGGGGCGGCCACCCCCTTTGATTTGACGGAATTTCTCAAGGGAAATCAGACGCCTGTCTTCTTCGGCAGCGCCATAAATAACTTTGGGGTCAGGGAACTGCTGGATACGTTTGTGGATATTGCGCCCCCGCCCTTGCCCCGGCCTGCCGCAAATCGTACCGTCCACCCCGAAGAAGAGGCATTTTCCGGGTTTGTCTTTAAAATCCAGGCGAATATGGACCCGGCGCACCGCGACCGCATCGCCTTTCTCCGGATCTGTTCGGGCCGCTTCCGTCGGGGCATGCGGGTGCGGCATCACCGGATCGGCAAGGAAATCCAGATTGCCAACCCGATTATTTTTATGGCCCGGGACCGCTCTTTTGTGGAAGAAGCCTGGCCCGGCGACATCATCGGTATCCATAATCATGGCACCATCCGGATCGGGGATACTTTTTCGGAAAAAGAGGCGCTGGCCTTTACCGGTATTCCGAATTTTGCCCCTGAATGTTTCCGGCGGGTGAATTTGAAGTCGCCATTAAAAGCCAAACAGCTCCAGAAGGGCCTGCATCAGCTCGTTGAGGAAGGCGCCGTGCAGTTGTTCCAGCCGCTGATCGGAAATCAGTTGATCCTGGGGGCGGTGGGCGAGCTTCAGTTCGAGGTCACAAAAGGCCGGCTTAAGACTGAATATGGCGTTGATGCGGAATATGAACCGGTGGATTATGTGACGGCCCGATGGGTAAGCTGCGAGGACAAGAAAACGCTGGCAGATTTTGAAAGAGCCAATAAAAAAGCGCTGGCAAAAGATTCTGAGGGGTATTTAACCTATCTGGCCCCCACCCCTTGGCAGTTGAAGCTTATGGCCGAGGACTGGCCGGCCATCCAATTCCATAAAACCCGGGAATGTCAGTAGTCTTTATGATCGCGACTCCGCATTCTGGGCGCATGTAATGCAATTCAGGATGCTGGGATCTGAGCTCAGCCGTCCTTCGGCGATTTCTTCGTCGCAGATCATGCAGTAGCCGTAATCGCCTTCGCGCATTCGATCAAGGGCGGTCAGAATGCGTCTTCGCTCAAACTCCGTGAGCCGGTCAGTGGCCTGGGACATGGCCTGCTGCTGCAGGGCATCCATGCGCGTGAGGCGCCCGGTTCGCCCCTGATCCAGTTCAACCGGGCCGGATTGGCTTTTACGCGTGTCCTGCTGTGCTGTTATTTCAACAAGCCGTTTTTCAAGGCGATTTTTATAATATTCCAGGTCAATGTCTTTGCGCATTGCTGAATTGCTCCATGAAAAATGATCGATGCCTTCGGAAAGGCGGTGGTGTATGCCTCAGCCCATTAATTCTTCGTAGGCTTCGTAATCCGATTGGCTATAGAGAACCAGCCGGATTTTTTTAACGTATTCAAGCTGCGGGGCCTGATCCCGGATGACCTGCAGGGCTATCCGGGCGGCTTCTTTTAATGGGAAACCAAACGCCCCTGTCGAAATCGCCGGGAATGCAATGGCATCAATTTTGTGTTCATCAGCCAGTTTCAGCGCATTGCAATAACAATCGGCCAGCAGCTTATCCGCCGGCTCATCCCTGCCGTATATCGGCCCCAGACAGTGAATGACATATTTGTTGGGCAAATTATGGCCGCCGGATATAACGGCTTCGCCCGGCTTGATGGGCGCCATTGGCCGGCACTCTTCAGCCAGTCCGGGACCGGCGGCCATGTGAAGCGCACCGGCCACGCCGCCTCCCATTTCAAGCCGCGCATTGGCGGCATTGACAACGGCGGTCATGTCGTTTTGGCGGGCAATATCCCCCTTTGCCAATTCCACTTCAACCCCGTTAAATGCTTTTTTCAACATAGCCACCTCCTTTGAAAAGGGCATTCATGCTTTATCGGCATAAATACAAAATATTCCCCCCGGGCCGCGGGCGGCCGGGAGTGAGCTAAAAATAACTTAATGATATAAATTTATGAAAATTCAATCTCTGCTGATTCGTACTCGTACTCGTGCTCGTACTCGTAATCGGCTTTTGATTTTTTCGAGTACGATTACGAGGCGGGCACGGTGGCCCGCCCTACGAATGGGGAAAAACCCGATTCATCGTAGGGTCGGCCACCGTGCCGACCATAAATTCTTGATTTCATTAACCTAATACCTAATACCCAAAACCTAAAACCCGATAAGTTATTTAGAAGTCTTTGGAACTGCTGTCCCCGCCATTCTGGAACAGGCAGAATTTTTTTCCGTCCCTGAATACGATCCTTAAGGCAAAATGCGCCGCGATCCAGTCAAATGTGTCTGAATTGTAAAAACAAACATGCGTGGGGTCGCGGTGATACCACCACCCGGCGAATTTTTCCGGGCCGGGATGAAACATCGTGCGAACCGCCAGATATCCCCCCGCATTTAAATGATCTTTCAGCGTACTCAATTCCCAGTAGGGATCGCTGAGATGCTCAAAAACTTCCGTGGCGGTGATTAAGTCATAGCTTTTCATTTTATAGGTTGCTTCAGGATAAAAATAGGGATCATACACATCCGCTGTCAAGCCTCTCTTCGCCAGCAAATCAGCAAGTACCGGCGTGGGCCCGCAGCCGAAGTCGAGCGCAGTAAAAATGTTTTGTAAGTATGGTGTCACCAGATGATTGAGAAATTCAGTCAGCATCTTCACATACCCGTCATTTTCATGGGTGTTATGATGCTCCAGGTAACGTTTGCGCTCAGCCTCAGGCCCGGGCAGGCCGGTCTCATCAATAAAGATCAGACTGCAGTGGGCGCAGTGGTAATAGGTTTTGGCGGCTGCCGTTATTTTCGATATTTCTGATCTTCCGCAGAGTTTGCAGTCTGTCATGATTTTATCCCTATGATATCCCATCTACTCCCAAAAATCCGAGGCATTGTCAATTATGGTTCCCTGTCTTATTGACCCCCATGCACGGATTGTGTACGATAGGATACGCTGTTTCCGCGTGCCCGAATGGCCGCAAATAGCTGCCGCCCCCGGCTATCAGTCAATAAACACGGCATGTCAGAGACCTTGTGCATGGGCAGTTAATGATCTCCATTCCGGATTATGAAATCATCGAAAAAATCCGATCCGGCCCGGGTTTCACCCGGCTGACCGGGCGGCATATCAACAGCCCCCAACCGGTTGTATGCCATTTTTTTCCCTTGCCCCATGCAATTATGGCCGGCGGCGAAGCCGTTTCAAAAGCCTATGATGCCCTGCCGCATATCCGCTCACATCACGTAATGGCCGTACATGCGGTTCAAAAAATCGCCGAGGGACCGGAAACCGGCATTCTGCTGATCATGGCGCCCGCACCGGCGGAATCGCTCTCTGCATTTATCACGCAGACGGATCTTTCCCTTGTTGACCGGCTGGCAATCGCCATGCAGCTGGCTGCCGCCGTAAATGATATGCACCAGGCGGGCTTTATCCATAAGGGCCTGACGCTTGAGGGGATTGCCGTTGATCCGGACGAACAAACCATTAAAGTTTTCGATTTTGCGCCGCCGGCACTAATGGGATCGCCGTCCCGGCTTTTCCATAATCCGAATATGCTGGAGGCGAACCTGCCCGAACATCACCTGGCCTATATATCCCCTGAGCAGACCGGCCGGATGAACCGGCAGGTCGATTTTCGAACCGATTTTTATTCCCTGGGCATTATCCTCTATACCCTCTTTACAGGGAGCCTGCCGTTTGCCCCCGCCGGCCCGGAGAAGCTTATCCATGATCATGTCGCCAAGCAGCCTTTGCCGCCGAATCAGCTTCAACCGGAGATTCCCGGCCCGATTTCGGAAATCATCATGAAGCTTCTGGCCAAAGATCCGGAGGACCGCTACCAGAGTGCATACGGACTTCAGGCGGATCTGGCCTGCTGTTATGACCGGCTTGCGGAGGTCGGCCGGATGGAATCCGCATTTACGCCCGGAAACAATGACGCCCCGGAGGTTTTAATCCTTCCGGATCGGCTGTTCGGCAGGGACGGGCTCATGCAGCGGCTTAAGGTTGAATATCAGCGCGTACAGCGGGCGGATGCGGCCATGGTGTTGATTGCCGGTGCCGCCGGGATGGGCAAGACCCGCCTGATGAAAGATTTTGCCGCTTTCGTCACCGGCATGGAGGGCTACTTTCTTAAAGGCAGATGTGAACCGCTTGAGCAAAAGATTCCCTATAGCCCAATCATCCAGGCCTTCTCGGATATGATCCGCCAGATTCTGACCCAGACGCCGGATGCGGTGGCAACCTGGCGCCGCCGGATAGAGCAGGCGCTGGGAAACAATGCGCGCCTTATCGTTGATATGATTCCCGAACTGGCCTATATCATCGGTCAGCCGGAGGCAGTCAGTGACCTCTCACCGGCCGATGCCCTGAACCGGTTTAACATCACGTTTGAGAATTTTTTCCGCGCATTTGCGGCTGAGGCCCACCCGCTGGTGGTTTTTATTGATGATATGCAATGGGCGGATGCGGCCACCCTTCATCAGATGGAGGCATTTTTCACAGAAGGGGCGTCCCGCTACATTCTGTTTGTCGGTGCCTATCGGCACACCGAAATCCGTTATACCCATCCGCTGCCACAAACCATTGACGCCATCCGGCGGAAAAATGTTCGCCTGACCGAGATGACGCTCGATCCGCTCACCGAAGCTGATATTGCCCAAATGATCACCGCTTCCCTGAAAAAAACCATGGCCGATGCCGCGTCACTGGCCGGGCCGGTGCATCGGCAGACAGGCGGCAATCCGGATTCTGCCCGGCAGTTGTTGGCTCGCCTCTATGCCGAAGGGCTTCTTGTTTTTGATTTTGAAAAGGGCGTCTGGCAGTGGGATCTGGAATACATCCGGTCCCGGTCCATGGCCTATAGGCCCGGCGATTCGCTGGATCAGGACATTAAGAATCTGCCGGAGCATACCCTGGCGGTGTTAAAGCTGGCCGCATGCATCGGGGAGCGGTTCGATCTGGCCGTGCTGGCCCAGATAGCTGAAAAAAATGCCATTGACGCGGCCTTTGACCTGTGGCCGGCCGTGGAAGCCGGTTTTATCACCGGCGCCCGGGATTCGGATCAGCCGCTGAGGAATCTCTTAATCCGGTATCTGCCGCCCCAGCTGACCGAGGCAGAAGAAGCCGGAGTTGCGGCGGAAAATATCCGATTGATGTTCCGGCATAACAATGTGCGGCAAATCGTTTATGCCATGCTGCCGGCGGATCAAAGAGAGGCGCTGCATTTAAAAATCGGCAGGCACCTTTTGGCAGCTTTGGCAGATGATGAGCTGCCGCATCATATTTATCAAGTGATCAATCATTTTAACCGGGGGGCGGTTCAGATTAAAGAGGAAGAGAAGCTGCGCCTGGCCCGGCTCAATCTAATGGCCGGTCAAAAGGCGGTGGGGTCGCATGCCTATACCCAGGCGCTGGAATATTTCAGCACCGGCGCAGCGGCTTTATCTGAATCCGCCTGGCAGAGCCATTATTCCCTGATGTTTGCCCTGGTTAAGGGGCGGATGACATGCGAGTATTTTACTCAGGATTTCGACGCGGCGGAAGAACGGTTCCAGGTGCTGATGGCTCGGGCGGTCAGCGATACGGATCGGGCCGAGATATATATGCAGAAAATGATTATGCTCGCGAGCCTGGCCCGGCATGAGGAGGCCCTGAAAATCGGGTTGGCCGGTCTGCGGTTATTGGATGTGCGCCTGCCGGCGGCCGCAGGCCGGATATCGGTCTTAAAGAACATGCTCACCACCCAATCCAAAGTCAAGCGATACCGCACGGAGGAGCTGCTGAATCTGCCGCAGATCAATGACCGGCGGCTGCTCCTGGTGATGAATCTGCTGGCTAATCTTTGTTTTTCCGCATTTTTATGCAGCCCCTATGCGGCGATCGTGGCCTCCCTGAAGGCGATCGAGCTTACGCTTAAGCACGGCAATTCAACCGCCTCCCCGTTCGGCTTCATGATTTACGGCGCCTCTTTATGCGCCATTTTTAAAAACTATGCGATCGGCAGAAAATTCGGCGACCTGGCCCTGACCGCCAATGAAAGGTTTGGGACCCCGGCGCTGGTGCCGAAGCTGCTGCTTTTATACGGCGGGGGCATCAGCATCTGGACCGAACACCTGCATAAAGGGCTTGATATTCATCGACGGGGCGTTAAAACCGCACTGGAAACCGGTGATCCCAATTACGCGGTGTATCATATTCAGTCCGTGCTCATCGTCCTGATTGCCAGCGGCGCCCCATTAGACACCGTATCAGCGGAGTGCGAAAGGTATTTCCATTTCGTTAAAAACTCCGGTGATGCCGGGGCGCTTAATTACCTCTGGTCGGTTAGGTATTATCTGCATGGGCTCCGGGGCGGGGCGGCTGATGCCCCTGAGGCGGCCGCTTTCGAATTCGATGAGGCCCGGCATGTGGCGAAAATGGAGGCAGACGGGATTCAGATTATCCTCCTTCGTCATTTACTCTTAAAGCTGCGGCTTTTCTATACCATGGGCAATATCAAAGGCGCGCTCATCGCGGCCAAAGCCGGCGAAAAATTGCTGCACTACCATCTGGGCACCCTGATTGTCCCTGAATTCCATTTCTTTCATGCCCTGGCCCTGGCCGCCGCCTGTCCGGCGGGGAAACCTCCCAGACGCCATTTGTCTCGCCGGAAGATAAAGGGCTTTTTAGGCCGCCTTTATGCGCTATCCCGCCAATGTCCGGAAAATTTTGAGCATAAGTACCTGCTGGCAGCTGCGGAATATGAGCGGATCAACGGACGCGACAGGACGGCCATGGCATTTTACCATCAGGCCGGGCGATCGGCCCGGGAAAACGGATTCATCCAGTTTCATGCCCTGGCCAATGAACTGGCCGCTAAGTTTTACAAGGGCCTCCAGCTTGACGACATCGCCCGGAACTGTCTGACGCTTGCCCGGGACGGGTATCGCAAATGGGGGGCGCATGAAAAGGTGAGGGCGCTGGAAAATGCGTTTCCCGAAATTCCGGCCGGTAAACTGCCGGACAAAACCCTGCCGGCATTTGACACGCTCGATTTCTCAGCGGTCATTTGTTCTTTGCAGACCATTTCAACGGATATCGTGTTTGAGGATCTGCTGAAGAGCCTTCTGCCGATTATGCTCGAGAATGCCGGGGCCACAAAAACTCAGTTTCTAACCATCCGTTCGGATCAGATGTACCTGGAAGCCGAACATACGGTAAACAGCCGGGAGACCCGTGTTTTTGCTTCTGTTTTGGCGGACAGTCGTGCTGAGTTTTTTCTTCCTGTACTCAATTACGTCCGGCAGACCGGGCAATTGATGGTGCTTGAGGATGCATCCCGGCAAGCCGATTACAGCGGGCACCCCTATATGGATAAACACCGGCCCCGGTCCGTGTTATGCCTGCCGGTGCGCCGGCAGACCCGGCTCGTGGCCCTGCTTTATCTGGAAAACCGGCTGGCCCCCGCGGTCTTTACGCCTGCGCGCACTGATATTTTGGAGCTTTTAGCGTCCCAGGCCGCCATATCATTAGAAAACGCAAGGCTCTATGAGAACGTACGTCAGAAGGAGAGGGCGCTGCGTCAATTAAGTCAGCAGCGCGAGGATGAGTCGCTTCAATATCAGTCGCAGCTTCGCTCCTTATCATCCCAGCTGTCTTTAACCGAGGAGCGGGAGCGGCGGCGGATTGCCACGCAACTGCATGATCGGATCGGTCATGCCCTGACCAATGCGTCCATGCGGCTTTCCCGTCTGCGCAACCCGCCCGTTTCAGAAGATGATGCGAAGCGCCTCACGGATGAGGTTCACGGGCTGATTGAGCAGTCGATTCAGGACACGCAGACCTTGACTTTTGAGTTAAGCCCGCCCATACTCTATGATCTGGGGTTGGAGGCCGCCATTGACTGGCTGGCCGAACAGACCCAGTCGCAGCATGGGATTACAGTCAACTGCGTTGATGATATGGCGCCCAAGCCGATTGACGAGAGCCTTCGGGTACTGCTATTTCAAGCCGCCCGGGAGCTGCTTTTTAACGTGGTGAAACATGCCCGGGCCTCACAGGCCACCATTTCCATATCCCGAGAAGGGGAGTATGTATCGGTTACGATTGAAGATGACGGCGTCGGTTTTAATCCTGGCAGAGCCAGGCAGCGACAGGGCAGGAAGGGCGGATTTGGTTTGTTTTCTATACAGGAGCGGCTGGCCCACCAGGGCGGTCGGCTTGAAGTTCACTCTGAGCCGGGCAAAGGGGCCCGCTTTAATCTGATTTCACCCATGAAGGCGATGGAGTGAGGTGTCGTCATGGCCTTAATTAAAATTCTTCTGGCGGATGACCATAAGATTACCCGGGATGGCCTCCGGGCGCTTTTGGAGCAGCAATCCAATATGAACGTGGTGGGAGAGGCGGAAAACGGCCGTGAAGCCGTTCGCCTGGCCATGGATCTGGCGCCGGATGTGGTGGTCATGGACATCAGTATGCCGGAGTTAAACGGCATTGAGGCCACCCGGCAGATCCGGGGGGATCTGCCGGAGACCAAAGTTGTTGCCCTTTCCATGTATGCGGACCGCCGCTATGTTGTGGGTATGCTGAAAGCCGGGGTATCCGGTTATCTGCTGAAAAACTGTGCATTTGACGAACTGGTCAGCGCCATTGAGGCGGTGACCCATAACGAGAGTTTTTTAAGCCCGCGCATTGCGGATACGGTGATGAAGGATTACACCCATATTCTGGAACAGGATGAGACCGCCGGCGTCTCCGCGCTTTCCGCCCGGGAACGGGAGGTTTTGCAGCTGATCGCCGAAGGCCTGTCCACCCGCCAGATCGCCGAGCGGATTCACGTGAGTGTCAAAACCGTAGAGACCCACCGTCAGCGGATCATGAAAAAGCTTAATGCCAAAAGTGTGGCCGAGCTGACCAAAATCGCCCTTCGGGAGGGGTTGACCGCCCTCGACTAGCTTGTTCATAATAAATCAGGGTTTTTCCCGTTAGATTTCAGGGATTCCCTGATTGTCATTTTAAATCGCTTTTTGTAAAAAAATAATAAGTAACTTTTTTTTATTGTGTGAACAGTGATTACAAAAATTAGGGGTGATTGAACAAGGAATTTTAATTCGCATAAGAGATCATGGGTTTAAAACCATTCAACCGAAACATGCAGGGGAGGAAAAAATGAAGAAATTATACACCACCACTATCATCGCCGTATTATTAAGCGTGTTCATACTGCCGGCTGCCGGTTTTGCAGGGGGCAGCTCAGACACTTGCGACACGGAGTATCCCATCGTTTTGGCCCATGGTATGGGCGCATCCGCGGAAATTTTAGGGATTGTGGACTACTGGTGGGGCATTGAGGATGCCCTGGAAGATGAAGGCGCTGAGGTCTATATCACCTCAGTCAACGGCATGGACAGCACTGAGAATAAGGCCTGGGATTTCTGGGGGCAATATAAACAGATATTGGCTGAGACCGGGGCGGAGAAAGCCAATATCATCGGCCACTCCCATGGGACTCTTTATACGCGATACGCCATTTCCAATTTAGGGTTGGGTGATGAAGTGGCTTCCTATACCAGCCTGGCCGGTCCGCATCGGGGCAGTGCCATTGCGGACATGCTCATGTATGGGTTAAGCGATGATATCAAATCCGCGCTGGGCGGGTCCCTGGACTTTGTTTATGCATTTGTCTTTGGCGATGATGATCCCAACAGTTTGGAAAATGGTTATGACCTTTGCACTGATTATATGACGGATACATTTAACCCCAACACTCAGAATGTTAGCGGCGTTTACTACCAGAGCTGGGCGGCCAAGGCCAAGACCTCCTGCCCCAGCGTTGTCCTGCAGCCCACCTGGCTGACCATGCTGGTTAAAGAAGGCGCCAATGACGGACTGGTTAGTGTGGACAGCGCCAAATGGGGGAATTTCAGAGGGGTAAAGGATGCGGCCTGGTACAGCCCGGGCTGCGATCATCTGAACATGGTGGGCCATCTGTTCGGTGCCACGCCAGGGTTTAATGCTCCGGACTTTTTTGTTGATATCGTGAATGGTCTGAAAAGCAGGGGGTATTAATCCTTTCCGCGCCACCATTTAGCTTAGAAATAGCGAAATTCAAAAGCCTGAATAAAAAAAAGGCGGCCAAAGGGCCGCCTTTTTTATTGGCACTAAAAGGCCGGGCGTTGCCAATTTTAAAAATCTTTGCATATCCACACAGGCGACCCAAAGGACGCCCCTTCTGCATTGGGTGCGCTTATATCGTGGGCATGCAAAGAATTTATGCTAATGGCACGGAAAATGCCTTTCGAATTATCCAATTTTTTTTTCTGGAAACTGGAGTGGCCATATCTTTATTGCAATATATACCTGCTTTTGAAATAATATAATTTTTGATTCTTGTTTTGGAGAATTGCTGTGATCATTCGTGAGATACACTTGGACCAAATAAAGAGTACTATTAAAAAACTTTGTATAGAAGCAAACACCAGCCTATCAGAAAATGTGCTAAACGCTTTTAGAGAAGCTTTATCCCAGGAAGACTCATTAATCGGAAAGGAAATATTTCAGCAACTGTTAGCTAATGCGACCGTAGCTCAAAATGAGGGCCTTGCTGTCTGTCAGGATACTGGAATGGTAGTGGTTTTTATGAGTATTGGACAGGATGTTCATTTAGTCGGTGGCAGTTTAGAGGAGGCAGTTAATACTGGCGTATCCTCAGGTTATGCTGAAGGTTATTTCCGAGCATCTACGCTTGATCCGATAACAAGAAAAACCTTTAATCACAATAGCCCAGCAGTTTTACATACAGAAATTGTTCCAGGTGATAAAATTAAGATTACTTTATTACCCAAAGGTTTTGGTGGTGAGATGATGAGTCAAGCAATTGTTTTCTCGCCAGCAAAAGGTATTGAAGGGGTTAAAGCTTTTATTATTAATTGCGTGAAAGAAGCTGGAGGCAAACCATGCCCCCCCGGAATTATTGGGGTAGGTATAGGTGGTACAATTGAAAAGGCAGCAATTTTGTCCAAAAAAGCTTTGATCAGACCCATAGGGGATCGAAATTCTGCCCCTAATGTTGCCGAGCTCGAAGATGAACTACTTGAAGATATCAATCGGCTCGGAATTGGCCCGCAAGGCTTGGGGGGACGGATAACCGCTTTAGATGTTCATATTGAAACTTATCCGACTCATATCGCAAGCATTCCGGTTTCAGTCAACATTCAATGTCACAGCATCCGGCATAAAGAAGCGATAATATGATTTTTTTGTGATTAATTATGTTAGAGGAAATTCATTTAAAAACACCATTGACAGATGATGTCATTGAAAGGCTTTATGCGGGTACAAAAGTACTTATTTCCGGAGAGTTATACACGGCTCGGGATGCTGCCCACAAGCGACTTTCTAAGATGATTACGAGCAAAAAAGAACTGCCCTTTGATATTAAAGGAGCCATAATATATTATGTCGGCCCTACACCGGCAAAGCCAGGTCATGTCATAGGTTCAGCGGGACCGACGAGCAGTTATCGCATGGATATATTTACCCCTGCTCTAATTGAACTGGGCCTAAAGGGAATGATTGGCAAAGGTCCTCGTGAAGAGCCAGTTAAAAAAGCGATAAAAAAATTTAAAGCGATCTATTTTGCAGCTATAGGCGGGGCGGGTGCGTTACTTTCAGAAAAAATTATAAATTCAGAGGTTATAGCTTTTAAAGATTTGGGCACAGAGGCGATAAGAAGGCTTGAAGTAAAGGATTTTCCGGCCATCATTGTAAATGATATTTTCGGAAACGATCTTTTTGAACAGGGGAATAATCAATTTAAGAGATGATGGTATAAAGGAAATTTTGTGAATAATTTTTTAAATTTATATAATGATCTGCTTAAAGTGAATTACAAAATCAGCTCATGATCAAAAGTTTAAGGCATATCATCATAGGATTTATTGTCTTTTCGGCGTTGACATCCTATCTTTTTTCTTTGTTTTCTTCCGGGGCGAATGAACCGACGCGTGCCGCCGCTGTAGTTATTTTTGCATTAGGTTTCTGGGCTACAACGGCATTGCCTGAATACTTAACAGCAATCATGTTTTTCCTGTTTGCCCTTGTATTAAAAATTGCCCCCCCGAACGTTGTCTTTTCAGGTTTTCACTCCAAAGCGTTGTGGCTTGTCTTCGGTGGATTGATTATAGGTGTTGCTGTAAATAATACTGGTTTAGGGCCACGTTTCGCCAGACGTATTTTGAGCTACATGTCTACTTCTTATCTTTTAAATATCAGTATTATTGTTTTTACAGCTATTCTTTTTTCCTTTTTCATGCCCTCTACGACAGGACGGGTGGTTTTACTGGTTCCAGTAGTAGCGGCTATATCCGATCGGCTTGGATTTAATGAGGGAAGCAAAGGGCGGAGCGGGATGGTCATGGCTGCCACATTAGCGTGCTTTGCTCCATCCTGCGCCATTTTGCCGGCAAATGTAGCCAATATGATATTGGCTGGAGCAGCTGAAAAGGTGTATAATATAGATTTTCGTTTTGTTGAGTATTTTAAATGGCAATTTCCGATATTAGTAATGAAAGCAATTGCGATCATATTGCTCGCCAGGTTTTTATTCCCTGCTCGCATTGAGTTGGCAAGGAATTCTTGTAAAACCTTAAACATATCACCCATATCATTCAGTGGCAGCGAAAAACGTTTGGCTTTCATTTTGGCAGCGACCCTATTTTTATGGGCCACAGATACTTTACATGGCATATCACCCGCATGGGTGGCCATGGCTGCCGGGGTCGCATGTTTTATACCGTTTTTTCAAATCTTGCCTGCTGAATCTTTCCGAAAAGAAATAAACTTTAGCCTGCTTTTTTATGTTGCCGGCGTTCTCGGTGTTGGCGCATTGGTAGATAGCAGCGGGCTGGGGCAAGCCATGGGAAATAAGCTTTTAACCTTCATTAAGTTTTATCCCGCATTAGATTTTTATAATTTTATATGTATCGTTATTGTTGAGATCGCGCTTAGTCTTGTGACAACAGTGCCGGGGCTGCCTGCTGTAATGACCCCCCTTGCCCAGGAAATTTCCAACGCAACAGGATTTCATCTGCAGACAGTTATTATGACACAAGTCATTGGATTTTCAACACTTATTTTTCCTTATCAGGTACCTCCAATACTTGTCGGAATGAATTTGGGGGCTGTTCGGGGAGTTGATGGCGTAAAAATCACGGCATCTCTTGCGCTAGTAACTTTGATTTTTATTGTACCAACATTATATTTATGGTGGCTATATTTGGGATTTTTTAGATGAATTGCAATTGTATTTGTCAATGGTCTAAAAATTTTCCATTTGGTTAGATTTAAAAAGAGGGATTGAGATGACGACAAATAATTATTTAACCTTTAATAATTCTGATAAAAATGATGACGCGCCGGGTATAGACAAGGATCGCACTATATTTGGAAATGGAAATAGTAGCCTTTTTAAAGAGAATTTGAATTTTGAGCCTTACGATTTTCAGCCGGAAGTGTGCGAAGCATGGCATTCGTTTATTTATTCCGGAAGAATCGATCATGAAGCAATGCCCAAATATATTGTCGATTCGTGGCAGAGAAGCAAATGGCACAATGTTGATCCCTTTGATTTTAAGCCGGAACTATATCTGGATACAAAAAATTATAACAATATTTTAAAAAAAAATAAGGAGATTATAGATCTTGCCCAACCAATAATGGAGAACATTTATGGTTCATTAGAAAAAAGCCGGTATCTAGTTGTCCTTTACTGTGCAAATGGATATCATTTGCTCCGGTTAGGGCATAGGGCTGATCTGGATCGGTCAAGTGAATATTCTATTATAGAAGGTCTCTGTTTTGAAGAACATTGTGTCGGCACATGCGGTTTTTCTCTGGTTAAGCATCATTTAAAACCCATATTTATCTGCGGTTGTCAGCATTATTCCAGATTGTTGCATTATGTTACAGGTTCATATGCGCCGATTCTCCACCCTCGAACGAAAAACTTATTAGGCGTGTTAGGCGTTTCAGGTGCCAAAACAATGCCAAACCCGCATACGCTTTCTATAGTGATTGCAGCCACAACAGCCATAGAAAATATGTTGAATCTTCAAAATACGAAAAATAAGCTTTTTGTATACAACAAATCTCTTCAGGTAGCTATAAATGCGGTTCAAGACGGATTTTTAATCATTGATAGTCAGGGACATGTATTTGACTATAATAAGGCGTTAAAAAGTATTTGCTGTATCAGTAAAGATATTCACGGTTTGCATATATCTACTTTACCCCAGTTTAGTGCTATTTGCGACGAGGCGCTTGAGTGCTTAACGGAAAAAAAAGACAAGGAGGTAAAAGCTGACTGTTCGATTGAAAATAATATGTATATGGTTCATTTAACCCCCTTAAAGCAAAAGGAGCACATGCAAGGGGTGATGCTGCAATTCAAAAATATCCGGGAAATAGCCCGGACGTATCAGAAAATTGCCGGATACCACACCAAGTTTACGATTTCTTCTATTTGTGGTTCAAGCGAGCATATGAAACAGGTCAAAAAAGATATTTGTATTGCCGCCAAATCAGAGGCTTGTGTGGTCATCGAAGGAGAAAGTGGTACCGGGAAAGAAGTTGTTGCCCAGGCAATTCATAATGAAAGTCAAAGGCGGAATGGACCTTTTGTGGCTGTTAATTGTGCAGCTGTCCCCCATGAATTACTTGAATCGACACTTTTCGGTCATGAAAAGGGAGCGTTTACAGGTGCACACTCTTCGCATATAGGCAAATTTGAACTTGCTGACTCCGGCACGCTTTTTTTGGATGAAATTGGTGAAATGAGTCCCGCTATGCAAGCAAAGCTTTTGAGAGCCATAGAGGAAAAACAAATCGAAAGGGTCGGCGGGAAAAAACAAATACCAATAGATATCAGAATATTATCTGCAACCAATCGTGACTTATATGTTTTAAGTGAACAGAATTTATTCCGGAAAGATTTGTATTATCGAATGAATGTTTTTTGCATTGCATTGCCACCATTACGAGAAAGAAGAAAAGACATTAATGAGTTAATCCAATATTTTGTTTGCCAACTCGCTGAATCTATAGCCATATCCCAGCCTGGTATTTCAGATGAGTTTGTTAATTTGCTTTTAACTCGAGACTTTCCAGGCAACATTCGTGAATTAAAAAATGTCATTCACAGCGCCATGATAAAACTCGAGGGTGGAAATATCCTGTTACCTGAACATCTGGGTGAAAATAAACGGCGCATCATTAAAAATGATGCCCATTTAACTACAGTTAATCAAGATCAAGGTCTCATGCCTGAAAATACGATTGAAGAGATCCAAGTCCGAACCATTCTCGATACTTTGAGCAGGTGTTCAGGCAACAAATCAAAAGCTGCTAAGCTTTTGGGGATAAGCCGGGCGACACTCTATCGAAAGTTGGACAAAGTAAAATAAATTTTTCTTCAGCCCACTTATTTCTTCTTTTTAGCCTCCTTTTTATTAAATATCTTTTGCAGTTATGTATACTGCAAAATTTTTTCAATTTCTCTACAAGTTTTTGCAACGCACAGTTTGTATCAAGTTGAGACAAAGCAATGGCTGTCTGTCTTTTTTTGATACACCTTGAGGTCGGTAAGCTAAACAATTTCCAATTTTGGGGTTTGAACCTATCAAATAAATCGTCATCTCATCATTACTCCGACATCCTGCCCTTTCTTAAGTTATGTATTATATCAACAAATTGTAGGCATAGTGTTTAAGGCTATAGCAAATTGAATCTCAGAGGGGTTTAGCGTTTTTAACTTTTGAGATTGAATTGGTATAATATATGCAAGGATTTTTATTACTGTTACCTTTTATCTCTATCCTCGGGCCCGAAACCCTTCAAACAAATAGGTGATAAGTATGAGTTTGTTTCACCACCTCTTCGCTCCCATAAAAATTGGCAATGCCTATATCGAAAATCGTGTTGCCATGGCACCGATGGCGACTTTGGGGTACGGCAATGAAAATGGCGGTCTAAGCCAGAGAGCAATTGAATATTATCTTGAAAGAGCGCGTGGTGGGGTTGGTTTGATCATTAGCGGCACTTTCAAAGTAGAAAATGCAATTGACCCCCTCACTGAAAATGTCCCCCTTATATCCCCATCTTTAATACCCGCATTAACCGAGTTGGCCGAAGCAGTTCATGCATTCGGAACCAAGCTTTTTATCCAATTAAGCGCTGGTTTTGGCCGGGTGGCTAGCCCTTTAATGCTGCTTGGCCAACCCGTATCAGCTTCTACAATTCCTAATTTTTGGGATCCTAATATAAAATGCAATGAGTTAAGCGTCGATGATATCCAAGCCATAGTTGAAAGTTTTGGTAATGCGGCTGAAATCGTCGCTCTTTGCGGTGTCGATGGCATAGAACTTCACGGCCATGAAGGCTATCTCTTTGATCAATTTATGACAAATTTATGGAATAAAAGGAGCGATCAATACGGGGGAAGTCTTGAAAATAGGTTGAGATTTCCGCTTCAAGTGCTTCAAAAAATAAAAAAACGACTAAGCCCTGATTTTCCGGTACAATACCGGTATGGCCTCAAGCACTATGTCAAAGCAATTCATCACGGGGCAGTTTCCGGCGAACAATTTGAGGAAGCAGGCAGGGATACGAATGAGGGCATAGAAATAGGGAAAAAATTAGAGAAGGCTGGCTTCGATGCCCTGCACGTAGATGCTGGTTGTTATGATAGTTGGTATTGGGCGCACCCACCCAACTTCATGGGGCATGGGTGTCTAGCTGATCTTATCGCTAAAGTAAAAAGAGAAGTTAATATACCTGTAATCGGTGTTGGCAGGCTAGATGACCCGTTTACTGCGAACAGGGTGGTTGGTGAAGGCAAGATGGACTTGGCCGCCATTGGTAGAGGTTTATTGGCAGATCCTCACTGGGTAAAAAAAATTAGAAAAGACCAAGCGGAAAGCATTAGACCGTGTATTGCCTGCCATGAGGGTTGCTTAAATCGAATCTTTGAGGGAAAGCCGCTTTCCTGTTCATTGAACCCGACAGTCGGACGCGAAAGGAGATATGCGGCTGAACCGGTCATAAATGCTCTAAATACTGTTGTTGTTGGGGGTGGTATCGGCGGGTTAGAGGCGGCTAGGGTTTTGGGGCTGCGGGGACATCATGTAAAGCTTTTTGAAAAACGGAATGATTTGGGCGGTCATGTTATTGCCGGCTCGGTGCCGGAATTCAAAAGAGATTTAAGAAGACTGCTCCAATGGTATGAACGGCAACTTAAAGAGGAGGGGGTCGAGGTTGTTGTGGGTAAAGCGGTGAATGAAGATTTACTAAACCGACAGAATGCAGATTTAGTAATATTTGCTACCGGATCTTATCCTGTCGCTCCTAAAATTCAGGGTTTATCAAATGAAAACTCGATGTTTGTTTCTGACCTTTTGATGAAAAGCGACACATTGGAGGGGGACGTTGTCACGATAATCGGCGGTGGGCACTCGGGCTGCGAGGCCGCACTGCATATGGCCCCAAAAAAGCGAAAAGTTAGAATAGTAGAAATGCTTCCTGAGCTCATGATGGCTGGCATGACAGTCCCTTATGTAAATAAAAAAATGCTTTTGGACCTACTTGATTATTATGAAGTGGAGGTGTTGACGAGTTCATGTGTAGTAGAAATCTCAAATGCCGCCCTCACAATAACTGATAAAGACAATAAAGATAGGCGTTTTAACAGTGATATTGTGGCCTATGCGACGGGAATGGCGCCAGATCGCAGGCTTTACGATAAATTTAAGGATAACATTCCAGGAAGTTATCTGGTTGGCGATGCACGAGAGCCACGAAACATACAAGCCGCGATATGGGAAGCTTATGAAGTGGGGCGCACCGTCTAAATCGAATGCCGAAAAAGGGCAGAGGATCAGTTGATTAATGATACTTTTTCAACCTTTTAACATCGGTGGTATGGAATTAAAAAACAGATATGTTATGGCACCGATGTCTCTAAACTTATGTAAGAACGGTTATGTAACTGATGAAATGATTCGTTTTTTCGAAGAACGGGCAAAAGGTGGCGTCGGTCTTATCGTGATAGGGGATGGCATCGTCGACGTTCCAATAGGTAATAATGTCAAGGAGAGTTTGGCGATTGATGAGGACAAATATATTGATGGACTCAAAAAATTGACGGATGCAGTACACGCGCATGGATGTAAGATTGCCATGCAATTGTCTCATGGGGGGCGCCGAGCCGGCAGGGTCTCCCGGCAAGGGTACTTAGATGTAACAAGGGGACAAATTCCAGTTGCCCCTTCACCGCTGGCCCATCCGGTTACCGGTCAGGTTGTTCCAAGAGAACTGACGAAAGCTGAAATACATGAGATTGTGGAAGCATTTGCCCAGGCATCTATGCGTTCAGTTGAAGCCGGATTTGATTCAATCGGCCTGCATTGCGCGCATATGTATCTTTGTGGTGAATTCCTTTCTCCATGGGCGAATATCCGAAATGATGAATATGGGAAGGATTTCGAGGGAAGGCTTAAGTTTGTACTTGAAATCATAAGCGGCATTAAAAATTACCTGGGATCGAAAATCCCTTTAATGGTCAGGATTAACGGCGAGGAGCCCGAGGGGGGGAATTCGTTAGATGACATCCGGGGCATTGCCTCTCGCATGGAAGCCGAAGGGGTTGATGCGCTGCATGTTTCTGTGGGCTTTGGCGCACCAACAAAAACCGAAGGCCTTATCCCGTCGGTTACGCCAATGAGATCAGAGTCCGGCGTTATCCTGCATTTGGCAGAAAATGTCAAAAAAGCTGTATCAATTCCGGTTATAGCCGTAAATAAGCTGGGTGATATTAATGTAGCTGAAAGGGCTCTTAAAGAAAAACGGGCTGATATGATTGCTTTAGGCCGGCCGTTGATAGCTGATCCCTATTTACCGCAAAAAGCCAAAAATGGAAATTATGATGATATAAGGCCATGTATCTATTGCAGCCAGGGGTGTATCGGAAATGTCCTGGAAAAAGATGCAGCAGTGGTATGCAGTATTAACCCGTGGGCCGGCAGAGAAAACGAAAATTTAGAGAAGGTATCCAGGTCCAAAAAAATTTTGGTTTTAGGGGGTGGACCTTCAGGGCTAAAAGCCGCATTAACGGCTTCAGAAAGAGGCCATGCGGTATTTATAGTTGACAAGGCAGCAGAACTCGGCGGACAGCTTAAGATTGCCGGAATACCACCTGGAAAAAGTGATATTAAACCTTATTGGAAATATTTGGTCCAATCTGTCAGAAAGTCCGGAATACATGTTGTGCTTAACCAGGAGTTAACAGAGGGATGGTTAGAGAAACACAAACCGGATGTTGCAATTATAGCCACAGGGAGTAGCCAGAAAACTTTAAATCTGCCGGGTGCGGATTTGAACCATGTCATGCGAGCAACAGATATTTTAAAAGAAAAAGAGGTCGCCGGCAATAGAATTGTTGTTTTAGGAGGGGGGCAGATTGGCTGTGAAGTGGCAGAATATTTGTCCCATATGGGCAAAAGAGTAACGATTGTTGAAGTTCAAAACGATGTAGCGCTTGGACTCAACAAAATAAATCGCCTGTCTCTGCTCATGTCATTAGAGCGCCTCGGCGTAAAGATTATGGCAAAAACTCAGGCGGAATCGATCACAGAAAATGGATTATGGGTAGATTATTTTGGCGATAAATTTTTGATTGAGGCTGATACGCTTGTGGTTGCGATCGGATCAGAACC
The DNA here is from genome assembly GCA_034520365.1 of Desulfobacterales bacterium. Lineage (NCBI taxonomy): Bacteria > Pseudomonadati > Thermodesulfobacteriota > Desulfobacteria > Desulfobacterales > Desulfobacterales bacterium. The sequence goes on from JAXHNP010000006.1 coordinate 1,018,418, forward strand.
CAATGTCGAAAAGATTGAAAACCTGATTGGTAAATATGTGCCGGAAGTCTATCATATTGGAGACTGTAAGAGCCCCGGGGGGATACTGGAGGCTGTGCGTGATGGTTTTCAGGTAGGGGCTTGCGTTTAATTAATTATAATCAAGGTCGGGCGGAAACACTATGCCAAAGATTGAACAGCGCAGAGCTTGTTTGAGAAATTTATTGGATTCTGGCGAAGTTATAGTGGCACCAGGTGCCTATGATGCTTTGACTGCCAAGCTGATTGAGCAGATCGGGTTTCAAGCTGCTTACGTTACCGGTGCTGGTGTAGCAGTAACGAAATTAGGGGTGCCGGATATAGGCTTGGTTGCTATGACGGAGCAGTTGGAAACCGCTAAAAATATTGTTAACTCCACTCAAATACCAATTATATGTGATATCGATACAGGGTACGGGAATGCTTTGAATTTAATGCGAACTGTTCGGGAGTTCGAACGTATCGGAGTTTCAGCTGTTCAAGTCGAAGACCAGCTGACGCCTAAGCGTTGCGGTCACATTGATGGAAAACAGGTAGTGAGTCAGGATGAAATGTTAAGAAAAATCGAAGCCTTTAAAAAAGCCAGAACCTCGAAAGACCTTTTTTAATTGCCCGCACAGATGCACTTGCCGTGTATAGTTTCAATGATGCGATCAGGCGGGCCGAAGCCTATGCGGAGGCAGGTGCAGATGCAATTTTTATTGAAGCTCCGAGCAGCATTGAAGAAATAGAAAAAATACCCAAACTGCTTCCTGGTATTCACCTCGTTATTAATATGGTTGAAGGGAGCGAGAAAACTCCACTTTTAGACTTAAATGATATAAAATCAATGGGTTATAGTTTGATTCTTTATCCGATAAGTATGCTTTTAGCCTCTATCAAATGGATGAAGTTCGTGCTTAAAACCCTTAAACAGGATGGTAGTACGAAGCTGGCGGAAGAATATATGAGCTCTTTTTCTGAAATGTTTCAGACCGTGGATTTGCAGTATTATCGGAATCTGGAAAAAAACTTTTGATCAAATCTTCAAAAAATATGGCTAAAGGTGTTGATAAGCTAAGGTTCTTAATACTTACCATAAAGAAACTTTTTGAAAATCACCTAAACGAAAAGAATGGAGGGTAACTATGAGAAAAAGCAGAAGCAGGTGAAGGCATAGAATTAAAGGGGAAAATAATTGTGCGTTGATCTCTGCCCAAATTGTAAATTTAAAATTTATAATGTGTTTATTTTTGAAACAATTGTCATTCTTTTGCAACAGGTTGTTTCAAAATTAAACAAATCAAGTTTTGGTCGAATCATTATTAAGAAATTTCACTTAAACCGTTTAAGCATTACCCGATGCATTAGAAAGAGTTATAGGATTTAATTGTCGGTTTTGTTTATTTTGGAATAATCATTGCAATGAAATAAACAGCGTTTTTTAGTGAGTTCAGTATTCTTAACTATGATTTAATTTTTTATCCATTAATAGCGTAATCCCAATTCAAGCAACTTATTTAAAGGAGGAGTGACATGTACGACAAAATAATTCGTAACGGACATATCGTTACCCATTCCGATGTTTTTGAGGCCGACCTAGCTATTGAAGATGGAAAGATAGCGGCAATAGGACAGAATTTGGGGGAAGCAAAAGAAACGATTGATGCCGAAGGAAAATTTGTGATGCCTGGTTGTATCGACCCTCATGTGCATATGGGAATCTTTCTTGACTATGAGGGGGATGTCAAATCGGAGACGGCGGCAGCCGCAGCCGGCGGAACGACTACAATTATCCAGTATTTAATCGGTAAAGAGTCCCAGGAGGAAGTATATAACACCATGAAAGCGCCAATCAGTAAATTGGCTTCTTGTGATGTGGCATTTCATGGTGTTTTGCTTTTTGATTCACATCTTGATGAAATTGAAAAAATGGCCGGCTTGGGGGTTCATTCAAATAAGTTCCTAATGGCTTATAAGGGAAAGGCCGGAGAGCAGATCGGTCTTCAAGGTGTGAATATCGACAGCGGTTTCCTCTATAAAGCATTTGAAAAAATGAAGGCTATTGGCGGGATACCAATGATCCATGCCGAACATATTGAACTTGTCTTTGCCGTTGAAGAAAAGTTCAAGGACCAGAATACATTAAAAACGTGGGCAGATGCACGGCCAAACGCAGCCGAGGAAATAGATCTGTACATCGGCTGCCGGTTGGCGGAGGAGGTTGGGTGCCCCATATATCAGGTTCACAGCAGCATAGGCAACGCAGCAGATATTGCTAGTGAATTTAGGCAAAGGGGGAACAAAGTTTATGTGGAAACCTGCCCTCACTACTTAGTTACAAATTATTACGGTGAAAATCTTGAATCTCCTTTGCTTGGAAAAATCAATCCTCCCATACGCAGTCCACAGGACCAGGAAAATATCTGGAAAGGTGTTATTAATGGAAGATTAGATACAATAGGAACAGATAGCGCAAATAATATGTATAAGGATAAATGGGCGGATGGCAATATTTGGAACATGCAACTTGATTATTCCAGTGTAGAATATTTGTTGCCACTGTTGCTTTCCGAGGGGGTAAATAAAGGAAGACTGTCTTTAACTGATGTAGTTAGGATGACATCTTACAATACCAGTAAAATATTCGGCCTCTATCCAAGAAAAGGAATAATGGCTATAGGCGCAGATGCGGATTTAGTAATTGTCGACCTTGAAAAAAAGAAGACCGTCAAAGCGTCGGAACGCCATTCAATTTCCGATTACAGCCTTTATGAAGGATGGGAAATTAAAGGTTTGCCGGTTAGAACAATTATACGAGGTCAAAATGTGGTAGAAAATGAAAAGCTGGTCGCAGAACCGGGATTAGGCCAGTTTGTTCCAACAGAACCTGCACATAAATAATTTAGTATCCAAAAAAGGGGGTGTGCATATGACTAATGGAAGGGAAGAAATATACCAAAAATCTAAACTCGGGGGAGGTATCGGATTCGGTAAACGCCCGGCTATTATTGTTATAGATCTACAAAAAGGCTTTACTCTTCCTGAAGCTACAGCCGGCGCGGACATGACCACAACCGTGGAAAATGTAAAAAAGCTGACTGATGCGTCCAGAGAAAAAAATGTTAAGGTTTACTATACCAGAGTGGGATATGAGAAAGATGGTGTGGATTTAGGCCCATTTGGACATAAAGCAATGGTGTTGAGGGATTTCACAAGAGATCATTGGTTTTATGAAATGGATGAAAGGCTGGATATACGGGAGTCGGATATCGTACTTGAAAAGCATTGGCCGTCGGCTTTTTTTGGCACCCATCTTCTGCAGATGTTTATTGCTACGCATATCGACACTGTGATTATAACAGGCTGTACAACAGCCGGTTGCGTTTACGCAAGCGCCTTAGACTCCTGCTCTTATGGTTTCAGAACTATTGTTGCAGAAGAGTGTGTGGCTGACAGAGCCGAAGACACCCATAACATGTTTCTCTGGAATATGGGGCAAAAATATGCAGACGTGATGAGTGTTAAGGAGGTGATAGCGGAGATAGGGAAGGTTGAGAAAATGGAGTATGATTTGCTCTGGTAAGGTGCCAATTTCTTTTTCTATATGTCTCTTTAATACAACTATTATAAATTTTAGAACTTATTACCCAGAGGAGGAGTGTGATGGGGGGGAAAATGTATTTTAAACCGAAGCAATTGGCATGGGTGTTGAGCATGGCCGCAATTCTGGTCTTCTTTTCAAGCCATGTTGTTCACAGTTCCAATGATTTTACGGAAAACATGCGGGCATCCGGGCATTTGACCCAGCGCGTTTCAATGAACATGGAGAACCCGCCTGAAACCGATGGTGACGACCGATACAATTTGTCTATGTTTCGCTCTACTGCTTATTTGGAACTGAATGGGTATTATGATCTTTTTGATTTCGGCGTCGTTGGAAGAATAGATAGAGAATACAAGACGGAATACCTTCGTGAGCTTGATCGTATGTCCAATGCGGATCTGGAAAGTTTTTACGATGATGCAGAGTTTCGCGAGTATTACGTGGATATTGAGCCATGGGACAATGTGCAAATGCGGCTTGGCAAGCAGCAGGTGGTGTGGGGGCGCACTGACTTTTTCCAGGCCATGGATGTTATTCATGGATACGATTTTTCCTGGCGGACTTTTTTGGAGGCGGAAAATCAATATCTCCGAAAACCCCTCACAATGGCCAATGCTCAGGTTCGAATGCCGGGCGGCCAATTGCAGTTGATTTGGATACCCGGTGATGACATCAACAGCGAAGACCAATATGGAAACACTTATGATTTAAGGGGTGGACGCTGGGCCCTTCAGCCGAACAAAGGATTTGATTTTTTAACCGGGGGTGTTCCTTACAACTATCATCATTCCGAAGGGGATTCCGATGATGATCATTATGGAGTCCGCTGGACTGGAATGACCGGCCCCGTCGAATATTCCCTGGCTTATTTTTATGGCAACAGGCAGGACCCGGTGTTGAATTCAGCCGCTGATCCTTATGAAGGTGAGGCCCCACAAAATGAATTTGCCGAGTTTATTTTCCCAAAAGAGCACATGATTGGCGGGACCATGAATTATTATTTCAGACCGCTAGACATGGTCCTTCGAACAGAACTCGCTTATATCTTTGACCGCACCTACAACGTCGGTCAGGATGCCTCGGAAGTTTTCGCAGGAATTCCCGGATTCGACGGTATCGAGGAATACGATACCGTAAGAAGCATGATTGGATTTGACAAACCCATGAGCTGGGTAAAACCCCTGCTAGGTGCCCGCAAAGACGGCTTTTTTAGTATGCAGTTATTTACCACGACCCTTCTCGATTATGATCGGGGCAAAGACGAGGATAATATTGTCCGGTTGGCTGGTTATGGAGCAGGCCACTACGAATATGACAGCATTCTGACAGGTATACTGGGGTGGAATTATGCAGGGGATACTGTTAATCCCCAACTGGCCGGCGGCGTTCAGGTAAATAACGGGGATTTCTTTGTGATTCCGAGCTGTCAGTTTGTTTTGAGTGACAGATTGCGGCTTTACACCGAATACGCCATGTTTTTTCCCGGAAGCAATTACAAAGAACCCGGTGAGGTGGAAACAGACACTCAACTTATCGGATGGTTTGAGAACAATGACCAACTTTATGTGAGGCTGAAATATGTTTTCTAAAATTTATAAAAGCTTGGAGGCACTAACTATGAAAGGCAAAATAATTCGCAAGGTTATTATGGCCGCATTTCTGACGTTTACTTGTTTGATATTTGGAGTCACATCGGTTGTTTCCGCGGAAGTCGAGGCAGGGGATGTTATTAATTCGAAAAATATTGATGAAATGAAGGATCAAGAATTTGAAGGCCATAAAATCGGGGATCTGCTCACGGACATGGTTGAAATGATGATCCGGGAAAAAGGCCTTGAGATTGAGCTTAAACACAGCGAACCGTTTCCGGTTGATGAGCGATGGGTAGAAGCTACAGAAAAATATGCCGACCAGGTAAAGCTAAATCCGGAAACACAGAATATCGAAGGATATGTTGCGGGGACCCCTTTTCCGGATGTTGATTTGGATGATCCGAACGCGGCTTTAAAGCTTGCCTGGAACTCACAGATGGTTGGCGGCTTTCCGCGAGGAGATATTCAGTGGGTTCCGGAATTTCGGTTCCTGTTTATTGACGGGGACAAGGGTATAACCCGGGAGCAGACCTGGACTTATCTCACTGCTTTTTATCAGGGACTACTGGGCGAAGGGCGGCCCCATGTGGTAGACGAAAACATTTATAAAAGAAATATCACCGTGGGCTTGTCTCCCAGCGATATTGCCGGACTAGGCACTTATTCCATTCGCTACATGGACGGTAAAACCGATGATATGTGGGCATATCTGAAAAGCGTTCGGCGGGTTCGCAGACTTTCCGGGGGCAGCTGGATGGACCCCATCGGTGGCACGGATATGTTAAATGATGAGATGGAAGTGCTTAATATCCACCCCAGCTGGTATAAAGGTTTTGAGGTTGTAGGAAAAAGGCATGTCCTTGCTATTTGCCATAGTGAGCGGCCATCCTTTGACAAAGGCAGTAAAAGCGATCTTTATCCGGGTATTGATCACAAAACCCCCCCGCACTGGAATCCCACCGACGCATGGGAGCCCCGGGAGGTATACGAACTCAAGGCCAAGTTGCCGGAGGAGCATCCCTATGCGGAAAAACGGATGTATATGGACACACAGATTCCCTTGCTTTTGTATGCCGAGGCCTATGACCATGCCGGAGAAATGTGGAAGATGATCTTTTTCGGCATGACACCCATCAAAACCGAGGATGGGGGATATGGTATATTGTCGAACACCGGTCATATGATTGATTTTAAGCGGAATCACGCCACCATTTTTGTGCACCCCATGAGTTCCACTTGGAACCCCGCGGGTGTTGACCTGGATGAAATTGACGTGCATCTGCTTAAAAAAGCGGCTCAGGGCAAAATGGATTTTTAACCCCCCAAATCTTATCCGTTTATTCGGCAGGGTCGTATTAAGGTGCGATCCTGCCGAGCCCTGAAATGAGAATTTTTTAAGAAAAACTATTAATTCATCTAAAAAAGGTTATGATTGTGTCCGAAAAAAATCCTACAAGCAAAATGACCCGTTTGGAGATATGCTGGGAAGTTTTTTTGTTCGCGGTATTGTTTTTGTCTCTTGCTTTTATAGGCCTTAAAACTGAAGCGATCTCTGAAACTATTTTCAGCAATGATGACGTCTCCCTGGCTACTGAACCCATACGAGCGAGGGATCGTATCTATGGAGTTGCGCTCGTTCCGCTCCCAGTCGGGGACACATTTTTTATGGCAGGCTCCAGAGGTAAAATTTGGAAAACTGCGAATTTAGGCCAAAGTTTTGAAGTTTTGGAGACGCCCACTAGTAAACATTTGCAGGATATTGCGTTTTGGGACGAAAAAAGAGCGGTTGCTGTGGGAGATGAAGGGGTTGCCCTTATCACGGATGACGGCGGGACTTCTTGGAATATAGTAAAAGATATTCCGAAATCAGATGTGGATAATAAATTAATTAAAGTAACTGCTCTTGACGAAGGCAGGGCGTTTGCCGTCGGGGTGATGGGCGCCATCCTATACACTGAGGATTATGGTAAAACATGGGTCAAGAAGAAAGAGGAGGAGGATATAAGCTATAACGATGTTCTGTTTCTAGATGAGAATGAAGGCTGGGTCGTTGGAGAATTCGCCACAATTCTGAAAACAGAAGATGGGGGGGACACCTGGATCAAACAGGATGTGGAAGAAGGTGAAGACCGGGGAAAGCAGTTGGTAGAAACTGACATCAACATTTTTGCTATCGCGGCCAAAAATGACAATTTCCTCCTGGCCGCGGGAACTGAGGGAACGATTTTGACGACCAAAAACGGTGGAAAATTTTGGCAGCGAAAGACAATCGACACTAGTCAGCACTTGCTGGCTCTTTTGCATGATGACAGTAAGTATGTCGGGGTGGGGAACAACGGTATTGTTTTTACTAAGAAAGGCGATGCTGACTGCTCCGCTAATCGCTTGGCGGAAAATGAGTTGGCCTGGCATACCGATCTAATAAAACTTGATGAAAATCAATATATCATCGTAGGCCAAACATCAGGAATTTGGAATGGACGAGACTGGAAACATTTTAACTGAAAAGAAAATAGAGGACATTCATGCCGGATTTTAAACAAAAATTAGTCGAATTTTGCATATACAAAAGAACGCGAGTGCTCATTTTTCTTTCCGTGCTCACAGCTTTCTTCCTTTATAATGCGGTGCAGATCGATATCAAGACCATTTTTGCGGATCTGGTGCCGAGTAACCACCCCTACGTTGAGACAAACGAGCAGTACGCTGAGCAGTTCGGCGGTCCGAATAAGGTTTCTATTCGGGTTCATGTCGAAGAGGGTGATATTTTTCAGTTCGATGTTCTGGAGGTCATTCAGAATCTGCAGCGCGAATTGCGCACTGTTACGGCAGTCAATGAATACCAGATTATCTCCCTTGCCTCGAAAAAGCTGAAGCATACAGAAGGGACCTCGTACGGAATTGAGAGCAAGCCTTTGATGTGGCCTGATATACCGGAAACCCAGGAAGGGCTGGATAATTTGCGCCAGGGGGTTATTGAAAATCCGCTTATTTATGGATCCTATGTCTCACGGGACTTGAAATCCGCCCTGGTCACGGTGGATTTTATCGATCGGCTGGTGAATTATAAGGCTATATATAAAGATATCAATAAGCTTATTGATGGGGTGGACAACGAGAAAGTCTCTATTTCCGCAGTCGGTGAGCCTATTTTAAGGGGCCTTATCAATGGATATCTTCCGCAGACCATAATTATTTTTTTCGGAAGCCTCCTTCTCATGTGCATAATTTTGACCGTGTTTTTTTTAAGAACCCTGCGCGGGGCTGTTATCCCGCTTATCAACGCGGCTGTCAGCGCTATTTGGGCCCTTGGCATAGGCTATCTATGCGGTCTGTCGCTAGATCCCCTGGGAATTGTCATCACGTTTCTTATCACCGCCCGGGTCATTTCACACTCGGTGCAATCCATCACCCGGTTTGAAGAAGTGGCTGAAGCGCGCATTCTGGCAGGCGATACAAAGGATATCAGCAAAGTGGCCGCAGAAGTCGCTCTGGGCACCTTGTTTCGTCCCGGCGTGTTAAGCGTTTTGACAGACGCCGGGGGTATCATGGTCGTGGCGCTTGCGCCCATTCCCTTGCTTCAAAAAACAGCGATCCTCGGAGCCGTTTGGGTAACCTGCGTGGTGGTTACCGGTGTTATTATGACCCCTCTGCTGTTGACGCTTGTACGGGATCCCGGTCGTTATTTAATAAAATACAATTTCAACAAAATATATTTAGCCCTGCTTCGGAAACTGGGCCAGCAGGTAATCGGACTAGGCAGGTGGCCTATTTTGATCATAGTTATTTTGATATGCACCGGCGGCCTATACTATGCGAGTAAGATCACCATAGGCGATGCTGATCCAGGCTCGTCGTTATTATGGCCGTATTCGGAGTACAACCAGTCGGTCGAGAAAATAAACGAAGAATTTCTCGGGACCGACACCATGTTTGTGGTTGTAAAAGGGGAGGGGGAAAACGCCGTCATTGAGCCGGATGTTCTTGCAAATATTTCCGAGTTCCAGGACCATGTGGAACTGCAGTCCAGCATCGGGGGCACCATTGCCATTACAGACCTGTTGCCGGCTGTAAAAAGACTTCTGCACATGGATAATCCGCGCTTTCAGTCAATGGGAGACAGTACGGTTATAAACGGCGAATTGATTTATAATTACCTTGCTGGCGGAGATCGGAGCGATCTCAATCGGTACTTAGATTTTGATTATGAGACAGCCGCCGTTACGATATATTTTCAGGATCATACCGGCGAAACCATTCGCACAGCGATTTCACGCATCAAAAATTTCATAAGTCAAAAAGCCATAAAAGATGTTGAATATCTTCTGGCTGGCGGAAAGATCGGGCTACTGGCCGCTGTTAATGAAGTCATTTTTGCCGGACAAGTTGAAAGCATTGCTTTTGCACTTCTGGTTGTGCTTTTAACCTGCACTTTTACCTATCGTTCCAGTACCGCGGGGTTTTTCTTTATGATTCCGGTGCTGATTACCAATATTTTAACTTTCAATTACA